>CACEDQ010000001.1 GCA_902558375.1 uncultured SAR86 cluster bacterium
ACGAAGCAAGTATGGACAAGAGTTCGAAAAACAACATGGCATTAAGTTAGGTTTTATGGGCTTCTTTGTAATTGCTGCAGTTCAAGCTTTAAAGAAATTCCCAATAGTCAACGCATCAATTGATGGATCTGATGTTGTCTATCATGGATATCAAGATATAGGTGTTGCTGTTTCTACAGATAGGGGTCTTGTTGTTCCGATTATAAAAGATGCTGATACAAAATCTCTTCCTGAACTTGAAAAATCAATTCTTGAGTATTCGGAGAAGGCTAGAGATAGCAAGCTTACAATTGATGAAATGCAAGGCGGAACATTTACTATTTCTAATGGCGGTGTCTTTGGATCTCTTTTATCGACGCCAATATTAAATGCACCACAAACTGCAATACTTGGCATGCATGCTATTCAGGAAAGACCAGTAGCTGTAAATGGTGAAATTGTAATTAGACCAATGATGTATTTAGCAATGAGCTATGATCATAGGCTTCTTGACGGAAAAGAGGCAGTTAGGTTCTTAGTTTCTATTAAAGAACAATTAGAATCACCAGAAAGATTATTATTAAACTTATAAAAAGAGGAAATTTATGTTTGATGTTGTTGTAATAGGTGGAGGACCGGCCGGTTATGTGGCTGCAATTAGATCATCCCAATTGGGCTTAAAAACTGCATGTATTGAAGAATATACCGATTCAGATAGTAATCCTACGTTCGGTGGCACCTGTTTGAATGTTGGCTGTATTCCATCTAAGGCGCTTTTAGATTCTTCTCACAGATATCATGATGCTGCAAATCATTTAAAAACCCATGGTATAGGTATCAAAAATATTGAATTAGACCTTCCGGCAATGATGAAAAGGAAAGATGACATTGTAAAAAAACTTACAGGCGGTATTGGTGGGCTATTTGCAGCAAATAAAGTTACTCCTATTCCTGGAAGAGGCAAAGTAATTGCTGGTCAAAAAATTGAAGTAACCAATTCTAGTGGTGATGTTGAAATTATTGAATCTAAAAATATTATCATCGCAACAGGATCTTCTCCGATAGAAATTGGTTCTGCAAAATTTGATGATAAAAATATTTTAGATAGTACTGGTGCTTTAGAAATTGATTCTGTTCCTCAAACTCTTGGTGTTATTGGTGCTGGTGTCATAGGCCTTGAATTAGGAAGTGTATGGGCAAGGTTGGGTTCAAAAGTAACAGTAATTGAAGCAATGGATGATTTTTTATTTATGGCTGACAAAGAAATTGCAAAAGAAACTCTTAAAGATTTCAAAAAACAAGGCCTTGATATAAGGCTGGGTTGCAAATTAACTTCATCAAAAAGTCTTAAAAATTCAGTAAATGTAACTTATGAGACTGAAGGTAAGTCTGAGGAAATGAAATTCGACAAATTAATTGTTGCGGTAGGCAGAAAGCCAAATACACAAGATGTCTTTTCTGAGGATTCAGGTGTTAGTTTGGATGAAAGAGGTTTTATACACGTAAATGAACATTGTCAAACAAATGCTGCAAACATTTGGGCTATAGGCGATGTAGTAAGAGGACCTATGTTAGCTCATAAAGGTAGTGAAGAAGGTATTATGGTTGCAGAGAGGATTGCTGGAAAACATGCAGAAATGAATTATGACTTAGTGCCATCTGTAATTTACACACATCCTGAAATTGCTTGGGTTGGCAAAAATGAGGAAGAGTTAAAAGATGAAAATATTGAATATAAAGTTGGCAAGTTTCCTTTTGCAGCAAGTGGTAGAGCTTTAGCAGTTGATCAATCAGTTGGTTTCGTAAAGCTTTTATCTGATGCCAAAACAGACACAATTCTAGGAGTTCATGTATTCGGTCCTTCTGCTGCAGAAATTGTTCAACAAGCATTAATATCTATGGAATTTGGCGCTAGCTCTGAGGATCTTGGATTAACAATTTTCAGTCATCCAACAGTTTCTGAGGCTCTTCATGAGGCAGCTTTGGCTGTAAATAATGAAGCTATACATATAGGAAATAAAAGAAAATGAATCTACATGAATTTCAAGGCAAAGAACTTTTTGCACAATATGGCTTGCCTGTATCAAATAGTAAAGTTATTTATGAAGCAGAAGATGCACATAAAGCTTGCAGAGATATTGGCGGTTCTAAATGGGTTGTTAAAGCTCAAGTTCATGCTGGTGGAAGGGGTAAAGCGGGTGGAGTTGAGTTAGTTGATACTCCCGAAGATGCAATTTTATTTGCAAAGAAGTGGTTAGGAAAGAGGCTAGTAACTTATCAAACAGATGAAAAAGGTCAATTAGTTAATTCAGTTCTTATCGAGGAATGTACAGACATAGCTGAAGAATTATATCTAAGCGCTGTAGTTGATAGAGATTCTCAAAGAGTTGTCTTTATTGGTTCAAGTGAAGGGGGAGTAAATATCGAAGAAGTTGCAAAAAATTCTCCGGAGAAAATTATCTATGAACCAATAGATCCTCTATGCGGCGCTCAAGGTTTTCAAGCAAGAAAAATCGCAAAAGTTTTAAAGTTAAACAATGAGCAAACCAAACAATTTACTCCAATGCTTAAAAATTTAATGAAACTATTTATTGAGAAAGATTTAAGTTTGCTTGAAATTAATCCTTTGGTCATAACAAGTGGAGGATTGTTGCACTGTTTAGATGCAAAAATAAATATAGATTCAAATGCTATATACAGACAGCCTGAAATTGCAGAAATGCATGATCCATCTCAAGAAGATCCTAGAGAATCTGAAGCAGCAAAGAATGATTTAAGTTATGTTTCTTTAGATGGAAATATTGGCTGTATGGTTAATGGAGCAGGCCTTGCAATGGGGACAATGGATACAATAAAGTACTTTGGTGGAAATCCTGCAAACTTTCTTGATGTTGGAGGGACAGCAACACAAGAGAGGGTCTCTAAAGCATTTAAAATTATTTTGGATGATCCAGAAGTAAAAGTTGTATTAGTAAATATTTTTGGTGGAATAGTTCGGTGTGATCTTATTGCAGAGGGAGTCTTAGCGGCAATTGAAGAGGTCGGTGTTGAGATACCTGTGGTGGTTAGGCTTGAGGGTAATAATGCAGATTTAGGCTCAGAAATTTTATCTAAAGCTAATATAAAAATAGAAAGTATTAACAATCTTGGTGATGCAGCTAAGAAGGCAGTGGAATTAGCAAAATGAGTATCTTAGTTAATAAAAATACAAGAGTAATTGTTCAAGGTTTTACTGGCTCACAGGCAACTCTTCATTCAGAGCAAGCTATAGAGTATGGCACTAATATTGTTGGGGGTATTACTCCAGGTAAGGGAGGTCAAACTCATCTAGGAAAGCCGGTATTTGATACCATGGATGAAGCTGTAAAAAGTGTTCAGCCAAATGCATCATTGATATTTGTTCCAGCTCCTTTTTGTAAAGACTCTATTTTAGAGGCTGCAGAATCAGGAATAGAATTAATTGTTTGTATTACAGAGGGCGTTCCAACTCTAGATATGCTTGATGTTAAAAAACGAGTTGATGAATTAGGTCTCACCTTAATAGGCCCTAATTGTCCCGGTCTTATTACGCCTGGAGAGGCTAAATTAGGCATTATGCCTGCAAGCATTCATATGCAGGGATCTATTGGCATCATTTCAAGGTCTGGTACATTGACTTATGAGGCGGTTAAACAAACAACTGATTTAGGCTTTGGTCAAAGCAGTTGTGTGGGTATTGGTGGCGATCCTATTCCAGGTTCATCTTTTATAGATATACTTGAATTATTTGAAAACGACCCTCAAACCGAAGCCATAGTGATGGTTGGAGAAATTGGAGGAACTGCTGAGGAAGATGCTGCAGAATTTATAAAAAATAATGTTTCAAAACCAGTTATTTCTTATATTGCAGGCCAAACCGCTCCAGCTGGAAAAAGAATGGGGCATGCTGGTGCAATAATTGCTGGAGGCAAAGGTACTGCTGCAGATAAAATTTCTAAGTTAAAAGAATGTGGGGTTCATGTTGCTGATAATCTTACTGAGATTGGTTCAACTGTAGCAAAAGTGATTAATAAGTAACTACAATTTTTTTAAGATATTTTTTAACAATCCATCTAAGTCTTATTATTGCTAAAAGTGCAAATATGCTTAATCCAATTATCATTCCAAACCACATTCCAGCAGCACCCATTGGGGAATCAAAACCTGTCATAGTAAGATAATATCCAATTGGCATTGCAAATATCCAATAAGAAATAAATAAAAGTATCATTGGAACAAAAGTATCTTTAAAACCTCTTAAACTTCCAAGAGCGCCCATTTGAATTCCATCAGGCAGTTGAAAAATCGCAGCAAAAATTAATAAATACACAGCAAGAGAAAATATAATTTCATCTGTTGTATATATGTTAACTATTAGCTCTCTAAAGCTTAAAATTAATATCACATTCATTAATGCAGTTAAAATACATAAATAAATTGTCGATGAAGAGGCGACTTTAGCTTGTCTATAATTATTCTCGCCAATTAAATTACCAACTCTTGTTGCAGCAGCCAAACCAACTGCTAATGGGACCATAAAAAATAAACTAGCGACATTAATTGCTATAGCATGGCTAGCAACAATATCTTCACCCAATATACCTAAAATAATTTGGGCACCTGAAAACATACTTAGTTCGATAAAAATTCCAAAACCAATTGGCAATCCAAGCTTAAATACCTCTTTTGTAGTTTCAATGGATGGAGGCGTAAATTTAGAAAATGGCTCAGTAATTTTATATTTTTTATTAATATTGATGTAAATTAAGATTGTTATCATCATAATAAATGAAACAATTGAAGTAGCTATACCACAACCAACTCCACCTAACTTAGGTGCCCCAAACCATCCATATACAAAAATTAAATCGAGAGGAATATTTAAAATCATTCCAAAGACAGCAATATAAAAAACCGGTTTTGTTAAAGTCATACCTTCGCTATAACATCTCAAGCAAGTAAATACCGTAATAAAGGCAAAACCTAGCGCCACAGCTTTAAGATACTTTTCTGAAATATCTGTAACACTCTTATCAATAGGCAATACATCTAAAATTATTCCCATATTCATAAACAATAAAGCAATTAGGAATCCCAAAAAAATAGATATCCATAAAACTTCTCTCAGTTTTTGACCAATTAGTTGGAATTTTTTTGCTCCATAAAGTTGTGCAACTATCGGAGTTACTGCAAAAATTACACCAGAAAAAAACATAAAAATAGTCATAGAAAATGCATTTCCTACAGCAAGACCTGCTAAGTCTGACGCACTTGCTCTCCCAGCAATAATTGTATCGGTGGTGCCCATCAGAGCATAAGATAATTGAGAACCAAATATTGGAAATCCAATATTAGAGAGGTGCTTAAATTCTTTTAAATATTTTTTAATCAATTTTTATGAAATAATTTTCCCGCTACTTTATCATATTAAAATATCACCTTTGGAGATTATTATCAGAAAAGACAATAGACCATATTGGTTAAAAAAATTAGTTACTAAAATTGTCAAAATTTATGTAAGACAATTCTTAGAACCACAATTTGATTATCTTGGAAAAGGAGGTGCATATTTCAAGCCAAGATACATAAAGGTATTCGGTGGAAATGTTTCAATTGATGATTATCCTACTTTAATTGGATCTAAAGATGCTCACATTCAATTCACCTCATGGGATATTGGTGAGCATAAGGGCGAAATAAAAATTGGTAAGTTTTGTTTGATTACTCCTGGCGTTAGAATAATGTCCGCTAAAAGCATAGTTATTGGAGACGCTTGCATGATTGCACATGGTGCATATATTTCAGATGCTGATTGGCATGGTATATATGATAGAGCAGAACCGGTTGGCAATACTAAGCCAGTAGTTTTTGAGGATAATGTTTGGATTGGTGATAGTGCGATTATATGCAAAGGGGTGACGATTGGTAAAAATAGTATTATTGGCGCTGGCGCAGTAGTTACAAAAGATGTACCTCCAAATTCAATATTTGCAGGAAATCCAGCTAAACTAGTTAAGACACTTGACGATGTTGAATTCAACACAAGAGCAAATTTCCTTGAAGACCCTTTAAAACTTGCAAAAGAATTTGATGCGTTGGATAAATATACACTTGGTCCAAATAGTATATTTGGATGGCTAAAAAGTTTAGTCATGCCAGATAAAAATAACTAATGTATGAAAATAGTTGTTGATAAAGGAATAAAATCCTTTGAAGAAATTGCTACCACAATAAACGGATTTGAAGAAATAGAATTCTTATATCTTGAAACAAAGGAAATAACTAATGATTCTTTGCAAGAATCTGAGGCTGTATTTGTTAGATCAATAACTAAAGTAGACAAAACATTGCTGGAAAATACTCAAATTAAAATCGTTGGATCAGCGACAGCTGGAATGGATCATATAGATTTAGAATATCTTAAAAAAGAGAATATAAAATGGTTTTGCACACCTGGCGCTAATTCATGGTCAGTAGTTAATTACGTTATGTCTGCTGTATGCTATCTAAATGAAGAAAAACTTTTTGATTTAAATAACAAAATTGGAATAGTTGGTTATGGAAACATTGGAAAAAAACTTAAAGTTGTTTTAGACACGTTCTCTATTCCATGCTTTGTCTATGATCCATTCCTAGATCACGATTTTTTATGCAATATAAACGAAATTAAAGATTGTGATTTAATTTCTCTTCATATTCCGCTAACTTATAACAATTCATATCCAACATTCAAACTAGTAGATAAGTTCTTCTTGGATGATATAACCGATAAAATCCTAATTAACACCTCTAGAGGAGGGGTTGTAGATGAGGATTATTTATTAGAAAGCAATCAAGTAAATTATATTTCGGATGTATGGATAAATGAGCCAACTCCCTCTAGAGAAATCATTGATTATGCTCTCTTATCTACCCCTCACATAGCCGGGCATAGTCATAATGGCAAAATCAATTCAACAATTAATTTAATTAAATATTTACAAAAGATTCTAAAAATAAATGATGGTTTGCAATCAAAAAATAATTTAAAAATAGAAAAATTTTATGAAGTAATTAATTTATTAGAATCCTTTAGTATTAATGCCTATTATTCCGAATATCAAATTGATATAGAGTCCTCCGAGTTTAAAAGAAATTATTTAAATGCTGATAATGACCCAAAAAAAACTTTTGAAAAGTGTAGATACAATCATTCTTTTAGAAAAGATATTGAAATTTAGATTTTTTGCTTAATTTATATAAAGAAATTGCCGTTAATTCGACACAACAGCTTTTTTTTATATTAAAATTATGTATAAAAAACATATATTTCAACTCAATAAATAAAAAATAAACAATAAATTAATATTTTTGCAAATAATGTGTGCAAATTAAGCTTTTATATTTGGCATTCAAATTGCATATATAAAGTAGATATAAAATTATAGGGAAAAAAATGAACATAACAAAAATGCATAAAATTGATGAAAAATCTGTTAATAACTCAAAGAAACTAATAAGAAGAGTTTTAAGCGCAACTATCGATAACCCTAATAACCCAGATTCACTAAATTTTTTTCAAGCTGATACCTATAGGTTTTATTTTTTAATGAGTTTTATGTGGGAAGCTCTTGAGGGTAATGAAATTTCCCAAGAATATGCAATATCTCTAGTTCCTAAAAAATTTGCATCAAGAATTAAAAGGTTACAAGTGTTAAAACAAGCTGTACAGTTAGGTTATATCAACGAAGAGCAATCTAATGTGGATAGAAGAAGAAGAATATATTTTCCCTCTGAAACACTTTTAGAAGATTTCGTAAAATATGCCAATGATTCTGATAAAGCAGTAAAGATTGATAAAGCCTCATAATTAAATTTTATAATTTCATTTTAAAGCTCTACCTATATTGATTGTTGTTCATTACAATTGATTAATGTCGTTTAAAAAAAAATCAGATGAAGACTGGAAATCTAAACTAAGTGATGAAAGTTATTTTGTAACTAGGCAATCAGGAACAGAAAAACCTTTCACAGGTAAGTACTGGGATTTTAAAGAAAAAGGACAATATAATTGTATTTGCTGTAATGCTCCATTATTTGAATCTGATACAAAATATGATTCTGGCTGTGGCTGGCCTAGTTTTTTTCTTCCAAAAGATAAAGAAAGAATATCTGAAACCCCTGATTTCTCTCATGGAATGTCACGCATCGAAGTCAAGTGCAAGCAGTGCGACGCTCACTTAGGACATGTATTTAATGATGGCCCAGAACCGTCTGGATTAAGGTATTGCATTAATTCTGCCTCATTGGATTTTAAAAAAGATGACTAATGTTAAATCAAATAAAATTTTAAAAGCATTAACTCAGGTTTCAGCATGGACTGGTTTATCTAGACTTTTTGGTTTAATAAGAGATATTGCTACAACAAGCCTGCTTGGAGCATCAGTTTTTCATGATATTTTTGTCGTGACTTTAAAAATTCCAAATCTTTTTAGACGGTTTTTTGCCGAAGGTGCTTTCAACCAAGCATTTATTCCAATTTATAGTGACTATCAGAAAAATGAAAATGAAAATGATATATACAGCTTTCTCAATGCTTTGGCTGGATCATTTTTAAGTGTTTTATTTTTTTTCACACTTATAGTGCTATTAATAGCTCCAATTTTTATTTTTATATTTGCTCCAGGATTTTATTTTGATGATTTTAAAAAAGACTTAGCGGTAAATATTTTAAGAATAATGTTTCCATATTTAGCATTAATTTCTTTAGTTGCTTTTTCAAGCGGCATACAAAATAGCCATGATCGTTTCTCTATACCGGCATTTACACCTTTAATATTTAATATTTCATTAATAATAGCTGCAGTATATCTAGCACCAAAATTTAGTATTCCAGTATATGCATTAGCATGGGGGGTTCTTGCAGCTGGATTCATGCAATTAGTAATACATATAATTGCATTAAAAAAAATTAATAGACTTCCAAGGCCTAATCTTAACTGGTCTCACCCAGGTTTAAAAAAATTTATTACGCTTGTATTTCCAGCAATTCTTGCTGGTGGAATTATTCAGATTAATTTACTTATTGATACTATTTTTGCATCTTTACTTCAAACAGGTAGCCCAACCTGGTTGTATGTGTCTGATAGATTAATTCAATTCCCAATGGGCTTATTTGCAATTGCTATTGGCACAGTTCTTTTACCAACCTTATCAAAAATTGATGTTACTCATAATAAAAACTTGTTTATATCCGAATTACAAAAAGGTCAAAGGTTTGTTTTATTTATAGGATTGCCATCTTTTATTGGTTTGTATCTATGTTCAGTAGACTTGATAAGCACAATTTTTCTAAGAGGCGAGTTTTCATCATATGATGTCCAGCAATCATCATTGAGCTTAATGGCATTTTCAATTGGCTTACCATTTTTCATGCTTATGAAAGTTTTAACTCCAGCATTTTTTGCAAGAAAAGATTCAAAAACACCTATGTATGTTGCATTACTCTCATTGGTGCTCAATGCCTTTTTGAATTATTTATTAGCATTTGAATTTGGCTTAGGACACATTGGTATAGCAGTAGGAAGCTCAATTGCTGCTATTGTCAGCGTAGTTATTCTTGAAGTAATTTTGGTAAAGGATGGCCTAATTAATCTTATTAATCCATTTAACAAGTTTAATTTTTCTATACTAATACCTTCTATCTTGGTGATAGTTTTTTTAAATTACTCTGCTCAATTCTTTAATTTTTTAGACCTAAATCAGACCGAAAGAGTGTTGGCACTTCTTTTCAAAGTTACAATATCAATATTCATATACTTCATTATTTCAAGAATTATTAGAGGATATTCTTTTAAAGAATTTTTAAATTAAAATGTACTTAATAAGAGGATTACATAATTTAGATTTTTTTAAAAAATCACATCCAAATCCAATACTCCACGGAACTATAGGAAATTTTGATGGTCTGCATAAAGGCCATCAGGCTATTTTGTCAAAAATTAAAAATAAAGCGGAAAAAACAAACGGTTCCTCAATAGTTTTTTTTACAGAACCGCATGCATCTGAGTACTTTGCTGCAAATAATAACTCGCAGAATGCAGCACCTCCAAGAATTTGTCCCTGGAGGAAAAAATTTGAACTTCTTAGAGATTTTGAAATGGATTTTGCTTTTTTTCTTAAATTTAATAATTCTTTGAGAAAAATGACTCCTGAAATTTTTATTTCAGATGTATTAGATTCTGTTGGCCTGGCATCTTTAACAGTAGGTGATGATTTTAGATTTGGGGCTAATAGAGCAGGCGATTTTGACCTTTTAACAAAATGGGGCTCAAAGAAAGGTATTGAAGTAATGAATACTGAAACGTTTAATTATAAGGATCAAAGAGTTAGCAGTACTAGAATAAGAAACGCTCTCCTAAATGATGATTTTGAGCTTGCTGAGATTTTACTAGGAAGGCCTTATACCTTTTCAGGTAAAGTAGTCCATGGACAGCATCTTGGAAGAACAATTGGTGTGCCAACAGCAAATATTTGGCTTCCAAGGCAAAAACTTCCTATTTCTGGAGTATATGCTGTTAGAACTGCTTTAGAAGGAAAGTCCTTTGATGGCATAGCTAACATGGGCATTAGGCCTACAGTGGGTGGCTCTAATCCAGTACTTGAAGTTCATTTATTTAATTTTGATCAAGAGATTTATTCAAAAAGGTTAACAGTACAATTTGTAAATAAAATACGTGAAGAAAAGAAGTTTGAGAACTTAGACATGTTAAAATCACAAATTCAAAAAGACATAACAACAGCAAAAAACTTATTAAAATAAAAAATGACGATTAATTATAGGGATACTCTTAATCTTCCTGAAACAGAATTATCCATGAAAGCAGGTTTGCCTAGAAAAGAGCCTGAAATAATAGAATTTTGGAATGATATTGATATTTATAAAAAGTTAAGAGAACTTCATAAAAATGATGAAACTTTTATTCTGCATGATGGGCCTCCATATGCTAATGGATCTATTCATCTCGGTCATTCAGTTAATAAGATACTAAAAGATATTACAATTAAATCAAAAACATTCCTTGGAAAAAATGCTCCATATGTTCCGGGGTGGGATTGTCACGGATTGCCAATTGAGCTGAATATTGAAAAGAAGCACGGAAAAAGAAGTGAACTTGTTCAAGATAAGAAAAGTTTTCAGGAAGCTTGTAAGGAATACGCACTCACTCAAATCGAAAACCAAAAGAAAGATTTTATTAGGCTTGGTGTATTTGGTGAATGGGACAATCCATATAAAAGCCTAGATTCAACTTTTGAGGCTGATGCCATAAGAGCTTTGGGTAAAATATATGAAGCTGATCATCTTCAAAAGGGTGAAAAGCCAGTTCATTGGTGCCAAGACTGCGGTTCCGCCTTAGCCGAGGCTGAGGTTGAATATCAAGATAAGATTTCTAAATCTATAGATGTAGCTTTTAAAGTTGATGAAGAGAGCCTTGATAGGGTAAAAACTGTTTTTGGTTTTTCAGAAAATGAATCTATTTCTTTTATTATATGGACAACTACTCCATGGACAATACCATCAAATGTAGCTGTATGTATTAATCCAGATTTGGAATACACACTTATCAAAATTGATAATTCTCATCATATTATCGCTGATTCGATGATTGAATCATGTTCTGACAGGTGGGGTGTTGAGGTTAAGAAGATTTCAACAGTAAAAGGCCATGAATTAGAAGATATTGATTTAATTCATCCATTCATAGATAGAAAATCTAAACTTCTTCATGCTGATCATGTTACTACCGATGCAGGTACAGGGTGTGTTCACACAGCTCCAGCACACGGTATGGATGACTTTTCGATATGTAAAAAAAATAATATAGAAATCATAAAATCATTAGACAGCAAAGGATTATTTAAAGAAGAAATTGATTTTATTGCTGGTCTGCCTCCATTAAAAGCAGATTCTCTTGTTATAGAAAAAATTGATGAAGTAGGTGCATTGATTAATTGTGATGATTATCATCATTCATATCCTCATTGCTGGAGACATAAAACACCTTTGATTTTTACCTCCACACCTCAGTGGTTTATCTCAATGGACAAAGGGGGTTTGCTTAAGAATGCTCTTGGAAGCATTAGTGAAGTCAAATGGGAGCCTTCATGGGGTCTGCAAAGAATTGAGAGTATGCTTACTGATAGGCCAGATTGGTGTATTTCAAGACAGAGAAAGTGGGGTATTCCATTAACATTACTAATTCATAAAGATACTGGTGAAATTCATCCTGATCAGGGCGAATTATTTAAAAAGTTTGCTGATGTTATTGAAAAAAATGGAATTTCTGCATGGGATAGTCTTGATTTGAGCGATTTTATAGATAGCAGTGACTCATATGTAAAAGTTCAAGATACTTTAGATGTTTGGTTTGATTCTGGTGTTACTCACAGTACGGTTTCAGAAAAAAGATTTTCAGATGATGTTATTGCAGATCTTTATCTAGAAGGCTCAGACCAGCATAGAGGATGGTTTCAATCATCTTTGCTAACAAGTATTGCAATGAAAGGACGTCCGCCATATAAGGCAGTCCTTACTCATGGTTTTGTTGTAGATGAAAATGGAAGAAAGCAATCTAAATCTTTAGGCAATGTTGTTTCACCTCAAAAAGTTTGGGATAACTTGGGTGCAGATATATTAAGGTTGTGGGTAGCCTCAACCGATTTTAGAAGTGAGATGGTTGCTTCCGATGAAATTTTAAAGCGAGTATCAGATCAATATAGAAGAATCAGAAATACCTTTAGGTTTATTCTTGGAAACCTAAGTGATTTTAGTGAGAGTGAAAAAGTTGAATTCAAAAATCAAGTAGAGCTTGATAAATGGATAATTACCCAAGTTCAAGATTTAGAGCATGATGTCATAAATCACTACGAATCATATTCCTACCACAATGTTGTTCAAAGACTTCACAATTTTTGCGTGAATGAACTGGGCGGCATTTATTTAGATATAGTAAAAGATAGGCTGTACACATGTAAGCAAGATTCTCTTGCAAGAAAATCATGTCAGACGAGTTTAGATTATGTTTTAAATGTAATGGTTAGATTGGTTGCACCAATCTTATCATTTACTTCTGAAGAAATATGGCAAACTCATGAGAGTCTAAAAAACCAAGATGAGTCTATCTTCTTGACCCAATATATACAAGACCAAAAAGATGAGGTTCAAAAAATCACCAATGATGATTGGAAAAGAATTTTTGAGATAAAAGATATAGTTAATCAATCAATTGAAAGCCTTAGAAATGAAAATAAATTAAAAGGTTCACTTGATGCAAATGTTAGAATCAAAGCAAACGCAGAAGATAAATTAATTTTAGATAAGCTTGGAGAGGAGCTACATTTTGTTTTTATTTCTTCAAAAGCATCTGTAGAGCAAGGAAAAGATTTAATTATAGATATAGAACATATTGAGGATGATAAATGTTCAAGATGTTGGCATAGAGATGCAAGCGTTGGTAAGAGCAAAGCCCATCCTGGGATTTGTTCAAGATGTGAAGAAAATATAGTCTCAACTGGAGAAATTAGATCTTTTGTTTAAAAGTAAATATTTTTTATATATTTTAATTTTTATTGTTCTTGATCTATTCTCAAAACACCTAGCATTAACTTATTTAAATCATTCAATGCCAATTGAATTTATTCCCTTTATTGATTTTTATTTAACCTTTAATTCAGGAATAGCCTTTGGATTTTTAGACCTTGGCTCCAGAGTAATGTCTAACATGCTTACCTTGGCTGGAATCTTAATTGTTGTTTATATGTTTGTACTTTTAAAAAATGAAAATGACAACACAAAAAAATTAGCTTTATCGATAATTATTGGAGGAGCACTTGGAAATATATTCGATAGATTGCCTGATGGATATGTTACCGATTTTCTTCATTTAAAAATTAATAATTTTTCTTTTTTTATTTTTAATATTGCTGATGCATCCATTACTATTGGTGCAGTGCTTTTAATTTATTTGGAGCTATTTAAGAAAGATAATGCCTAATCATGGTAAAGAAATAAAGTTAGCAAATCCAAGAGGGTTTTGTGCTGGAGTTGACAGAGCTATTGATATAGTCAACAAAGCTTTAGAAATTTACGGTAGGCCAGTATATGTAAAACATGAAGTAGTTCACAACAAACATGTCGTTGAAGATTTAAAAAATAGAGGAGCAATCTTTGTAGAAGAGATTGATGAGATACCCAATAACTCTCTAGTTATTTTCAGTGCCCACGGTGTTTCAGATCAAGTTGAAGAAACAACAAAATCTAGGAATCTTCAGTATTTTGATGCAACATGCCCGCTAGTAACAAAAGTGCACATGGAAGTTGTAAGACACGCTAGGTCAGAAAAAGACATTATTTTAATTGGTCACGAAGGACATCCTGAGGTTGAAGGAACTATGGGAAGACACATCAATAAGGAATTAAGTAATATTTATCTAGTTCAGGATGAGAGCGAAGCTTTAAAGATTAATGTTTCTCAACCAGATAATTTAGCACTTGTTACTCAAACAACCCTGAGTGTTGATGATACGAAATCTATTATTGGAATCTTAAAAGAAAGATTCCCAAATATAAAAGTACCAAAAAAGGATGATATTTGTTATGCAACGCAAAATAGACAAGATGCAGTGAAGCAATTAGCTCTTGAGTCTGACTACATGATTGTTGTGGGATCAAAAAATAGCTCAAACTCAAACAGATTAAAGGAACTAGCAGAAAAATGTGGATGTAAGTCAGTTCTAATAGATGGCTTTGAAGATCTTAATTTATCTGAATTAGATGGATGTAATAGAATTTCAATCACAGCCGGAGCTTCTGCGCCTGAGGAAAGAGTGCAAGAAATTGCCAATGAATTACAAAAATATACTGGGGCATTAATTAATGAAAGCGGAGAAGATAAAGAGAGTATTTTCTTTAAGCTGCCTCCCTTATTAAGATAAATGGAAATTAAAAATCATATTCTTCAAGATATTAAGTTTTTAAAATCCCCAAATTTTAATGAAAGACCGAAAAATATTGAAATTAATTTATTGGTTATTCATTCTATAAGCCTCCCTCCAAAAAAATATAACACTGATCACATTGAAAAATTCTTTATGAATGAACTGGATTGTAGATTAGATGATTTTTATAAAAAAATAGATGGTTTAAAAGTTTCTTCTCACGTATTAATAAAAAGGACTGGAGAAATAATTCAGTTTGTACCCTTTAACCAAAGAGCCTGGCATGCAGGTGTATCGACATACAAAGGAAGAGATGACTGCAATGATTTTTCAATAGGCATAGAGCTTGAGGGGTATGAAGATGATATTTTTGAGGATATTCAGTACGAAAAATTATCTCAAATTACAGAGATACTATTGCGAGAGTATACTGGTATTAGTAAGGAAGATATAAAGGGTCATTCGGACATAGCTCCTGGTCGTAAAACAGATCCAGGAATCTTGTTTGATTGGGATAGGTATTTAAGCAATGTATAACTTAAGAAAAATGTTTGTGATGCTCTCATTGGGCTTTGGTTCTGGATTACCATATATACTTCTTATCAGTACCACATCAGCTTGGTTAAGAGACGCGGGTGTAGAATTGAGTCTCATAGGATTTTTTGCGTGGATAACATTTGCTTACACCATCAAGTTTATATGGGCTCCACTAGTCGATAGATTTTCAGTTCCATATTTTGCTAGATATGGCCATAGAAAGAGCTGGATAGCACTAATGCAAATAATAATAATCAGTGCTTTATTGCTGTTATCAAATATTGATCCTCTGCAAAGTTTTTTATTTTTTTGTATAGTTGCTGGATTAATTGCTTTTGCAGGCTCTTTTCAAGATATTGCAATAGATGCCTTCAGAATTGAATATGCTCATATTAGTGATCAAGGTAACTTAGCGGCCGCTTATCAACTTGGTTATAGATTAGCAATAATAGCTGCAACTTCATTAGCGTTAATTTTTGCTGATTCGAATGGCTGGTCTTTGACATATAAGTTATTGGCGGCGCTTATGTGCATTGGTTTTCTTGGGGTTATATTTTCTACCGAGAATAGAAATCCTGAACTGGGAAAACTTAATTTTTCTAATTCAATTTATGAGCCATTAAAAGATTTCTTTTCTCGCTTTAAATTTTTTATGGCATCAATTTTACTACTCATAGTTGCTACATATAGATTAACAGACATTGTGATGGGCCCGATGGCAACTCCCTTTTATATAGATATGGGTTTTACCTTAACTGAGATAGGCGCTGTAGTAAAAGTTGTAGCATTAATAGCATCAATTGTTGGCATTTTTATTGGCGGTTTATTAATTAAGAGAATAAAAATTTTTAGATCACTTTTAGTTGGCGCATTTTTGGTGATGATCACAAATGTCTTATTTGCGTACGTTGCTATTACAGAAAAAAATATTATTTCTTTAGCATCTATTGTTGCGATGGATAGTCTTGCTGCTGGCATTGTTGGAACTGTAAATATTGCATTTTTAACAAGCTTAGTATCAAAAAAATATACAGCTTTTCAATATGCTTTGCTTACAGGCTTTATGACTTTGCCTGGGTTTGCATTAAAAGGTCTATCGGGTGTTTGGGTCGAGTCGTTTCAAACATTATATGGTTTTGAATATGGCTGGATGAGTTTTTATGTAGTTACTTCATTGTTAACAATTCCATCAATACTATTGTTATATATTAATAGAGCATTTTTGCAGAAACATGAAGACACTTTATAGATCAGTATTTTTCTTAAGTTTAATAATTATATTTTATTTAAGCATAGTACCAGCTTCTGATATACCAAACATAGCAGCGCTAGATTTTCTAAGCGATAAATTTATACATGCTTTAATATTTTTATTTCTATCTTTTGTTGGCCTAAAATGCCATTTTAATATTTCTATATTATTTTTATTAACTATGGTATTTAGTTTTGGCCTTACGATTGAGATAATTCATTATTACCATCCTTATAGATTTTTTGAAATAGCTGATTTAATCGCAAATTTAATTGGAATTTTGGCTGCCTTACTAATTTTCAATAAAAAAATCATATAAGGTATTGATTTCTGTTATTTAGACCATAACTAGTGTGTTAGTTAATAAACTAACATAAAATTCATTAATTATTTTAATAGGAGATAAAAATGAAATTAAGACCTTTGCATGACAAGGTTCTAGTTAAGAGAACTGAAGAAGAAGAAACTTCATCCGGAGGTATTATTCTTTCAGGATCTGCCAAAGAAAAACCTTCACAAGGTGAGGTAATATCAGTGGGGCCTGGCAAGAAAAATGATTCAGGAGAGGTTGTTCCAGTAAATGTTAAAGCTGGTGATACTGTTCTTTTTGGTCAGTATGCCGGTAACGAAGTAAAAGTTGATGGCGAAGAATATCTAATCATGAGTGAGAGTGATATTTTCGGTGTTATTGAATAATTAATAAATATAAATACTAAGGGAGATTAATAATGTCAGCTAAAGACGTAAAATTTGGAGATAGCGCAAGAAGCCAAATGCTTCAAGGTGTAAATACACTTGCAGATGCAGTTAAGGTAACACTAGGGCCAAAAGGAAGAAACGTTGTTCTAGATAAATCTTTTGGAGCACCTACAGTTACTAAAGATGGTGTATCGGTTGCTAAAGAAATTGAGCTTGAAAATAAGTTCGAAAATATGGGCGCTCAAATGATTAAACAAGTTGCTTCACAAACTAACGATGAGGCAGGTGACGGAACTACTACAGCTACTGTATTAGCCCAATCAATTGTTAATGAAGGCAACAAGGCTGTTGCTGCAGGAATGAATCCAATGGATTTGAAAAGAGGAATTGATAAAGCCGTTGCAGCTGCTGTTGAGCATGTTAAGGGATTAAGTGTTCCTTGTGCTGACAGTAAAGCTATTGCCCAAGTTGGAACTATTTCAGCTAATGGTGATCATGCTGTTGGTGAAATCATTGCTGAAGCAATGGAAAAAGTTGGTAAGGAAGGTGTTATCACTGTTGAAGAGGGCAGCGGTATTGAAAATGAATTAGATGTTGTTGAAGGTATGCAATTTGATAGAGGTTATCTATCTCCATACTTTGTAACAAATCAAGACAATATGACTGTTGAACTAGACAGCCCGTTAATTCTTCTTTTTGATAAAAAAATCTCAAACATTAGAGACTTACTACCTTTATTAGAATCTGTTGCTAAAGCTGGAAAGCCACTTTTAATAATTGCAGAAGATATTGAGGGTGAGGCATTAGCAACATTAGTTGTGAATAATCTTAGAGGTATTGTTAAAGCAGCAGCATGTAAAGCACCTGGATTTGGTGACAGAAGAAAAGCTATGTTAGAAGATATTGCTATCCTTACTGGTGGTACTGTCATATCTGAAGAAGTTGGTCTTTCGCTAGAGGGAGCTACAATTGAAGATTTAGGAACTGCGAAAAGAGTTGTTCTGAATAAAGATAATGCAACAGTTATCGATGGAGCTGGGGATGAAAAAGATATCGCAGCTAGAGTAAATCAAATTCGAGCTCAGATAGAGGATACTTCATCTGATTACGATAAAGAGAAACTTCAAGAAAGAGTTGCTAAACTCGCTGGTGGTGTTGCTGTCATTAAAGTTGGCGCAGGATCTGAAGTAGAAATGAAAGAGAAAAAAGCTAGAGTGGAAGATGCTTTACACTCAACTAGAGCTGCTGTTGAAGAGGGTGTCGTGCCTGGCGGTGGTTCTGCTTTAATCAGATGCTTAGAAGCAGTTGAAAAAGTCACTGGTGATAATGATGATCAAAACGTTGGTGTCAATATTGCAAGAAAAGCTTTTGAAGCACCTCTTAGACAAATTGTTTCAAATGCTGGTGAAGAATCATCTGTAATTCTTGCAAACGTAAAAGATGGAAAAGGCTCTTACGGGTTTAATGCATCTACTGGTGAATATGGTGACATGATTGAAATGGGTATTCTTGACCCTGCAAAGGTAACAAGAACAGCTATTCAAGCTGCTGGTTCAGTAGCAGGAATGATGATCACTACTGAAGCAATGGTAACTGATATTCCTAAAGAAGATGCTCCTATGCCTCCAATGCCTGATATGGGCGGTATGGGCGGTATGGGCGGAATGATGTAATCATTCAATGTTCATTATTAAATGGGGTCTTTTGGCCCCATTTTTATTAGATTTAAAGTAAAATCTATTCTAATATAAGATAAAGCATATTTATAAGGAGAGTCATGGATATTTTAACCGATCAAGCGTTTTTTAGATCCTTTCATATTTTATTTGGTATAGCCTGGATAGGCTTACTTTATTACTTTAACTTTGTTCAGGGTGAGTATGTAAAAGTTGCTGATCCAGATGCAAAAGCTGACGTATTTAAGAAACTTGCACCTAACGCATTGTGGTGGTTCAGATGGGCTGCATTATTTACTTTTTTAACCGGAGTAGTCCTTTTACATCAAATTAGCGTAAAAATTGGAACAGAAATTATATTAGGCGCAACGATGGGAACATTTATGATGCTTAATGTATGGGGAATTATATGGAGAAATCAAAAAATTGTTTTAGGAATGAAGGAAGGAGATGCTGCAGTTGCTGGAGCAAAAGCAGGACTGGCATCAAGAACTAATACTCTTTTTTCAGTACCAATGTTGATGTATATGGTTTATTCAGCGCATGGACAAGTTGATACAAATTTAATAATTCATCCAGAGTGGAGCAGTACCAGTCTTTTAGTAGGATTAGCTATCGTTTTTGCAATAGAAGCTAATGCAATTTGGGGAAAAATGATACCTGCAATTACTTCTGTAAGAGCAGTAATAACATCTTCATTTGTGCTTGCTGTTGTTATGAAAATTATTACAGATTTTATGTAAATTTATGATTAAATTTGTTTTAGGGGAGCTTTAGCTCCCCTTTATTTTTAAATACTTTCTAAAATAGAATAAAATCATATAGAATTACCACAAAAATACAGGAAATTACATGGATAAAAAGCCAAGCGAAACTGAAGTACTGGAAGCTGTAAGAAAGCTTATTTTATGGGCAGGAGATGACCCTGAAAGAGAAGGGTTAATTGAAACACCTAAAAGAGTAGCTAAAGCATATAAAGAATTCTTTTCAGGCTATCATGAAGATCCATATGAAATCTTAAATAAAACCTTTGAAGAAGTTGAAGGTTATGACGATGCTGTTATTGTTAGAGATATAAGAGTTGAATCTCATTGTGAGCACCATATGGTTCCAATTATAGGGGTTGCTCACGTCGGTTATATACCAAACAATAGGGTAGTTGGAATAAGTAAATTAGCAAGGCTTGTAGATGTTTTTGGTAAAAGACTTCAAACGCAAGAAACAATGACAGCTCAGATTGCAGATACTATTAATGATGTTCTTCAACCAAAGGGTGTTGCAGTTGTAATTGATGCTAGTCATGGGTGTATGAGCACTAGGGGTATTCATAAAACCGAATCAAGTACTATTACCTCAAGAATGCTAGGTATATTTAGAGAAGATAATAAAGCTAGAGAGGAATTCATTAATTTGATTAATTCGCCTAAGAAATTTTAAATGAACTCTAACAAGATACTGCTATCAAGTATCAGCCCATCAGTACCCATAATTCTTGCTTCAGGCTCTGAGAGCAGAAGGGTTATGCTTGAAGATGCGGGTTTAGATTTTAAAGTTTCTTCTTCTGATGTAGATGAGGATATTCTTAAAGAACAAATGTCAGGAATGCCTTTTGAGGAACAAGTAGTAAAGCTAGCATCTGCTAAAGCTGAAGAAGTAAGCATTAAAAATCAAGATCATATTGTCATTGGGGGCGATCAAATGTGTGTTTGCAACAACACAATCTTTGATAAACCAGGCTCTATTGAAAAAGCAATAAATAATCTACAAATTTTATCTGGAACAACTCATCATCAATATAGTGGTATCTGTATTTTTAAAAACGGTGAATCATTATGGGCGTATTGTGAAACTGTTGAAATGAATATGCATCAATTATCAGATGAAGAAATAATTAATTACGTAAAATTAGAAAATCCTATTCATGCTGCTGGTGCATATAAATTTGAATCTTTAGGATGTAACTTATTCTCATCTGTGAATGGTTCCTCATATACAATAAGAGGAATGCCGTTGTTACCCTTACTAAGTAAATTAAGAGAAATGGGCGTAATAAATCTTGAAAAATCTATTAATTAAATGAAAATTTTTAATACTCATTCCGGAAAAAAAGAGGACTTTATTCCTATAAATCCAGAGCATATTAAAATTTATGCCTGTGGCCCAACTGTATATAACTATGCACATATTGGTAATGCAAGAATGGCAGTTGTTTTTGATACTTTGGTCAGAGTTTTGAGAGATATATATCCAAAAGTTACTTATGTCTCAAACATAACTGATATTGATGACAAAATTATTGATGCTGCAAATGAATTAAAAGTACCAATAGAAGAGATAACTAATAAATATACAAATATTTATAACGAAGATATGTCAAAGCTTTTAGTGATGGCTCCAGATATTCAACCAAAAGCTACTGAATACATTCCAGAAATGATAGCTCTTATTAATGATTTAATAGATAAAAATCATGCATACGAAAAAGAAGGACATGTTTTATTTCATGTGCCCTCGTATGAAAATTATGGGAGCCTTTCAAAAAGAAATCGTGAAGAACAGATTGCCGGGAGTAGGGTTGAAATTGCGCCATTTAAAAAGGATCCAGCTGATTTTGTGTTATGGAAGCCAAGCAATGACAAACAACCAGGCTGGGACTCACCGTGGGGATATGGAAGACCTGGCTGGCATACAGAATGTTCAGCAATGTCTGAAAAAACACTAGGGCTTCCTTTTGATATTCATGGTGGTGGAAGAGATCTTACATTTCCCCATCATGAAAATGAGATTGCTCAAAGTTGTTGCTCATCTGCTGATATTAACAATCCAAATTCATATGTAAATTATTGGATGCATAATGGTTTTGTAACAGTAAGCGGCGAAAAAATGTCTAAATCTTTAGGCAACATTTCTTTGGTTAAAGATTTAACTAATTCAAATCATGGAGAAGTGGTTCGACTAGCACTTCTTTCGTCTCACTATAGACAGGCTCTTGATTGGAACGAAAAAGTTATTCATCAGTCCAAAAGATTACTAGATAAACTATACAACTTGTTGAATGAGATTAAAGAGGTTGAACCATCAAAAGATTTAAGTTTGTCTGACAGTTTTATATCACCTCTTCTAGATGATCTAAATACTCCAGGCTTAATTGCAAATCTCAACAAGATGATTAAAGATTTTCATTCAATATCTGAAAATGAATTACCTGTATTTAAGACTAATTTAATTAGATCAACTAATCTAATTGGAGTATGCCAGTCTTCTTATGAGGATTGGTTGTCTGTAAAAAATAAAAATATTGATGAAGAGAAAATTAATAGACTTATTGCAGAAAGACTAGAGGCAAAAAAAATTAAAGACTTTGAAAGGGCAGATCAAATAAGACAAGAGCTATTAGATATGAATATCGAAATAAAAGATAATCAACAAGGAACTGACTGGAGCGTGAAGTCATGATTCCTGCAAAATCTCCTAATTATGATCTTCCAGATTCATACGATAATATTGAGCAAACTCTCATAACAGCTGATCAAATTCTTTCTGATGCAGTTGAAAATGCAAAAACTCTTTTTCATTCACCGACAGTCTCATCTATTGATGATTCAAAAATAGTTTCTCGTGTAATGGTTTTAAGAGAATTTAATCTTAAAGAGAGATTTATGAGATTCCATACTGATTATAGAGCTCCTAAAATAAAACAATATAAACAAAATAGTACAGCTACTGTTTTAGGTTACGATCCAATATTAAAGGTTCAAATAAAATTGCAAGGTAAAATCGAATCTCATTATCATAACTCTGTTACACGAAATGCTTGGGATGGCTCAACAACTAGGTCTAAAAAGTGTTATTCAGTTAAAGGGGGCTCCTCTTTTAAGATAGACAACCCCAATGAATATGATCTTAAAGATGGTAACATTGAGGATGGATATCTGAATTTTGCTGTATTAATCTTTCAATTTAATTCATTAGAATTTCTTCACCTAAAAAGTTCCGGTCATAGGCGTGCTATCCATAGTTGGGATGATAATTACAAGTCTCAATGGCTTGTTCCATAAAATATATTTTTCAATTTAAATAGACTTCAATTTTAAATAACACAAAAAAGCTTATTAATGTATTATTAATAAACTTAATTTTATTTGGGAGAGAGAAATGAAAAAATATTTATTAGCTAGTTTTCTTCTATTTTCAACAGGATTAGTTTTTAGTGACGGTCATTCAAGTGCTGAAAAAGAAGTAATTGCAAAAGTAAAAACTTACTGGGTAGCAAGGAATAGTGCTGATTGGTCATCTGTTGTTGCAATGAGTAGTTCAACTGGAGTACTTAATACTAATTCTGATGGTAGTTTTCACAAGCCAAAAACTGTTCAAACAGTAGAGGATTGGAAAAATCAAAATGTTAGTGGCACTGGAGTAGTTAACGTTCATGCCCCTGAAGCATATGAGCTAAATGATGATACTGTTTTTGTGAGATATTATGCAGAAGGCGTTGTTCCTGATGCAAATGGCGGAATGAAGCCATATAGAACAAGGGTAACAAGTGTTTGGATAAATGAAAAAAATAGCTGGGTAATTAAGACAATGCATTTTTCATCAGCGGCTTATGGTGGAACTCATCAAACTGTGGCATCAGATTTTGAGGATTAATGATATGAAAAATTTTTTTATTATAAATTTATCTCTTATCTTTTCAGTTTTTATAATTGCTGATGAAGTTGATTCTTCTGATTCTGAATCTAAGGGATACATTTTAATGTCAACTTATGAAATGGCCTATGGCGGAAAGTTTAAAGATCTTGAAAAGAATTTAATTAAAGAAACAAAGGCCGGAGTAAAAGATGGTTATGATGCTTGTTCTCTTTATAGACATGTTCAAGGATCACAAAGAGCTTTTTATATGGTCTGTAGTTTCAAAACTATGGAACAATTTGCAGAGATAATGAATGTCGAAAGGGATTACAGTAATGATAAACAGTTATTTGCATCACATACTGATCACATACTTGCTAGAGTTACAACAGAGTTAGATGGTCCTCCGCCATTTGTAATGTTTGCAAAATGGAGACCGGGACCAAATCTTTCTATGACAGGTTTCTCCGACAGAATGTCTGCTTTTCAAAAAGCATTCTCAAAGAGTTTTGGCGGTTGTAATGAATTTATACATGCATGGGGACCAGAGTATGCAGGTTATCTTGCATGTGGTTTCAATAACTGGTCAGATTTTGCAAAGGCTGCAGCTGCAGCAGATGAAAATGTTGTTGAAGCAATTTCATCTTTTCCAGTAACAGGAATTGTACATCATTCTGATGAGCTACTCGTAAGGGTATATCCAGAGTAATCTTTAATAAAAAGCCAGCGAAAGCTGGCTTTATTAAACTGTATAGAATTCAGTATTTACCTATATAATACTGCATATGAACATTACATTGCCCGATGGAAGTATAAGAAAAATGGAGGCCGGTTCCACTGGTCTTGATTTAGCTAACGATATTGGTCCAGGTTTGGCTAAAGCCGCCATTGCTGTTTCTGTTAATGGTATCCAAAGAGACCTATCAGACCCTATTAATGAAGATTCAGAAGTGTCAATAATCACAATTGGATCAGATGAAGGTCTTGAAATCATGAGACATACTCTCACAGCACAAGTGCTTGCAAGAGCTGTTAAAAATTTGTATCCAGATACAAAATTAGCGATAGGGCCAACAATTAAAGATGGCTTCTATTATGATTTTGAATTTGTAAAACCTATCGCTCCTGATGACTTAGATAAAATTCAAAAAGAGATGCAAAAAATTATTAATTCAAAGTCATCGATTACAAAAAAATTGCAATCCAAAAAAGAAGCACTAAAAGTTTTTAATTCGGCTGGAGAGTCATATAAAGAATCTATTATCGAAGAGTCGGAACAAGAGGAAGACTTTCAACTGTATTATCAAGATGATGATGCTTTTGTAGACCTATGTAGAGGCCCTCATTTACCAAGCCTAAAGCATATTGGAGCTTTTAAGCTAACTAAACTTGCTGGAGCCTATTGGAAAGGTGATTCAAAAAATAAAATGCTAACAAGAATCTATGGTACTGCATGGAAGAATGAAAAAGATTTAAATGCTTATCTTCATTCTATAGAGGAAGCTGAAAAAAGAGATCATAGAAAAATTGGCAAAGAAATGAATCTGTTTCATTTTCAAGAAGAAGCACCTGGAATGGTTTTCTGGCATCCAAACGGATGGACTGTATACAGACTTTTACAGAATTTTATGAGAGATAAGCTTCAAGCATTTAATTATCAAGAAATAAATACCCCATTAGTTGTTGATAGAAAATTATGGGAAGCATCAGGTCATTGGGATAAATATAGAGAAAATATGTTTATAACTGAAATAGATGAAGAGCATGCAAATGAAAAAAGAACTAATGCATTAAAACCAATGAACTGCCCATGTCACGTACAAGTTTATAACCAAGGATTAAAGTCTTACCGAGATTTGCCAGTCCGCTACGCTGAGTTTGGTTCGTGTCATAGATACGAAGCATCTGGAACAATGCATGGACTTATGCGGGTAAGAGGTTTTACTCAGGATGATGGGCATATTTTTTGCACAGAAGAGCAGATTGAGACTGAAACAAAACTCTTCATAGAACTACTTTCAAGCACATATAAAGACTTGGGTTTCGAAAAGTTTGATATCAAGTTATCAACACGTCCTGAGATAAGAGTTGGTTCTGATGAAGTCTGGGATAAAGCAGAAAATGCTCTTGAATCAGCAATTAAAAAGCTGGAACTTCCCTATGAAATAGACGAAGGCGATGGGGCTTTTTATGGACCAAAATTAGATTTTGTCTTGACAGATGCCATAGGTCGAGAATGGCAGTGTGGTACTTTTCAAGCTGATTTTAATTTACCAGATAGACTTGACGCTGAGTATGTTGGAGAAGATGGTCAAAAACATCGCCCTGTAATGATTCACAGAGCTGTATTGGGATCGTTTGAAAGATTTATTGGTGTCTTGATAGAAAACTACTCTGGCAAACTTCCTTTCTGGCTTGCTCCAGTTCAAGTTGCTGTAGCAACAATTATCTCTGATGTAGATGATTATGCTTCTGATATAGCTAAAGAACTAGAAGATAAAGGCATTAGATGTCATTCAGATTTTAGGAATGAAAAGATAAGTTATAAAGTTAGAGAGCATAGTGCAGCAAAAGTACCAGTAATATTAGCACTAGGACAAAGAGAAAAAGAGTCTCAAACCGTTTCTATTCGAAGAATAGGAAGCGATAAAACAACTAGCATGAGCCTCAAAGATGCCATAAAAACATTAACTCAAGAAAATTTAATTCCCAGTTAATTTATATGATCTTAAGAAGATTGTTCATACTTCCAATAAAGTTTTACAGATATTTTATATCTCCGCTATTTCCACCTTCATGTAGATTTACACCAACATGTTCTCAATTTGCTATAGAGTCTATTGAAGAATTTGGAATTTTTAAAGGTAGCATGCTCGCCATTAAAAGAATTTCTAAGTGCCATCCATGGTATAGCGAAAATTAATCATCTGAAAACAAGCATATATTTATTTTAGTCCATGTTAATAAGTTTTATATTTAAACATATTTAATATATCTAAAAAATATGTATATATATATTATTTAATGCTATAGTATTTAAAATAATTAAAGCTTTTAGTAATACCAATAGGGGAGGTTTTTATGGAAAAGTTATCAAGATTTACTTTGCTGTCAGCAAGTTTTCTATTTTTATTCTCAGCACATTCATTTTCTCAAGAAGTTGAAGAAGTGGTTGTTACGGCAACAAAAAAATCTGAATCAATTCAGGATCTTGCATTATCAGTCGAGGCTTATACGGCTGAGAGTCTTTCAGAAAATATGATTGAAGATTTCAGTGACTTAGCAGAAGCTGTTCCTGGATTAATCATGGACAAGGGTATTGGTTCTGGTGCTAGTTTTTCTATGAGGGGAACAGGTTCATACGGTGTTGGTGCTGCAGTTATAGGCTCGCTTGTTACAGCTTCAAATGGACATAGCTATAATTCATCGGCTATTGCTGATATAGGTTTCTATGATGTAGAAAGAATTGAGGTATTAAAGGGACCTCAAGGGACTAAATTTGGAAGAAATGCAGTAGCTGGCTTAATTAATATGATTACCGCAAGGCCTACTGGAGAATTTGGTGGTGATTATAGAGTAGAGCTTGGAAATTTTGCTTCAACTCAATTCAATGGTCATATTAATGTACCTCTTACAGATTCAATAAGAACAAGATTGGCGTTTGTATCTAAGAAAAGAGATGGAACTACTCATAATATTAATACAGGAAACGACTTTAATGATATTAATGCTTGGGGTGCTAGATTTTCTTTAGATTGGGACATTGGAGATAGTACTATTTTAAAACTTACAACAGAAACTTATGAAGGAGATGATAATAGAACTAACATTGGTACTGTTTATTGTGCACCTCATCCTTTGTATGGTTGTAATCCTTTAGAACGAGGTCAGCCAAATGCGACACCAGACTCAAGAGGAAGTACCGCTGCATTATTTAATTTAATTGGTGCTTTACATTACACAGCTGATCATAATTCGTATGCTAACTCTGTTACCCCTGATAGTTTTAGATATGCGAATTTAAATAGAGAACCAGAGCATGAACAGACTATGCAATTTTCAACTCTTGAATTAAATCACGAGCTTTCAGATGAATTAATGTTGAATGTTAAGTATTCATACGGAGATAGAGATTACTATCATTCGAATGATAATGATTACTCAGTTGCTAGTGAATCTTTTCCAGGTTTAGCTGCAATACCAGGATTCCCAATGACATGGTTTGGTTGTTTTGGTGGATATAGAGGAACTGGGTTTTGTGAAGATATAGATTCTGACAGAACTTACGAATTCTCAGTTGTCAAAACCTATGGAAAGCAATTTGAAGTTTCATTAATTTCTGATTTTGATGGACCTTTGAATTACACTATTGGGGCATACACTTTTGATGCAAAAAATCATAACGTTTATCAAGTTCAAACAGCATCATGGCAAATGATTAGTAAGGCTGTTCAACACCCATACAATAATGCATTATTTGGTGGAGCCTTAACTGGATATGGTGGCACAGACTTCTTTACAGCCTTAGTATTAGGTGCACCTGCAACATTAACCCCTCAAGGATTAATGGCTTTATTAATGAGTCAGCCTAAATATGAGGTACCTACAGAGATTTTAGGCTTCATTAATGATGATCATGTTCATACTGAATCTAAAGCCTTATTTGGTGAAATATATTATGACCTTTCTGATGCTACTAAATTAACTTTAGGTCTAAGGTATAACGATGATACTGTCACTGATAATATTATGTCATGTCTTACTATGTTGGGCTGTGATCAGTATCCGCTTTCACAAAGATTAACAAATGAATATGGATTTTACCCAACAGAGGTAATTGAATCAGATGATGCATTAGCTTATAAATTGGCTCTTCAGCACGATCTTTCAGATAATGTGATGGTTTATGGAAGCTTTACTACTGCAGTAAAGGCAGGAGGCAATAATCCCAATGAAACTGGTACGCCAGATCCATATGATCAAGAAGAGACTTCTGTTTTGGAGCTTGGTATAAAAAGTATTCTCATGGACGGATCTTTACTTCTAAACGCAACTTATTTTGATAATACCACTGATGGAATGTTAATTTCTTCAATTGTGAATGCTGGGTCAAAAAATAATAATGTTGATGCTGAGATACAAGGTTTCGAAGGTAATATGGTTTGGTATCTTAGTGAAACAACTAGACTTGACGCCACATGGTTGTTTGTAGATTCTGAAATAAAAGACTTTTCATTAATTGATCCGATTAATATTAATAATGCAACGGCTCTATTATCCAACCCAATTTCAGTAGACCCTCAAGGAGTCCTGAGATACATTCTTACAGATCAAGGACCAATTTTTAAATCCGCAGGATATCTTTGTACTGTTCCATTTAATCCTCTTGCTCCAGGAGGAGCTTGTCCAGCAGCAGGATTAGGAACTCCAGTAGATGTTTCTGGTAATAAATTGCCTCAATCACCTGAGTCATCATATAGCTTATCGCTTAATCATGACTTCAACACTGCAAATAGCAAAACCACTGCAAGATTGACTTACAGATATCAATCTGAAAGAGAGGGTAATGTTTTCAATTCAGACAGGTCAAGAATGCCGGAACATAAATTCTTCGATTTAAGTGTTACATATAAGCCAAATGAAAACGATTGGTATGCATCACTTTTTGTTAAGAATATTGGTGATGATGTTTATATTGGAACATGGGCTGCAGCTAGTGCCCTTCAAGGTGGAGCACAATTTGCAACTTATACCGATCCAAGAACTTATGGAATAGCATTTGGTAAAACTTTTTAAAGTGTAAATTAGTTAATAATAGGGCTGGGTAACCAGCCTTATTTGTACTAACAAAATTTATATATAAAATTTATATGCAATTTATATCCAAATCTTTCATTAAGTAGCCTACTCTAGGCATATTAACGATTATATATAGGGGATTTTAATGTCAAAATTATATGTATTTTTAAGGAACGCCGTACTGTCATCTGTAGTACTTTTTTCATTCACTATTTCTGCTTCAGAAATTGAAGAAGTTGTTGTTACAGCAACTAAGAAAGAAGAGTCTACACAGGACTTAGCGTTATCTATTGAGGCTGTAACAGCTGAATCACTGGATGTGAATCAGGTATATGATGTCTCAGACCTTGCTGAAATCACACCAGGTCTTGAAACTTCAAAAACTATTGGTTCTGGATCTGGATGGACTATCAGGGGTATGGGCTCATTTGGTATCGGAGCTGGTGTAATTGCATCAGTAGTAACAGCTGTTAATGGACACAGCGTTAATGACAGTGTTGTCGCTGATACTGGTTTCTTTGACTTAGAAAGGGTAGAGGTTCTTAAAGGTCCTCAAGGAACTTTGTACGGAAGAAACGCTGCTAACGGTGTTATCAACTTAATTACTGCTAGACCAACAAGTGAATTTGAAGGCTCATATGGGGTTGAGGTTGGTAATTTTGGTGCAATTAGAACAAATGCAGTCGTCAATATGCCATTAGGAGATTCCCTAAGAACAAGACTTGCAGTAATGTCTAATAAAAGAGACGGCATGGTTCAAAATCTTGTTACTGGAAATGAGTTTGATGATAGAAATGATATGGCATTCAGGCTTTCAGTTGACTATGATCTGTCTGATAGTACCCAAATACAATTTACTTACTCTGATCAAGAAAGTGATGATAATAGATACCAAGAAGAGGTATCATTTTGTCAACAAGATCCTTTTTATGGATGTAGTCCATATGCAAGAGGCGGTTTAAATGTTGCTGCGGATACAAGAGGTCATTTTGCAGGTGCATTTGCATTTTTAGCTCATTTAAATACTGGTGAAGTTGCAAATGGTTTTGCAGGTCAAACAGCATCTGATGATTTCACTAGAGTCTCAATGAATAGAGAGCCTTCTCATTTTCAAAGACAAACAGTTGCTAACTTACAAATCAATCATGACTTAACCGATGATTTGCTTTTAACAGCAAAAGTTTCTTATGAGACTAGAGATTTCCACCAAAGCGGTGACCAAGATCAATCATATTCTACTGCTCCATTTACTGGAACAGCAGCTGCTTTAGGCGTACCTCCAATTTCAGGATATCTTTGTTTTGGTGGCGAAAGACAATTCTGTGAAACTGTTGATTCAGAAAGAATTTATGATTTCTCAGATGTGAACATGCATGGTACACAAATGGAAGTAAATATAATCTCTGATTATGATGGACCATTTAACTACACTGTTGGTTTATATAACATTGAAAACAGAAATGATAATGTTTATTTAGCACAAACTGCTGGTTCACAGTTTATGACAAGTTTTGGAGTTCACCCTTACAGTGCTGTGGTTCAAGGACTAACAGGCATAGACTGGAGTGGTAAAGCTGGTGTACCTTTCTATCAATCAATGCTGAGCTGGTTAGCAGTAGCACCAAATGCTTTATCATGTGGCGCAGGCGGCCCATGTGATTTAGCTCAACTAACTGCCTTTAATCAATTAACTGCAGCTCACAATGCATTGCCTGATATGGTAATACCTTGGGAGTTAGGCGGTATTATTAATGATCAGAACGTTCTTACAAAATCAAGTGCTTTGTATGGTGAAATGTATTTTGACCTTTCAGATGATACTAGGTTAACACTTGGAGCTCGTTACCAAGAAGATGACGTAACATCATGGACTTATAATGACACTGGTGGTATTAGCTGGATGCAAGCAGGTGGCTTTATGGTTGAAAACAGAGATACTTTGCCATTCGTAGACAAAGATAGTGCTACTGATGATCAGTTCTCATATAAGATTGCTTTACAGCATAACCTATCTGATGACGTTATGGTTTACGGTAGTTACACAACAGCTGCTAAAGCTGGTGGAGTCAATGCTGGTGATAACCCAACAAAATATGACCCAGAAAAATCTGGTGTTTTAGACCTTGGTTTGAAGAGTATTCTTATGGACGGAGCAATGCTTCTTAACATGAATGTATTCAATGCTAAAAATGACGGTTTCTTAGTTGCTGCAGTTGTTAATACTGGAACTCAGAATAAAAATATCGACGCTGAATTTACTGGGTTTGAAGGTAATATGATGTGGTTCCTAACAGAAACAACTAAGCTTGAAGCTAACTGGTTATTTTTAGACCACGAAATAGTATCAGATACTATGTTGATAGATTACTTAAATCCAACAGGCACACCACTTGGATACATTGGTTCAGCTCCAGGTGCTTTTGGTTTAACGACTATGGCTGTAAATCCAGCAGATGGATCTATCTTCTTTAAATCTGCAGGTTATAACTGTTCTGTTCCATTCTTATATGTAAATGGATGTGGCGGTGTAGACGGTTATGCGCAAAGCGTTAAAGGAAATAATGTTCCTGGTTCTGCTGATGAGTCATACGGAATGTCATTAACCCAAGACTTTAATTCTACAAGTGGTACAACATCAATGAGACTTTCATATAGATATAGAGGCGATGCTGATTTAAGTGTCTTCAATATGGATAGATTGAAAGTAGATGGATATGCCACTATGGACTTATTGGTAAGATTTACTCCTAACAGCGATGATTGGTATGCAGGTATATATGTTAAAAATCTTAGAGATCAACAACATGTAAATGCATTACGTGAATCAAGTAATGTTGGTGGTGGTTCTTTGCTTGGTGCATTTACTGACCCACAAACTTACGGTATCGAATTTGGAGCAAAATTCTAATACTACATAAATATTTAAAAAGCCCAGTTTACTGGGCTTTTTTTTTACTTCATACTTAACGGATGCAAGCACTTCCATATAAATCCGAAATAAAAATTGTTTCCAAAGATATGTGTGATCACAATGGCCACATGAATGTTAATTATTATTACCAACTCTTTGATAGTGTTTATACTGCCATGTATTACGAAGATCTTGGTTTTGATGACACGTATCTGGCAAGCGGGTTTTCAACATTTACTCTTGAAGACAGTATTAGATATTTAAAAGAATTTAAATTAGAAGATAAGGTATATCCATCATTCCATCTTGTAAATGTAAATAAAAAGTTACTCCATTTTGTAGGTATTCTTCAGAATGAAGCTGGAGAATTGTCAGCAATATTCGAAACAGTTTTAGCTCATATGGATCTCCATGCTCGAAAAGTAACAGAGTTCAGTGACAAAAAGCTAAAAAACTTACTTGAATACAAGTCTTCAAATGAGCTAACAGAAAATCTTCCATTTGACCTTAAATTAAAAATAAGAGACCTTTAGATGCTTAAAATCTTCTTTACTTTTATCTTATTTTTCTCATTACATCATTTAAATGCAGAAAACATTAGTGTTATGTCTATCAATGCTCAAAACTTATTTGATACCATTGATGATCCTGGAAAAGATGATAAAGCATTTTTACCCTTAGAAATGAAGCAATCTGAAAATCACAAGAATTCATGTAATTCTATTACAGTTAGGAGATGGAGAATGGAATGCTTCTTTCAAGACTGGAACGAGGAAACAAAAAATGCAAAACTTCGCAACCTTGTAGAAGTAATCATTTCTTACGATAAAAATGGGGCAGATGTAATCGGACTTCAAGAAATTGAAAATATGAATATTTTGGAGCAACTATTTAATCTTTTAAAGCCCTATGGCTATGTAGATTTTCATTTACTTGAGAGTACTGATAAGAGGGGTGTTGATACAGCTTTTATAAGTAAATATAAGATTTCTAATCCAAAACTACACTATGTAAATTTCTCTCCAAATTTTGAGACCATAGATACTAGACCAATATTTGAGGTTGAAATAAATTTTAATCAAAAAACATTAAAGTTTTATAACGTTCACTTTCCTTCAAACTTTCATCCAGCACAAATGAGGATTGAATCATTCCAAAAGTTAAAAGAGCTAATAGCTAGTCATTCTGAGCCATCAGTAGCTTTGGGTGATTTTAATCTTACCAAAAAGGATGATAAGAAATTCGATGTTTATAAAAATCAAGAAGATTATTGGTATGTTGCACACAGAGAAGGTTGCGATTCATGCCTGGGAACCTATTACTATAGTAGAGGTAAGTCATGGGACTATCTCGATACTATAATGGTTTCAAGGAATAGAGGAGTTAAATTTGAAGAAAGCTCTATAAACGTTTTTAAAATAGATTTTAATACCTACCTAGATACGGGTAAGCCACATTGGTTTAATTCAGAATCTAAAACAGGAGTTTCTGATCACTTCCCATTTGTTGCAAAAATAACTATCAATTAGCTATTTTCTCCAGCCACCTCTATCAAAAATTCTTAAGTAAGTTAGCTGATCATGTTCGGATAAATTTATGACCTTACAATAGTCACCAGATTGGACAAGAACAACATCTCCAGCTGTTAAATCATATGAGTCTTTATGCTCAACACCATATGATGGGTCAGATCCATGACCTTCATCAGAGTTCATGTATTCAACAATTTCCATTGAGCCTCTACCATTAGTAATAACATAAACGACATCAGAATTAATTAATTTATGTCCTTGTGTGGACTTACCAGGCTGTATAACTGTTTTACTAGCTATAACTCTTTCAAGTAGGTCATTTGTCCATACTGCATAGTCTTCATTTACATTGTGTGGCGAACCGCCAACTCTAAAATTATTGTATTTTTTTGCCATAATATTTATATGTCCTTTCGAATAATTATAGTTATTTTAATTAAACATGCTAGTAAATACTTCTTTAGCCTGTTGTTATTGTTGCATATAAAATATAATGGAAATGCGCTTATTTGATATCAGCTTGCCGGCGCAAAAAAAATTGGCTAAAGAGAACTTAGAACAATCTTCTCTCAGTTGATGTTTTAATATTTTTACTAAAGGAAACATTATGAGCAAAACATATACAAACCCAGAAACGATTGGACTTCATGCCGGATGGAGGAAGGACGACAATACTAACTCAGTAGCAGTACCAATTCATCAAACAACAAGTTATCAGTTTGACAATACAGACCATGCTGCAAATTTATTTGCATTATCTGAGCTAGGTAATATTTATTCAAGAATCATGAATCCAACCTGCGCTGTGCTTGAAGATAGAATAGCTGCTTTAGAAGGTGGTGTTGGAGCATTAGCTGTAGCATCAGGACAAGCTGCATCAGCATATGCAATTCAAAATATTGCAAAGAATGGAGATAATATTGTTGCTTCATCTCATTTATACGGTGGAACATATAACCAATTTAAAAATGTGTTCTCAGATATGGGCATTGAAGTTAGATTTGTAGATCCAGCTGACCCACAAAATTTTGCTAATGCTACCGATGATAAGACTAGAGCATATTATGGTGAAGTTTTACCAAACCCAAGCTTTGAGGTATTCCCAATATCTGAAGTTGCTGAAATAGGCAGACCTTTAGGGATACCATTAATTGTTGATAATACAGCTGCACCTGTAATATGTAAGCCCTTTGATCACGGAGCTGCCGTAGTAATACACTCCACAACTAAATTTATAGGCGGTCATGGAACTTCAATTGGTGGAATTATTGTTGATAGTGGTAATTTTGATTGGGAAGCTTTTCCTGAAAGACAGCCTGCATTAAATAATCCAGATCCTTCATATGCCGGTGCTGTTTGGACTGAAGCTGTAAAGCCGCTTGGACCTATCGCTTATATACTCAAGGCTAGAACGACTATTCTAAGAGATATGGGTGCTGCTATGAGTCCATTTAATGCATTTATGTTCATTCAAGGTTTAGAAACGCTTGCACTAAGAATGAGAGAGCATTCAAGTAATGCAGAAAAAGTTGCTGATTATCTATCAAACCACGAATCTGTTGAAAGAGTTGGCTATCCTTCAAAAATGGATGGCTACGCTAAAGAAAGAGCTGACAAGTACCTAACTAAAGGGAATGGTGCTCTTATGGGCTTTGAGATAAAAGGTGGCGTAGAGGCAGGAAAGAAATTTATTGATGCCTTAGAGATGGTCTATCACGTTGCAAATATTGGCGATTCAAGAAGTTTAGCTATTCACCCTGCAAGTACTACTCACAGTCAGTTAAATGAAGAAGAGCTTCTTTCAGCTGGTGTCACACCTGGATACGTAAGACTATCAATTGGTCTTGAGCATGTTGATGACATTATTGCTGACTTTGAACAAGCTTTAGCAAAGATATAATTTAATCTTGAGCCAAGAATTAGTTACTTACATAGTTCTTGGCTCAAAATCTAGACTTCAGGGAATTAAGCTTCCTGCTAATAGTAAATTTGAAGAATATATATCCTTAGATTTTGATTCAAAACATAAGATTCTAGAAAAATTAGACCAACTGATTACTGCTTCCCAAGGTGAATTAATAGTTCTATTGCCTCCATCATCTTATCCAAATAACCTAGCTAGAGAAGCTTTAAAGAAAATTGCTTTAATTGGTTTATCTTCATGGGGGTGGTTTGAATATAATTCAAAAAGAAAAAACTTAGTTCAAAATATTAAAAAAGTTAATACTCTAATAAGAAGTATCCCAGATTTGGAACAGGGTATTTATTTTACAAAAAGATTATATTTTTCTGTTGGCGGTTTTGGTTCTATAGAACCAAATATTTTTTCAGAAATATCAAAAAGACTATATTCTAGAATAGATCCACAAAAACCATTGCCAGCACTTATAATAAGAACAAAAAATCTTCAACTTGATTAGATTATGAACGCCTTAGTTAAAGCACAAAATTTAAGCTACAAAATTAATGACAAGAAATTGTTTCAAGGCGTATCTTTTGAACTTTTAAAAGGAAAAGCATTACATATTCAAGGTGAAAATGGGTCAGGAAAAACCACACTTTTAAGAATGGTTTGCGGACTTACAAAACCTATAAAAGGCGATTTAATTACTCAGACAGATAAAGAAGTATGTTTTATAGGACATAAAAACGCTATAAAACAATACCTGAATGTTGAAGACAATCTTGTATTAATGAATTTAAGCAATCATAAGGATCTTCAAAAATATTTATCAGTATTTGATTTGGATAGATCTCTTGATATAAATATTGCAAATCTTTCATTCGGACAGCAAAAAAAAATTGCGCTCCTAAGACTATTTCTTAATAGTTCAGATTTATTAATTCTAGATGAGCCCTGTGTTGGACTGGACATTAATTCACAAGAAATTTTAGTAGATTTTTTAAAAAAAGAACTTACTAATGGAAAGGGTATTATATATTCATCACATATATTTCTAGACTTTGATTCGGATAGTTTAGGTATTTAAGTTATGGAAATAATTAAATTTGAATTTCTAAAGCTATTAAAAAAATCCAGAGGTTGGCTTGGACCTATATTAGTTTTTATTTTAATAATGGTTGCTTATCCTTTAACCGTTGAAGTTTCTGATATTGAATTAAGCCAATCTTTTTTTTCAATACTATGGATTGCTGCTTTATTAGTAATAATGTTAGCTACAGAGGATATCTTTTTAGAAGATTTTAATGACGGAACCTTGGAGCAATATGCAATATCACAAAAAAACTTATCATTAATAATTGGCGCCAAAATTTTTGTCTACTGGCTGGCAATTGGAGTACCAATATCTATGATAGGAACGATTTTTTGCGTTGGGACAACAAGTCAAACTGCTTTTGGTTATCAAATTCTTCCAGTTTTGTTAGTCTCAACTTATATTTTCATGAATGTCTTTAGTTTTGGAAATGCTTTAAGTTTAACCAAAGGTTCTGTTTTAGGAACTTTAGTAACATTGCCGTTACTTTTACCTTTATTAATTATTTTAGGAAAAGTTGTAGTTGCTATTAATTTTGATTTAAATTATTCAGGCTTCTTACTTCTACTTTTAGGTATCTTATCGATTATAATAATGATTATTCCAATGATAATTTCATATATTATTAGAGCGCATTTAGAATAATTATTTATCATTGAGAATCTATTTATTGTGATAAAAAAATTTATACATCAATTTGCTTCGCCAAAAACCTATATGTTTCAAGTAAACAGAGCATATCCTTATATTTTTTATTTATCACTAATAACATATCTTCTATCAATCTTTTGGGGACTATTTTTAACACCTGAGGATTTTGTGCAAGGTAACTCTTACAGAATAATCTATCTTCACGTCCCAGCATCATTTATTTCTCAATCCCTATATTTAGCAATGGCAATTGCAAGCGCTGTTTATCTTATATGGAAAGTTAAGTTATCTGTTTATCTTGTAAGATCTATAGCACCAATTGGTGCAGTCACTACATTTATAGCTCTAATCTCAGGTTCAATCTGGGGTATACCAACATGGGGCACTTGGTGGGTTTGGGATGCCAGAATTGTATCGACCTTAATCTTGTTTATTATGTATTTAGGTCTTATCTCTCTTCATGATTCTTTTAATAACAATGAAAAAGCTGATAAATTCTTATCAATACTTGTTTTAGTGGGCTCAGTTAACATACCGATAATAAAAATGTCTGTTGAATGGTGGAGCACCTTGCACCAACCAGCATCTATAACTTTATCTGAAAAACCAGCAATTGATCTGGTAATGCTTTATCCTTTATTTGGTTCAATTATTGGTTTTACTGGGTTGATTACCTGTTTAGTAATACTTTCATCTAAACTGCAAATCATAAAAAGAGAGAAAAATAAATCCTGGGTAAAAGACTATGTTTAATATTGAATTTAATTCACTTGCAGAAGCGCTTTTAATGCAAAGCCAAAATGGTCAAAATCATGGCATATACGTTTGGTCCGTTGTCTTAATTGTTACATTATGCATTTCAATTTCTTTTATCTTTTACAAATATAAAATAAAAGAAATTTCTAAAAAAATTAAATGAAAGCAGTTCGAAAAAAAAGACTACAAACAGTTTTACTAATTCTAGCTACATCTGCGCTTGGATCTTTTTTTATTATTCGAGCCTTGGATTCAAATTTAGATTTTTTCTATACACCCTCAGAAATCTTTTTAGAGGAAATTCCAGAAAATAAAAGAATAAAAATTGGAGGTATGGTTTTAGAAAACTCAGTAATAAGAGAGAAAACTAAAATATCTTTTATTGTTTCAGACTTTCAAGGTTCAATTAATGTTGAATTTGATGGAATAGTGCCAGATTTGTTTAAAGAAGGCAGTGGTGTTGTTGTGTTGGGTTATTTAAAAGATAAAACCATAATTGCTGAGGAAGTGTTAGCAAAGCATGATGAAAACTATATGCCGCCAAGTATAGACATAGAAAAATAATGATCATAGAGGCAGCCCAATTTTTAACTATCCTTGCTACAGGATTATTTTTTTTATGTTTTATATTTTCTATTTTTTTTAATGTTAACGATGTAAATATTATTAAACTTATATCTAGAATATATTCTCATAGTTTTTTTCTATTTTTGTCCTCTTTTTTGATATACGTTTGGCTGGCAATAAATGATAATTTTAGTGTTCTATACATAGCTCAACACTCAAATACGAATCTGCCAGTTTTTTACAAAATATCTTCGATATGGAGTGCGCATGAGGGGTCGATGTTTCTCTGGATCATATTTCTTAGTTTGTGGGGAGCAATTTATAATTTTTCAGTTCATAACAACGAACCACTTAAAGCAAGAACCGTTGGAGTAATATCCATAACAACTGTTGGTTTTTTATTGTTTTTACTACTAACGTCCAATCCATTTGAAACAATACTTCCTCTGCCTCCAGAAAATGGAGCTGATATCAATCCTGTGCTTCAAGACCCGTTGTTAGCAATTCACCCGCCAACACTTTATCTTGGTTACGTTGGTTTTGTAATCGCATTTGGACAAGCAATAGCTTTTTTGATAGAGGGCAATTCTAGTATTAATTGGGAAAAACAGGTTAGATTTTGGTCAATAATTGCTTGGTCATTTTTAACTTTAGGGATTACTTTAGGTAGCTGGTGGGCATATTATGAATTAGGATGGGGAGGGTATTGGTTTTGGGATCCGGTTGAAAACGTTGCCCTAATGCCCTGGTTAGCAGCAACAGCTTTTATTCATTCGCTAAGCGCATCATCAAAGTCATCAATCTTAAGAATTTGGACTATTTTATTGTCTATTTTAGTTTTTTCATTAAGTCTATTTGGAGCATTTATTGTAAGGTCAGGAATCATAGATAGTGTTCATTCTTTTGCAAACGATCCGGAGAGGGGCCTTTATTTGCTGGCTTTTATTGGGATATTAGTAATGACGTCTCTTATTTTATTTTCTTATAGACTTACAATATTGATTTCAAATAAAAGAATAGTTTCCTTATCAAAAGAATCTTTTATATCAATTAATAATATTTTTTTTGGAACATTAATTTTTTCAACAATGCTTGGTGTAATGTATCCATTAATATATGAGTTTATTTATGATCAAAAAATAAGTGTAGGCGCACCATTTTACAATGCCATATTTGTTCCAATTACGCTCTTAGCATGCCTGTTTCTTCTTTTTTCTATTGAGTCTAAATGGCAAAGCAAACTTAAATTTGCTTTTTTGAGTAACCCTCTAATAATTAGCTTTGTATTTTCTTTGTTTATTACTTTTTTATCATTTAAATTTTATTCTGTATCCAGAGCCTGGACGCTAGCTTCGTTATTCATTGGCTCACTAATAATTAGTAGATATATCATGGTAATTTATGCCTATATTTTTCATAGAAAATTTGTAAATATATATAGTGTTTTAGCCCATTTAGGACTTGGATTATTAATAATATCTATAGCCCTTAATAATGATTTTAGTTCAGAAAGAGCATTGAATATTAAAATCAATGAAACAGAAACTTATAAAAATCATGAGATTACATTTAACAATTTACAACTTTCAGAAGGCCCAAACTATGAATCTGTAAAAGCAGATTTCATAATAGAAAATAAAAACGGAAATAAATTTTCTTTAAATCCTGAAAAAAGAAAATACTTCGTTAGAGGTCAAATCACAACTGAAACAGCAATACATGCATCCTTATTAAAAGATATATATTTAACAATTGGTGATCAACTAGATGATGGAAGTTGGATTGTAAATGTTCAGTTTAATTATTTTATAAGATGGATATGGTTTTCAGCCACATTAATGATTATTTCAGGTTTATTTTTAGCTAGGTCATTAAATAGAGTGCACTCATGACAGTTTTTTTAAGAGTATTTATATTAAGCGTATCTCTGATGTTTTTTTACTTTTTTTATTTATATATTGAAGATGATAAATACTATCCAGGAGCAAGTTTTCAAACTTCAAATATGCCATTGTTTGAACTTGAAGATTTATATTCGGATGGCGTTATAACAAATTCAGATATAGAAGGCGCACACTTAATTAACGTCTGGGCAAGCTGGTGCATTACATGCCGAATTGAGCATGGTTTTTTAGTAAAACTAAGCTCACAAGGTATTCCTATAATGGGGTTAAATTATAAAGACGAAAGAATTGATGCAATAAATTGGATTACAAAGTTTGGTGACCCTTATAAATTTATTATTCATGATCTAAAAGGCGAATTAGCCTTAGATATGGGTGTCACTGGCGCACCTGAAACTTTTTTAATAAATAATGGAAAAATTATTGCTCATTACAGGGGTGAGGTAAATGAAATGATTTGGAGTGATGTTTTTTCTCCAATTATAAAAAAGGAGAACCTTTTTAATGACAATTAAATCGTTGTTATTTATATTTTTTATATCCTCAACAAATGTTTTGGGCGATTCTTTATATAATTTTGAAAATATAAAAGATGAGGAAAGGTTTTATAGTTTAATAAAAGAAATTAGATGTCCAAAATGTACTAGTGGATCACTTGCAAGCTCTAATGCTCCGGTATCTGAGGATATCAAAAAGAAAATTATAGAATTAATTAAAGAAGGCAAAACTGATGATGAGATTAAGACTTTTCTGTCTGATAGGTTTGGAAATGAAGTCTTATACAATCCAGGATTGAATAGCAGTACGTATATTCTCTGGATTGCACCAGTATTATTTTTATTTATTGCTTTGTTAATATTCTTTTTTAGAAGAAAGACATAATGTTTTTTATATACTTCTTAGCTTTCTTTGCATTCATTCCAATCTTGGCATATCTGTTATCGCAAAATACAAACAATAAAGGATATATTTTTGGAATCTCTTTTTTAGTTGTTCTTGTTTGTTTATTTACTGTTGTTGGAAAATACTCATTCTTAGGCTCAATTAAAAATCAAAAGATCAATTCAGAAATTCTTATGAATATTAACTTTAATAATAAAATTTCTGAAAATATTACAAGAGAATTTAATAACAATATTAGCAATGAAGATAAAGTGTATTGGCTTCAAGGTTATATTAATAAAGCCATTGAAGACAGTAAATTCATTGCTGCTGAAAGCTTAATTTCTATCTCAGAGCAATACTTTCAAACTACAGATGAAAAATTTATTTTTTATACCTTATACACAAAACTTAGAGACGCAAAATTCCCTGATTTTGCAAAGTCTAAATTAATTATAAATCTTCATTCTCCACCAGAGTGCTCTAATTTTTTTGGTACAGCAGAAGTATTTATCATGAATGGTCCAAAAATACCCATAGCCTCAAAAAAATTCACGGATTCTTCTGAATTTGAGTTAGAAAATATTCATTCCTCCATTCCTGGTTTTGATTTGGCTTCTGCCTATCTAAATCAAGAAACTCTCGATTTAAAAGTATCATTAAACTGCCCTGCTACAGCCTCTATTTTTTATTCTGAAAACGCTTTGTTAATTGATAACAATCAGCCTGTAAATTCCTATAATATTAAGGCAAATGAATGGTTTAAAAGGGAACAATAGTTTAATATATCTCTAAGAAAAATATTCTCAATAATGCAGCTTAAACATATAAAACTCGCAGGTTTTAAAAGTTTCGTAGATCCAACGAAGATATCTTTTCCTTCAAATTTAGTAGGCGTAGTCGGCCCTAATGGCTGTGGTAAATCAAACGTAATTGATGCCGTAAGATGGGTTTTAGGAGAGCTCTCTGCTAAAAATCTTCGTGGGGAGTCTATGGTAGACGTCATCTTCAATGGCTCAGAAAATAGAAAGCCATCAGGACAGTGCAGTATTGAATTACTTTTTGATAATTCTAGTGGAAAGATTGGTGGCGAATATACTTCCTATAATGAAATTTCCATCAAAAGATTAATGACAAGAGATGCACAGTCAACTTATTTTATAAATAGCACAAAGTGTAGAAGAAAAGATGTTCAAGATATATTTCTAGGAACAGGTTTAGGACCAAGTTCTTATGCAATTATTGAACAAGGAATGGTCAGTAGGCTTGTAAGCGCAAAGCCAGAAGAGCTTAGAACCCATATTGAAGAGGCTGCTGGTGTCTCTAAATATAGAGAAAGAAGAAGAGAAACGGAAAGTCGAATTAAGAAGACAAAAGAGAACCTATCAAGAGTTAAGGATATAAAGGATGAAATAGAAAGGCTTATTAGAAGGCTTGAAAATCAAGCTAAAGCTGCTGAGAAATATAACAAGTTAAAAGAAGAGGAGAATCAGAAACAGACTGATATAGCAATTCTTTATTCACTTGAAGCTAAAAACAATAAAGACAAACTCCAAAAGAACTTAGAAGGCTTAAATAGAGATCTCAAAATAAAACAGGCCGAATCAGATTCAAAACAAGCACAAATCGATGATTATAGAACCCAGAATGAGTCTGTAATTAATGCTTATGAGGATGCTCAGAAAAATTTTTATACAATAGGTGCTGAAATAGCTAAGCATGAATCAGATCTTCATAACATCAATAAATCTGAAGCCACTAATTTAGAAGCCCTTGAAAGAGCTCAAAAAAGTTACAAAGATGCTCTTCAAAAAGAGTCTGCATTTAAGGACTTAAGTCCAAAAGAAAAAGAATTAAAGCTAAATATTGCTATTGTTAAGGCTTTTGATGCTCTTGAGAAAAAAAATACAATCGGTGTATCAATTAAACCGCTCGAAGACCAAATAAACATCAAACAAAATGAATTAGATTCGAAGCAGGATATTTTTGACGGTATTAAAGCTAATAAAGACAAAATCGTAAATGAGATAAAAGATATTCAAAAAAATCAATTTTCTATTGATGCTGAAATTGCAAGAATCGAAGGCTCAATAAAAAATCTTAATAATTTAGCAGAAAATGCAAAATCAGATTTTGAAGAGGCTTCACGTAATTATGCAAATGCTGTTGAAAAAGAGTCAAATAATGAACATTTAAGCCCTAAAGAAAAAGCAATACACTTACTAGATTCAATCACAGACTTACTTAAATCATTTGGATCAAGCGCAGATAAAGTGAATTCAAAATTATCTGAGCTGAAAGAACTCCTAATGAGCATATTAAAAATTGCTTCTGATCAATCAAAAAGCTTTACTGCAGAATATTTAAATCAAAAAAATAGAGCAGAAGAGGCTATTAACAAAGCTAAGGAAGATAAAAAAATTGCTGAAACTAAGCTTGAAGACCTTAACAGTCAAAGAATCTCAATTGGTAATCAACTGGAATCACAGATTAATATTCAGACTAATATAGATAACCAATTGCAAGAAATGGATAGCAATAAATCTGTTGTATCAAATGAACTTAGAAACCTTGAGAAAGAAATTAATGATTTAAGGCTTGAGCTAAGAACTCACGAAATTAATTTAGAAAATGCTTCAATGGTTTTAGAGAAAGCAGAGGTAAGTATTTCAGACCTTGATTCAGCACAATACAAGGGGATGGATTTAAAAGGGCTTGAGGTCTCTTTAGATGAAATACAAAAAAACATTGCTCAATTAGGTTCATTTAATTTAGCTGCTCCCGAGGAGTACTTGAGCAGAGAAAACGAATTAAAAAAATTAATTGAAGAAGCTGAAATAAGGAAGTCTGAAATTCAAGTAATTATGGATGGCTTGGTAGAAAAGAGCTCTCAAGCAGAATCTGAATTAACAGCCATAAGGCAAAAACAATCTCAGTTTAATGAAAGCTTAAGAGACCTTGAAAATCAAAAAAATGTAGCTGAATTAGATCTTAAATCAATTGCAGAGAAAGTTACTAATCTGAGGTTGGATTTAAAAACCCATGAAATTAATTTAGATAACGCAAATACTAAAATTAAAGAGGCTGGTTTAAATATTGAAAATATAGATTATTCAAAATATGAAGACATGGATCTTAATGTCCTCCAAGATTCACTTGCAGATATACAGGCAAAAATCATACGTCTAGGAGCTATCAACCTTGCAGCTCCAGAGGAAATAGCTGCTGAATCAAAAAGGAAAGAAGAGCTAGATGTTCAATACAACGATCTTACTGAAGCTCTTGAAAAACTTACAGGCGCCATAAAAACAATTGATCTTGAAACAAAAACAAGATTTCAAGATAGTTTTGATTCAATAAACAAAAGAATGAAAGAGGTATTTTCAAAGTTATTTGGTGGTGGTTTCGCTGAACTTGCTCTTACTGAAAATGATGCACTAAATGCTGGTGTGGTAATTATGGCTAGACCTCCAGGAAAGAAAAATTCATCAATTTCTCAATTATCAGGGGGTGAAAAAGCTTTAACTGCTTTAGCTCTTGTTTTTGCAATTTTTGAACTCAATCCTGCGCCTTTTTGTATTTTAGACGAAGTAGATGCTCCATTAGACGATTTAAATACTATGCGTTTTATAAATATGGTTGAGGAGATGTCAAAGACAGTTCAATTCATATTTATAACCCATAATAAAGTTTCTATGGAAAAAAGTGATCATTTAATGGGAGTTACAATGCAAGAAGCTGGTGTCTCTAGAATGGTTTCTGTTGACGTCAATCAAGCTCTAGAGTTTGCTGAAGTATGATAAGTTCCAATATAGATATATACTTAATTGGTTTTTCTGTTCTTATATTTCTTATAATCACATTTCTTTTTATAAGAAAAATTTCTAATAAAGGAGAGCTCAAAGTAAAAATTGAGCCTGTCACAGATACATTTGAAATAAAAGAATTTGATGAAATTGATATAAAGTCTCAACAAGCATTTGATTTTGATGATAAAGATCATATTGATTATCAAGAGCAAAAACTTGTTGTTTTAAATTTAATATCCATTGATAAGTCTATGTTTGAAATCGATCAAGTATATGGTTTTATGAGCAATGTTGGAGCAACCTTATCACAGGGGTTCTTCGTTATAAAAGATAACAATAATAAGGAGTCATTTAGAATAGCTAACGCTTTAAATCCTGGCACATTTGAATCAGAGACTAGTACTTTTGCAATCATTGTTGCTGCTGATCTCAATAACGTCTTAGATCCAATTAAAACAGTAAAAGACATGGTAAATTTTGCTTATGAATTTACTGAAAAGTTTTATGCAAATATCTGTGATGAAGAAAGAACACCAATAACCAAACAAATGATTTCGCATATTGAATCTCAAGCTCAAGAGATAGCGAGATTAAAACAACTTGCAGTTGCTGAAAAATCTGACTAATGAAGCCGTGGAAAATAATTCAAAAACTTGAAAGTGATAATAGTAGATTATTTAAAGAAAACGTTATTGAAGAAAATATTAATGACCTAGACTTTCAAGAAGGTCTATCAATGTGCCTAGATGCATTGGTAACATTTGGCGTTAAACAAGTTCCTAAATCTGATAAAAATGGAAAAGGATTAAGTTGGAGTTCTTTCAAGAACTCCGCCTTACTATTAATAGAAAGAGAAAAAACCGGTCACGCTGCTAGGGATGAAATTTTGGCGCTAATGGATAAAGCTACTTTAGAAGAGTGGAATGATTGGTATAGAAGAATCTTAATAAAGGATTTGAGATGCGGCGTAAGCGAGAAGACAGTCAACAATGTTGCAAAAAAAATGGATATTCAATTTAGGGTGCCTGTTTTTGCTTGCATGCTATCTCATGATGGAATGAAACATCCAAAAAAGATTAAAGGTAACTGTTTAATTGAATATAAATATGATGGAGTGAGGGTAATAGCGATAACAAAGAAAAATAATACAACTCTTTATAGCAGAAATGGAAAAATATTTAGCAATTTCCCTCATATTGAAGAAGCATTAAGCAAACCTGAATTTAATAATATGGTTTTTGATGGTGAGGTCATGAGCAATGACTTTCAATCATTAATGAAACAAGTTCATAGGAAAACCAATGCAAAAACAGAAGATGCATATTTAGCTTTGTTTGATATCTTGCCTCTTAAAGAGTTTAACGATGGCAAAAGCAAGCTTACCACCCTTGAAAGAAAACATAATTTAGAGAAATTTTCTAAAAAATTTCCTTCATGTATCAAAATTGTTGACTATCAGGTCGTAGATTTTGATAAAGAAGAGGGTGAAGCAATATATTCTAAAATGAATAAAGAAGCACTAGATCGTGGTTATGAAGGATTAATGATAAAGCCTGTGAATGATTTATATGAATGCAAAAGAAGTCATGCCTGGCTAAAAATGAAACCCTTCATTGAGGTCACATTAAAAATCACAGAAGTTCATGAAGGCACTGGCAGGCATGCAGGGAAGCTTGGTGCATTTTCAGTAGAGGGTGCTGATGATGGTAAATTTTTCTCTCTAAATGTAGGTAGTGGGTTAACTGATGAAAATAGAGAAAAGTTTTGGGAATATAAAGATTCATTAATTGGACAATTAATCGAAATAAGAGCAGATGCTGTTACTCAAAGCATGGAAGGTGAAAATTACAGCTTAAGATTTCCTCGTTTCAAAACATTTAGAGGTTTTAAACCGGGTGAAAAAATTTAATGAATATTAGATTTCTAAAAACTGCATTTTTTATATTTTTAATATTGTCATTTCAATCTTGTATTACGACACCTCCACAAAATCCAGATAATATTTGTTTAATATTTGAAGAAAAGAAAAGTTGGTATAAAGCAGCAATGAGGTCTGAGAAACGATGGAAGATTCCACCATACGTATTAATGTCATTTGTATATCAAGAATCGAGTTTTAAAGCAGATGCAAAGCCTGACAGAACAAAGTTATTATGGGTCATACCATGGAAGAGACAATCTACTGCATCTGGATACTCTCAAGCATTGAATATGACATGGGATGATTATATTGATGAAACTGGTAATTCTGGAGCAAGCAGAAGCAATTTTAGTGACTCTGCCGATTTTATAGGATGGTATGCATCTAAGGGTTACTATCAGGGATTTGATAGATTAGATGCTAGATCATTATATCTTGCCTACCATGAAGGATATGGCGGCTTTAAGAAAAAAACTTATAGAAAAAAACCATGGCTTATAAAAGTTGCTGATAGGGTGCAGGCTAGATCTACAAAGTACCAACAGCAGTATTGGAGTTGTGCTGGAGAGCTAAAGAAAAAGAAATATTTCTTTTTTTAGATGTACTTAATATCAAACCCCAAATCTTTAAGCTCTGATTTATAGTTTTCACCTGCGATGACAGAGCGTTTTGATTCGTTAAATAAATATTTCTCTGAAACCATAGCAAGATCCTTTAATGTGCATGATTTAACTTTTGATCTGAAATGCAGGCGCTCATCTTGAGATTTTTGATCTAATGAGCTCATAAAATCACTCATTGCTTCACCATATGGAGACAATGGCTTATCTATGCTTGATATAACACCCAAAATTCCTTCTTCTAGCTGTCCCTCAGAAATGTTTTTAATTGACCATTCTCTAGAATTTTTAAATTCATTAAATGTTTCTGAACACTTAGGGTCTCTATAAGAAAAAAATTTAAAAACCTTATTATTTGAATCATGTGAGGCACCAGCACCATACGCGCCGCCTTTTTCTCTAATGGCAGAATGAAGATAGCCATTTCTTAAGACTGTTCCAAGTACCGTTAGGGCAGGCGCATCTTCATGATGAAAGTCAACTGTTGGGAATGCTTCAGCGCAAAAGCAAACCTGTGAGCCGGTAATCCAACCAATAGGACTCTTTTGGACACCAACAAAATTCTGATCTTTGTATTGTTCTGTATTTCCTTCAATTGCAAAGTTTAATTTTAATTTTTTCATATCTAAAGCTGATGCAGTAAAGATATGACTGGGAGAATAAGAAATTTTAGATTTTATAGATCTAAGTAATTCTAGATATTTTGTAAGTTCTTTCTCTTGTTCTACTAACTTGGAAAGCTGATTAGTATTATGAATAAATCTCAATCCTGATGTTAGCTCATTGGTTGATGCGATATCAGTTATTTGTGATGCTGCGTTACTCATTGCAAGAATGTGACCATTTTGAATAACTGATTTTTCATTATCAGATGAGATAAACTCTAAAAGTTCTTTAATCCTTTTGATTTCTTCAAAATTAGATTCTTTTACAGTTCTTATAATTAATTCCTGCATTAAAGACTCATTACTTTCTAAACTTTTTGAATTAACTTTAAGTGCTAATTTAAATGTACCATTTATTCTATTGGGTATAGTTATAAATGATGCTGAAATACCTCCAGTAATTGATGATTGATATTTTTGGATGTCCTCATAGCCATCTTTACCTAGACCAATATCTGTTAAAGTATTTGAAAATAAACTAGCAATCTGTAATTCATTTTCTTCAAGAGCTTCGCAAGGAAAAATCATTGTATGATAGACAATTCCATTAGTACCAGTTTTGTAGAAGTAGTTAGTTGATTTATTGTTTGGACAAGCTATTGGAGATGGATAGTTTCTAGTTTTAGGTATATCTTCTTTTGTAACCTTTGGTAAAACTTCAGGATCATCAATAGAGTTTTGTCTTTTTTCTAAATCATCAGCAAGCTTTATAAGTTTTTCTTTATCATCTGATGAAAAGTTTTTTGTAATTTCAAAAACCTTATTTTGAATTTTTTCTTCATTTTTTTTATTTAAATCAATATCAGGAATCAAAGAATAGGTTAGCCTATGATTGTTTTTAATCAAATTTTCTTCAATAAGGTTCTCAATGTAATTATCTGTTTTAAGGTTGTTTTTTATAGCATTAAAAGCATTATCTAAATCTAGTATATTCAATGGATTATCATTATGGATACATGCAGGCAAGCAAGTCAGCATGATTTGTAGACCAAAAGGCATGCCAGACCCAGTAATTTCTCTCTGTCTAATTTCAAGCTGATGCAGAGAAGAATCTATAAGATCTTTTGGTACCCCATCTTTTACAAGTTTTTTAAGACAGTCCATTATGAGTGTCTCAACTTCTTTTGATTTATTTGAATCAACACCTTCTAACCCTGCAGCAAAGACAAGTTCTTTTTGATCAGCTTCAAGACCAGTTAAGGGTGATGGTGACCTGCCTAGCTTTGAACTTTCTAAAACCTTTCTCAATGGGGAGGCAGAGTTATCTAAAAGAATATTAGACATTAAATATGTTTCAAGTAATTGAACCGGGTCGTGACTTTCATTTAAAAGCCAGCTTAAAACAATATGATGATTATTTTCATCTCCTGGAATAGGGTTATAAAAATCTGAAACAATTTTTGGTGATTCTAATCTAACTTCATTTTTAACACCTACGACCTCATCTGAAGGTGAAAAGTTAACTAAAACATTTTTTTTAATGTAAGACTGAATTTCTTGAGGATCTAAGTTTCCAAATGTAAAGAAAGTAGCATTTGAAGGATGATAATGTTTTTTATGAAAATTAACTAAATCTTCATGAGAAAGGTCTATTATGCTTTCAGGATCGCCACCACTATTATGTTTATATGTTGAAGAAGAGTATAAGTGTTTTGACATTCCATGCCATAACTGACTTGTAATCGAGCTCATAGCCCCTTTCATTTCGTTATAAACAACTCCTTTTATTTCAATTTCACTCTCTGGATTATTTTTTTCTTGAAACTCTAGCCTATGTCCTTCTTGAGCAAAATCAAGATTATCTAAATTAGGGAAAAAAGCTGAGTCCAGATATACACCTAAAAGATTGTCAAAGTCTTTTTTATTGAGTGTTGCAAAAGGATATGCAGTCCAATCACTTGAGGTAAAAGCATTCATGAATGTATTAAGAGATCTTCTAATCATCATAAAAAATGGATCTCTTACTGGATATTTTTTTGAACCACAAAGAGCTGTGTGTTCTAAAATATGGGCCACACCAGTAGAATCATGAGGAATGGTTCTGAAAGCAACCATAAATACTTTTTCATCACTATCACAAGCTAGGTGAACATGTTTGCAATTAAATTCTGATTCGCTGTATATTTGAGCATTGACATCCAGTAAAGGAATTCTTTTTTGTTCTTGAAGGTTAAACATAATAAAAACTATAATAAATCTATGAAAAAAATAACCACATTAATTACTGTACTGTTACTAGTTAGCTGTAACAATATGAAAACTAACATAAAAGTTGATTCAGTTGATACTTTCAACTTAGACAATTATAGCGATTTTTCTATAAAGATAAATCAGTCAAGTATTAGCGCAGAAATCAATCCAATCGAATTAGAAAGATTTAAAGATAATTTAAAATATTCACTAATTGAAAGAGGACTATCTTATTCTGATAACTCTAATTTAACTTTTGAAATAAACACCACCACTAAAGATAAGGTTCAATCAGACAGAATGAATCATTATTATTCGAGATATTATTGGGACAATTACTATTTTCGTGATGACATTAGAACAATTACTGAAAATATATTAAGAGTTAATCTTAAGGATAATAATGCTGATAAAACTTTATGGACTGTGGTAACTGTTTGGAGAAATGGCTCCTCAAAAGCTCCAACTTCTGAAGATGGCTCCAATATCATTGTTGATGAAATTATGCTTAGTTTCCTTTAAATTTAAAATTTATATCTAATTGAAATCAAATTTTAATAAAAATTATCTTTTAAGCTTATATGCTTTGTTTATATTTTTTTCTTGCACTTCTGAAGAAAATACAATTGAAGTTCCAAAAATTTCATCTGTTGAAAAACTTATAGAACACTCTAAAGAGTTTGAGCAGAATGTTTTGACATACGAGACTCCTGGAGGAAGAATTCATTTCGCTATTGGTTTTGGAATTGCAAACTCTATTATGATAGAAGGAGATGAAGGCAATATCATTATTGACGCTTCTGACAGTACTCATGAGGCATCGAAGATTTATGATAGATTCCAACAATTAAATGATAATCCCATAACAGCAATAATCTATACTCATAATCATGGAGATCATACTTTTGGAGCAGCACATTATTTAACAACACAAAAAGAAAGACCTATGGTAATAGCGCATGAATCTACTGACTATTACATGCAAAGAATATTGGGAATTATAAATCCAATTATTACCATAAGAAGCGCAAGAATGTTTGGAACAGCACTTCCAGAAGGTGAATTAATAAATGTTGGTATTGGTAAAAGCCTTAATGTTTCCAAATCACCTTTTGGGTATGTCAAGCCAGATACAACTTTTAGAAAAGAGTTAAAAATAGAAATTTCTGGTATCAATATTGAGTTATATCATGCTCCAGGTGAGACGAACGACCAATTATTTGTCTGGTTGCCAGTGCACAAATCTTTGATGCCTGGTGACAACATTTATAAAACATTTCCAAATCTTTATACAATTAGAGGAACAACTCACAGGGATGTTATTGGATGGGTTTCAAGCCTAGATAAGATGCGATCTTATGAACCAGAATATATATTTCCAAGTCATACAAAACCTATTGTTGGGTCACAAGAGGCTATGGACGCATTAACAACTTACAGAGATGCAATTCAATATGTTCATGATCAAACAATTCGACTGATGAATGAGGGCTATTATCCTGACCAGATTGTTGAAATGGTGGAATTACCGGACTCAATAAAAAAATCACCATTTTTATCGGAGTTTTATGGTACTGTTAGATGGTCTGTTAAGAGCATATTTAATGGATATTTGGGCTGGTTCAATGGCAACCCTGCCGAGCTTGACCCATTATCAAGAAAAGAAGAAGCTCAAAAGTTTTCTAAATTAGTCGGCGGTGAAGCATTTTTGCTAGAAGCATTAAAAAAATCTATTTTAGATGAAGACATGCAATGGGCTCTTGAATTAAGTGATAAGCTTCTAGCTCTAGATTATGAGATAGACACAGTAAACAATTTAAGACAAAAAGCTCTTCTTTATATTGGGCTGCGCTCATCTAATCCAAATAAAAGAAATTACTTTCTTTCATCTGCTATGGAATTAGATGCTAGTTTTGATGGTTATCCAGTTGCGGAAAGAACAGAAGAGGGCGTAAATGAAATTTCAATTGATACGATTTTTAGTATTTTATCTGTTAGGTTAAATCCTGAAAGAGTCATTAATCAAAACATTAAAACATGTTTCTTATTTTCATCTGGCATAACTAGAGCTATTACAATAAGAAATCAAGTTGCCTCAGTTTCAGCCAATGTTGATTTACCTTGTGATATTACAGTTAAAACTTCTGAACTTAATTTTAAAATGGCATTATCAGGGTTGTTAAATCCAGTAATGGCTATAGCTTCTGGAGATATTATTGTTGATGGTGGTAATACTAATTTTTTAAAGTTCTTATCTTACTTTAGATAAAACTACCACCTATACTTATCAAAGTTTTCTGGATTAGCCCATCCTTCTGAATTGTTCCAAGATCTTTTATTGTTATAGGTCTTAAGGTTATATGAAAAACATAGCAACTTATTTGAGCTATCCTCAAGCTCAACTTGAAACCCAAGTTTAATCATATTGGATTCTTTGATGCCATCTTTAGGACGAGAAAAAATTATAATTTTTTGACTTAAAAGATTCTTAATTGTTCCGATCTGGCTTTGAGATAAATCTATATCATCCAAAACAATGAATAAATCAACTGGATCTTTTATATGCTCAAAATCTGGATCAATGCTTAGATGTGCTATGTCAGAATCTTCAAATTTTTGTACAAGCTTTGAGATATCTTGCTTTGTTACTATTTGAAGGTTTTTACATTCTTCATTATTAAGGGTGTCTAATATAAATTGATTTAATATTTTTTCCCTTTGTTTCATTTAAGTAAATGTTTTACTGCCTCTCTTTCAGATTCTAACTCATCTATAGATATTTGAAACTTTTGCTTTGCAAATTCTGACATCACTAGATCTCTTTTAATCTCTATTGTGCCATCAGGTAGAGTAAAGAGAGGGTATCCACACATCAAACCCTCAGGAACACCGTAAGCTCCATCGCTTGCTACGGCAGCACTAAATGAATCGCCATCATCAGTTGGATTTTCACATGCAACAATTGTATCTAGAGCTGCTTTTGCAGCAGATGTTGCTGATGAAGCCCCTCTAGAGTCAATTACAGCCTTGCCTCTTTGCTGAACAGTCGGAAGAAAAGAATTTTCAACCCACTCCATATCACTTATAACTTCACTTCCAGGTCTTCCATCAATAAGAACATTTTCAACATCTGGATACATCGTAGGACTATGATTACCCCAGATAATCATATTTTTAACGTTATCAATATTTGTTCCAGTTTTTTTGCTTACCACAGACTTGGCCCTGCTTGAATCAAGCATTGTCATAGCCATCCATAATTGAGAATCTTTATTAGCTGCATTTTTACCTATAAGTGCATTTGTATTAGCAGGGTTGCCAACAACTAGAATTTTTGCGTCATCTTTACCATATTTACCAATGGCTTCTCCTTGATTAACAAAGATTCCACCGTTAATTTTTAATAAATCTGATCTTTCTTCAATTTTTTTTCCTTCATAAACAATTCCTCTTGGGATACTGCCAACAAGAAGAAACCAATCTGCATCATGAGATGCTTCTTCAAAATTATCTGTATATTTGACTTCACCCATATTTGGAAAATATGAATCTTCAAGCTCCATAATTAAACCTTCAAGCTTATTAACAACCTGAGGAATTTCAACAAGGTATAAATCAACTATCTTGTCACCAAATGTTCTTCCATCAACCAATCTTGGAATAAGAGAGTAGGCTATTTGTCCTGCCGCTCCGGTTACCACAACTTTAACTCTTGAACTCATTTTTTACCTTTTAATATGAAATTTAATTCGTAATTATATTCCTAAAAGTTAGATTTATTCTTGGCTTTTTAATTTTTTTTGTTTTTTTTATTTCATGCTTCCAATATTCTTGTGTCTTGCCATGCATAACCAATAGTTGACCACTTGCTTGAGGAATAATTAAGTTTAATTTTTTATTTTTATGCTTAAAGTATATTTCTCTTGCTTCTCCAAGTGATAAAGATGCTATCACAGGCTTTTTTCCAAGCTCCTTTTCGTCATCAGAATGAAGCCCCATTGAATCATTTCCATCTCTATACAAATTAGCTAGAACAGAATTAAATTTAAAAGATGTAATATTCTCAATTTTTTCTTTAATTTCTAGTAGCAAATTATTCCAGTCATGTCTTTGAAGTTTTTTTCCGGAATATGTGTATTCAATTTTGTTGTCCGCATACCAGGCTTGCAGTCTCGGTATTTGATGAGTTTTACCAAAGATTGTTATAAAACCTGTTTCCCAATCTAAATCATGCAGGCATAATTCAAACCATAAATCTTTTTTTTCCTCTAATCTTTTATCTTGATATAAGTCAATTTCTAAATCTTCATATCCAGTTATTGCCTCTTTTTTAATCAAGGGTGCTCCTTTTTCAGTAATAGTAAATAAGACTAATTTTTATTAGAATAACTTTATCTTAAACGTATAACGACTTCCAAAAAAGGGGTGAAATAAATGAGTATTAGATTTGATGATCAGGTTGCAATCGTTACTGGTGCAGGTGGAGGATTAGGTAAAGAGCATGCTTTAGGGCTTGCAAGAAGAGGGGCAAAGGTAGTTGTTAATGATCTTGGTGGAGGTGTTGATGGAAGTGGTGCTAGTGATGCCGCAAAGGCCGTTGTTGACCAAATTATCTCTGAGGGTGGTGAAGCAATTGCTAATGGAGCCAGTGTCACTGATTTAGAAGCAGTTCAAGCTATGGTTCAAGAAGCTAAAGAAAAATGGGGAAGAATAGATATTCTTATTAATAATGCCGGTATCTTGAGAGATAAAAGCTTTCATAAAGACACTATAGAAAGCTTTAACACAGTTATGGATGTTCATTTTCAAGGAACTTTGAATTGTACTCATACTGTTTACCCAATAATGCGAGAACAAGAATTCGGAAGAATTATTTTTACTAGTTCATCTAGCGGAGTTTTTGGTAATTTTGGTCAAGCAAATTATGGATCTGCAAAAATGGCAATGATTGGATTAATGAATACACTGAAATTAGAGGGACAAAAATATAATGTGTTCACTAACTCTATTACTCCTGTAGCTTATACAAGAATGACAGAGGGCTTGATACCTGAAGATTTTGGTAAAAATATGCAGCCAGAGCATGTAACACCTGCTGTGCTATATCTTGCTAGCAAAGATGCTCCTAATGGAGTTGTTATAGCTGCTGGTGCTGGAGTTTTTGCTCGAATATTTATTCATGAAACTATGGGTATTAATCTTGGTACTGGGGAGGATATGACTCCAGAGAATATAGCTGCAAACTGGGATAAGGTTTCAGACATGGACGATGCGAGGCCTCTACAAAACGGCGGTGAACAGACTCTAAAAATATTTGAATTAATTAATAAGGGCTAGCATTGAAGCTGTATTCAAGCAAGCTTGCCCCCAGTCCGCTCAAGGTTTTAATTTTTTTAAAAGAAAAGGGTATATTAGATCAAGTAGAGGTCATTGATCTTGATCTAGGAAAACTTGAACATAAAACTCCAGAGTATAAAGCCATAGCTCCTAATTCTAGAGTACCTGCTCTAAAGTTAGATGACGGCACAATTATTTTAGAAACAACGGCTATATGCAGATATTTAGAGTCTCTGTATCCTGATCCCAATTTATTTGGAGAAAACCCTATCGAGATCGCCTCTATAGAGATGTGGTACTCAAGGGTGACTTATGAGTTAGCAGTCCCATTAATGCATGGTTTTCGGCATACTCACCCCCATATGAGTCAAATGGAAAATCAAAATCAAGAATATGGATTGGCACAAAGAGAATTAGCAGTTAAATCCTTAGATGTTTATGACAAAATTATTGCGAGTAGAGAATATATAGCAGGAGAAAGGTTTACTTATGCAGATATTCAAATGGTAACCTCATTACAATTCTTGGTGAGGTTAAATAGGCTTGATATAAACGATTACGAAAACCTGAATGATTACATCAATCAGGTTTCCAGTAGATCTAGCTTTTCTGTTTAGACTATTCCCAGTTTAGAGCGCCACCAACTTGGTACTCAGTAACTCTGGTTTCAAAGAAGTTCTTTTCTTTTCTTAAATCTATTATTTCTGACATCCATGGGAATGGATTACCAACACCTTTGAATTCTTCTTCTAAACCAATTTGTGTCAGTCTTCTATTCGCAATGAACTTTAGATACTCTTCCATCATTGCGGCATTCATTCCAAGTACTCCTCTAGGCATAGTATCTCTTGCATACATAATTTCTAGTTCTGTTCCTTCAAGGATCATTTGAGCAGCTTCAGCCTTCATTTCTTCATCCCATAAATGAGGATTTTCGATCTTAATTTGATTGATTACATCTATACCAAAATTAACATGCATAGATTCATCTCTTAAAATATATTGGAACTGTTCTGACGTTCCAGTCATTTTATTTCTTCGACCCATAGATAATATTTGAGTAAAGCCACAATAGAAGAAGATTCCTTCTAGAACACAATAGAAGGCAATCAAGTTCTTAAGAAGCTGTTTATCAGTTTCTACGGTGCCTGTTTTGAATTCAGGATCTGATATTTCTTGTGTATATTTAAGACCCCAGGCTGCTTTTCTCGAAACGCATGGTATTTCACGGTACATATTGAATATTTCGCCTTCGTCCATACCAAGTGATTCAATACAGTATTGATAAGCATGTGTATGAATAGCTTCTTCTAAGCTTTGTCTTAAAATATATTGTCTACATTCAGGATTTGTTATCAATCTGTATAGTGCTAATACTAAGTTATTTGCAACAAGAGAGTCAGCTGTTGAGAAGAACCCTAAGTTTCTTTTTACAATTGTTCTTTCATCTTCTGTAAGGCCATCTTCAGATTTCCACAATACAATATCGTTTGTCATATTAATTTCTTGTGGCATCCAATGGTTAGCACTTCCGTCTAAATATTTTTGCCATGCCCAGTCATATTTAAATGGTACTAGTTGATTAAGATCTGCTTTACAGTTAATCATCATTTTGTCATCAACCTGAACCCTCGAGCCAGCCATTTCATCTAGTTCTTCAACACCTGCTGCATCATCTAGATTTTTTATAGCCTCTCTTGCCAGTTGTGCACGAGATCCTTCTTCTATCTTGGCTGTATTTTCTTTTATTGGAGCTGCTGTATCTACTACTGGAGCAGGTTGTTCTTTTGCAACTTGAGGTGTTTCTACTACAGGAGCACTAGCAGTTACTGCTGCACTTGTGTTTGTTTCCTCTTTTCCATAATCATCCCAATTTAACATTTCGTTCTCCTATATTATTGACATGCCTCACAATCTGGGTCATCCAGAGAGCATGCTGTTGGAACAGGGGCCGGTGCTCCTAGTTCCTGTGGTGCGGCTTGTGTTGCTTGCGCACTAACCGCATTTAATTTTCCTTGTGCAACTGTTGATTTTTCAGTTGATGTTGCAGCTATTGATCTTAGGTAATAGGTAGTTTTGAGACCTGAATACCATGCCATTCTGTATGTAATATCAAGCTTTTTACCATCAGCATTTCCTATATATAAATTTAAAGATTGAGCTTGATCTATCCATTTTTGTCTTCTGCTTGCTGATTCAACTATGTATCTTGGTTCAACCTCAAAAGCTGTTGAGTATATGGTTTTAATTTCATCAGGTATTCTTGATATCTGTGAAAGACTGCCCTCAAAATATTTGAGGTCATTAATCATGACATCATCCCAAAGATTGAGCTCTTTTAACTTATTAACTAAATGTGGGTTTACAATAGTAAACTCGCCAGAAAGGTTAGATTTTACATATAAGTTTTGATAAGTTGGTTCAACCGACTGTGTAACACCAGTAATATTTGATATCGTAGCAGTTGGAGCTATAGCCATAACATTTGAATTTCTCATTCCATCGGTCATAACCTTTTTTCTTAAGGATTCCCAATCAAGAGTTTCAGATTTATCAACATTTAAATATTCTGATCCTCTATTTTTTTCTAGTATCTCAAGCGAGTCTTTTGGCAATATGCCTTGGCTCCAAAGTGAACCTTTATAGGACTCATAACTTCCTCTTTCTTTTGCTAGTTCTGTTGAAGCATGAATAGCATAATAACTAATTAATTCCATGCTTCTGTCTGCAAACTCAATAGCTTCATCACTGCAATATGCTATATCTTGCATGTATAAAGTGTCTTGAAAGCCCATCATTCCAAGACCAATCGGTCTATGTTTTAAATTAGAATTTTTTGCTGTGTCTACAGAGTAATAATTTATATTGATTACGTTATCTAACATTCTTATGGCTGTTGAGACAGTTTGTTTTACTTTTTCTTCATCTAGCTTTCCGTCTTTCATATGTTGCGCTAAATTAACAGAACCAAGATTACATACGGCTATCTCATCTGCGCTCGTATTAAGAGTAATTTCAGTACATAGGTTTGAAGAATGAACAACGCCTGCATGCTGTTGTGGTGATCTTAAATTACATGAATCTTTAAAAGTAATCCACGGATGACCTGTTTCAAAAAGCATTGTTAACATTTTTCTCCATAGCTCTTTTGCAGGCACGGATTTAAATTGATCCATTTCTCCAGCTTGAGCTTTCTTTTCATATTCTTCATATTTTTCTTCAAATGCTTTGCCTATTAAGTCATGAAGGTCTGGTGTTTCACCTGGAGAAAAAAGAGTCCAGTTTTTATCTTCTTCCACTCTCTTCATAAATAAATCAGGAACCCAATTAGCAGTATTCATATCATGGGTTCTTCTTCTTTCATCGCCAGTGTTCTTTCTTAGTTCTAGGAATTCCTCAACATCTAAGTGCCATGTTTCAAGATAAGCACACATTGCTCCTTTTCTTTTTCCTCCTTGATTTACAGCTACAGCTGTATCATTAGCTACTTTTAAGAAGGGAACAACACCCTGGCTTTTACCGTTTGTGCCCTTGATATAAGAGTTCATGGCCCTTACCGATGTCCAATCGTTTCCAAGTCCGCCTGCCCATTTTGATAAAAGGGCATTGTCTTTCATGGCTCCAAAAATACCATCAAGATCATCTGGAATTGTTGTTAGGTAGCAAGAAGACAATTGAGGTCTTTTTGTTCCAGAGTTAAACAGAGTTGGAGTTGAACTCATATAATCAAAACTTGATAGGAGCTTGTAGAACTCAATAGCTCTCTCTTCTCTATTTTCTTCTTCTGCCGCTAAGCCCATTGCAACTCTCATAAAAAAGACCTGAGGAAGCTCGTACCTGACATCATCACAATGAATGAAGTATCTATCGTATAGTGTTTGCAACCCTAAATAAGTAAATTGATTATCTCTAGTATGATCAATTGCTTTGCCTAAAACTCCTAAATCAAATGTTTTAAGTTCTGGGTCTAAGATATCAAGCTCAATTCCTTTATCTATATAAGCTAAAAATGCTTTTGGATAGTTTTCCTTCATTTGATCATAAGTTGATTCTTCAGCTACTTTTAAGAAGCCGAGCGCCTCACTTCTGATTTGATCCATAAGAATTCTTGCAGTGACATATGAGTAGTTTGGTTCTTTTTCAACTTTTGTTCTTGCAGACATAACTAAACTTGTTCTCATGTCTGATATTGAAACTCCGTCGTACAGATTTTTTAATGCTTCTTCTAAAACTTCGTTCATTGAAACTTCTTCTAGCCCTTCACACGCATCATTAATTAGGGCAGCAAGCTTATCGATATCAAGAGGAACAAGTGACCCATCAGCTTTGGTGATATTAATATTGGGTCTATCAGGAATATCAATTTCTGGTGTTTCTTTTTTTCTTTCTTGGGTACGGCCAGCTCTGTATAAGATGTAGCTTTTTGCAACCTCCAACTCTTCGCTTCTCATTAATTGAAGCTCAACTTGATCTTGAATTTCTTCTATATGAAGGGTTCCTCCAGAGGGCATTCTTCTTTCAAATACCTCAATAACTCCAGACGAGATTGCATTAACTTTCTTATGAATTCTTTCACTTGCAGCTGCATTTCCTGATTCAGTTGCCAAGAATGCTTTAGTAATAGCAACTTTAATTTTATCTTCTTCAAAAGCAACGACTTTACCATTTCTTTTGATTACTCTCAGTTTGCCGGGAGCAGTGGTCTCTATTTCGTTAGCCCCAACTTGTTGTTGTATCTCTAATGTTTTGCTTGTTTTTTGTTGTGTTTCCATTTTTAACTCTGTTTCCCTATTTTAAAATTCGCCGTATCTTTTCCTCTCACAAAGAGTTCTATTTAATTAATTTGGAAGAAGTTTTGTGCGTCTGCAGTTACACTAACTTTTTTGTTCTTCAGTACTAATATTACATGTTGTGGATAAAGAAACAAGTAAAAAAACACTATATATTGTGACAATTTCATTTTTTTTCACTATATAGTGTATGTAAGCTGTTTTTTTGCTGTTGGCAATCAGTTAATAAATTGTGGATAATTATAGTTATGGAGATATTTTTATGAGTAATTTTTTAGCTATAGACCAAGGAACAACAAGCTCACGAGCGATAGTATTTAATTCACAGCTTAGTGCAGTTGTTGATTCTCAAAAAGAATACAAATTGTCTTATCCAAATGACGGTTGGGTGGAAGCAGATCCAGCTGATATTTTAAATACGGTCAAAGAAACCGTTAGCAATGTTCTAAAGTATGATAACCCGATAAATGCATGCGGGATAACCAATCAGCGAGAATCTACTATTGTTTGGTCTAGAGAAACTGGAGAACCTATTTATCCTGTAATAATTTGGCAAGATAGAAGAACTCATCAGTTATGCAAAGAGCTTAAAGAAAGCGGGTATGAAAAAATAGTAAGAGATAAAACAGGACTAGTTATAGATCCATACTTCTCTGCGACTAAGATTAAATGGATTCTTGATAATGTAAGCGGAGCAAGAGATCTTGCAGATGATGGCAAATTAATGTTTGGAACAATAGATTCATTTTTAATATATTCAATGACCAAAGAAAAGGGCCACTATACAGATGTAACGAATGCCTCAAGAACTATGCTATTTAATATTAATAACATGGAATGGGATAAAGATTTACTAGATTTGTTTAATATTCCAATATCCATGATGCCGCATGTTCAACCCTGTGATGGAAATTTTGGCACTTTAGACATAGATAGTAAGAGTATCAGCATAAAGGGTGTTGTAGGTGATCAGCAAGCAGCATTAGTGGGGCAAAATTGTTTTAATTATGGCGATATAAAATCTACTTATGGAACGGGTTGTTTTTTAATGGTAAATACTAAAGAAAATATCATAACTTTGGAGGAGGGACTCTTAACAACAGTTGGGTATCAATTAAATAATGAAGTTAGCTATGCGATTGAAGGAAGTATTTATTCTTGTGGCAATATTATTCAATGGCTTAGAGACAAAATGAAGTTTTTTGATAATGCCAAAGACAGTGAAGTTTTTTTAAATGGTGATGGTAATTCTAAAAATGTACATTTCTTGCCAGCATTTAATGGACTTGGAGCTCCATATTGGAATTCAGATATTAGAGGTGGTTTTTACGGCATCACTCAAGACTCAGATAACACTGATTTAATAACGGCAGCATTTAAATCTATTTGTTACCAAACCAAAGATATAACAGACTTGCTTGAGAAAAATAATATAAAAATAAATTCTTTGTTTATCGATGGCGGAATGACCGCAAATAAAACTTTTTGCCAGCTATTATCAAATATTCTTCAAGTAAACATTTCTATGCCTGAAAACATTGAATCAACAGCGCTAGGAGCTTGTATTGTTTCTCAAATAGCAGAAGGATTGCCAATTGATGATCTTAAGCTAAAACTCGAGAGACTTTATAGGCCAGATACAGCATCTATAAGTTTTTACGAAAGTGATTATTTGTTGTGGAAGGAATATATAGAAAGAACTATATCTACTATTAAGTAATAAATTAACTTATAAAATAAATTTTTTTTAGATATAATCCATGCGTTCTAAACACAATCAGCCTTTTAATAAATGTTTACATATAAAATATTTAATAATATTGCTCAAGACGGCCTTGATATATTTAAGAAAAATAATTTTCACATCGATGAAATTGATCCTGATTCACTAATATTAAGAAGCCAGGTTCTTGCAGAAGCTGATTTTAATGAGTCCCTAAAATGTGTTGGTAGGGCTGGTGCTGGAACCAACAATATCCCAGTAAAACAAGCTACTGATAAAGGTATTGTTGTTTTTAACACTCCAGGAGCAAATGCTAATGCAGTAAAGGAGCTTGTTGTTTGTGGAATGCTGCTGTCTTCTAGAGGCATTATTCAAGGTAACTTGTACTCCAAGAGTCTTTCAGGTCAGGACACTGACGAGTTAAACAAGTCGATGGAGGCTCAAAAGAAAAACTTTAAAGGAAATGAATTAAAAGGAAAAACACTTGGAATTATTGGGCTTGGAGCAATAGGCTCATTGTTAGCTCAAACAGCTGAAGTTATGGGTATGAAAATTATAGGCTACGATCCATACATATCTATTGATGCTGCATGGAGGCTTCCTAAAGATGTTGAAAAAGCCGACTCTATGGAATACCTTTTAAATAATTCTGACTATATTTCTATTCATGTCCCTCTAGTAGACGAGACTAGAGATTTAATTTCAAAAGAATCTTTAAAATATTTTAAAAAAGGTTCAAAGTTAATAAATTTATCCAGAGGAGGTATTGTAAATAATGAAGATATCATTGATGCCTTAAACTCAAAAATTATTGATAAATTTGTTACTGATTTTCCAACACCTGAACTAATAACGAGATCTAGTGAGTTTCATGATGTAATTCTTTTGCCACATTTAGGTGCTAGCACAAAGGAGGCTGAAATTAATTGTGCTGTCATGGCCGCCGATCAGATATCAAATTTTTTAAAAGACGGAGTAATTGTCAATTCTGTGAATTTTCCATCAATAAAACTAGGCAGAAAAACAGAATTCAGAATGGTTATTATCAATAAAAATGAACCTGGAATGATTGGAAAAATTACCGATGAGATAGGCTATAAAAATATTAATATTGCAGATATGACCCATAAGAGTAGAGACTCCATTGGTATTAATTTGATAGATTTAGAAGACAAACCAACACAGGAATTGATTGATAATATAAATAACATAGATCACGTAATAAGTGTCAGGGTTTGTGATTAACTATATTAAATCTAACATTTTTAAACTAGACTTTTGCCCATTTATAAGTTTGTAAAGAATTAACATATTAAAACACTTGTCAACAAGAAAAAAAAATGATATCGCAAATAGTTTATAATTCTTGCTGGGTAAGTGTTTTCTTTTAATTTATTTACATAAACCACTGATATGCGGTGTTAAATTTAATATTTGTACAATTTTTGTTCATCTTTTAAAAAACCTTTAAATAAAAGGCTTTTATGTGATATAAATAAAGTTATCCATAACTTTATCCACAGTTTCTGTGGATAAAATTTTGACTACAAATGCATAAATTAAAGACCCTACATCAACTTCCAAATGATTGGCATAAAGTATTGAAAAAACAATGTCTTTTACCAGAACTTTCGAGTACGATTGAAAAAATTCAAAAAGATATTAAACAAAATAAAAAAATTTTTCCTGAAGTAAATAATATATATAAAGCTCTAGAATTATGTAGTTATGAAAAGACCAAAGTAGTAATTTTTGGCCAAGATCCATATCACAAAGAAGGGCAAGCTAATGGGTTGGCATTTGGTGTAAATCCTAATATTAAAATTCCTCCATCTTTGAGAAATATCTACAAAGAAATTAATGATGACATTGGTTCCTGTAAATATAATTTAGGTAATTTAGAAGGCTGGGCATCTCAAGGAGTTCTTTTACTTAATTCATCGTTAAGCGTTTGTGAGTCCAAGCCCAACTCACATAAAAATTATGGTTGGGATAAATTAATTTTCTCAATAATAAAATCTTTAAATAATAAAAGAGAAGTTATTTTTATTCTGTGGGGGAAAGATTCAATTGAAAAAGAAAATTTAATTGATTTAGATGTTAATTTTGTTTTAAAAGCTGCACACCCATCGCCCTTATCATCTTACAGAGGGTTTTTTGGCTGTAAACATTTTTCATTAACAAATGAAATTTTAGTTTCTCTTGGAAAGAATCCTATAACTTGGTAATTAAACCAGTACAACATGAGGGTTATTTTTTTGATATTCGCTCATGTAATCATTGTTAATTGAGCAATGGTAAACATAAAAGTTTTTATATTTAAGTTTGTCACCCAATATTCTTAGCTTTTTTTCACTTAATATTTCTTTATTAGAGATAATTGTAATGAATTTTCTTCTATCAACACCCAAATATTTCATTCTTGCAATTATTTCCTGGCCTCTGAAACAACCTTTATCAAAATCAACTCTGTATTTGTCATAATTGATTTCTAAAGGCCTATATTTTCCAATATCGTTTAAAGATAAATAAAAATTGCCTAACAACATATTGGCATAAATCCATTCTTCATTAGTTATTGAGCTAGTAATATTCTGTGCCTCATTTTTGATACTAATAGACAGTGCTAAATCTTTGTTTTTTAAAAATACTCCTTTGGCTTTAGAGCTATTCTTTTCAACAGAAGCAAAGACCTTATCACTTGATTCTTGAAAAGTTACCCCGTAGAACTTTGCATATGGACTTAATTCATCAATAAATATATCTATAAGAGAATAATTAATTATAATTTTGAATTTTCCTTGATTCCTGCCTATAAAAAAATCAGCCATTACAAAGGCTTTTTGATTACATACTGAAGATAGCTGAAAACCCTCGTTGGATATGGAACAAACATCAGATGTAATTTGACCTTGAAGAAAAGTTTTAATTTTTTCCTCGCTTCCAACTATTTCGACTACTTTAAAGTCATCTATAAAAAATGAGCCAAAAGTTATTAATTTATTTTGAACGTCTATTTTCTTGTAAAATTATTCTCTAATATTTACATTTTAACCAATGAGTACAGAAATAAACAGAATCTATTGGAAATGCAGAAGGGGAATGCGTGAAATAGATCTCCTCTTAAGAGAATTTTCATCATCAGATATTTATAATATTGATAATAAACAACTTAAGATTTTTGATGAAATTTTAAACTATGATGATCAAAAATTATTTGACTATATTTTTAAAAATGTTGAACTGGGAAATAAAAGTCATGAAAATTTCATTAATGAGCACTTAAAAAAATTTTCTCAACAAGGAAACTTTTAATAAGTTTGATTGTCTTAATTCAAAAGGAATTTATATAAATGAAAAATAGTTCAGATAATAGCGATTCCTTGCTTATAGAAAAGGCAAAAAATGGTAATGAAGGGGCTTTTGAATTTCTTATGACAAAATATTATCCAAGAGTATACGCATCCTTATATGCTTATACTAAATCAATAGAAGATTCTGAAGATCTTGCTCAAAAAACATTTATAAAAGTTTGGCAACAAATACATACTTTTAGAGGAGATAGCGCTTTCTTTACCTGGGTGTATAGAATTGCAATTAATTTAGCAAAAAATCATTTTGTAAGTTCATCTTACAAAAAAGATAAATTAAATATTTCATCAGATGAATCTGAAATTGATTTTACTTTCCATTCAAATCCAGAAACAGATCTAATGCATGATGAATCTTTAAAAAAAATTGATAAATACATTGAGACCTTACCAGAATCATTGAAAACCGCCTTTAAGTTAAGAGAAACTCATGGTAAAACTTATGAGGAGATCTCATTAATTACAGAGACACCAGTTGGCACTGTAAGATCAAGAATTTTTAGAGCTCGTGATCAAATATTAAACTTTATAGAAAGGGAGACTAACGTTGAATGATATAGAAGAAAAATTATCTGCCTTATATGATGGTGAGCTTAGCGAGGCTGAGATAGATGAGGTCTTATCCCTTCTTAAAGAGGATGTTGACCTAAAAAAGAAAGTATCAGGATATGCATTGATTAGTTCATCAATGAAAAAAGATAAAAATAATATTCAGTCAATATCGTCAAAAAAAATTAATTATCAATTTTGGTTTTCAAATACAATTACAGCTGCAGCTACAGTTTTAATTACATTCTTTGCTCTTAATCAATATGATATTAATAGAATGGGGGAAGATATATCAGCAACCAACAAACTTAATGTAGCTATTAATAGCAAAGAAGCCAAGGATTTAGTCAACAGAGTCGAAGAAAACCTTGTAGACCACGTGATGCATGTTATTAATAATCCAGGAAAAGACATTGCAACAGCTTACGATGTAGATTTAAGAAACGTTGGTTATGTGAGATCAAAATCTCAAAATAGACAATATAATAAAGGTAACAAAAATTTTATATTGCGTGTTGAAAAAAAGAATTTAGGCATTAAAAATATAAAATACTGGAAGCATGGAGAAAAGATGATATATGTCATTCCGCTATCAGAAGGAAAGGTAGCAACACTATATGGCAATATTGATTCAAAAACGGCGGTAGAAATAGCCAACTCAATTAATATAAAATAATATGAAAAATCTAAATATATCTACATTTATTATAGTTTTGGTAAGCACATTTATGCTTAATCTTGAGGCGGCCTTACCAGATAACATTTCTGAACTTGTTGAAGAGTCGGCTCCTGCTGTAGTTAACATTACATCAAAAAAAGAAGTAACCCAAAGACAATCATATGGATTTGGAGGCATTCCAGATGAAATGTTAGAAAGATTTGGTATTCCGAGGCAGTTTCGAGAGATGCCACAAGAAAAAAGGGAAGCAACTTCTTATGGATCTGGCTTTATTTTAAAAGATAATTATATTTTAACTAATTATCACGTTGTCGAAGATTCTAATGAAGTAGTTGTGTCTTTGTCAGATAGAAGAGAGTTTATTGCAGAAGTTGTTGGTGTTGATCCTCTCTCAGATCTCGCAGTATTAAAAGTTGAAGGAGATAATTTACCCCAAGTAACAGCTGGTAACAGCGATGAACTTAAAGTTGGTGATTGGGTGATTGCAATCGGTTCTCCTTTTAGTTTTGATTTTTCAGTAACTGCAGGTATTGTAAGTGCTAAGGGTAGAAGTATTCAAAATAATAATATTGGTAATTATGTCCCTTTCTTACAAACCGATGTTGCTATTAATCCAGGTAATTCAGGTGGACCTCTTTTTGACTTAGATGGAAAAGTAGTTGGTATAAATTCACAAATCTATTCAAGAAGTGGTGGTTATCAAGGTTTGGCTTTTGCTATACCAATAAATGTTGCTATAGATGTTGCTAAGCAAATTATTGACAAAGGCGAAGTATCACGAGGTTATCTTGGAGTAAGAATGAGTGAGGTTGATAGTGATCTTGCTGAGGCATTGGGTATGAACAAACCATACGGGGCTTTAATTAATGATATCGAAGAAGGCGAATCTGCAGATAATGCTGGGTTAGAACCGGGAGACGTGATAGTAGAATTCAATAATAAAGAAATCAAATTTAGTTCAGATCTTCCTCATGTAGTTGGTCAAATGCAACCTGGAACAAAAGCTTATGCAAAAATAATCAGGGATGCTAAAGAAATTAAATTAAAATTTGTGCTTGGCGAACTGCCAGTGAATAAAGATTCATTTGTGCCTGCAAAATCTCAAACTTCTTCAGATCCGATTGGAATAAAAGTAGCTGAAATTGATAGAGATAATCCTTCAATGGCTAATTTGCCTGACGGGGTCATAGTATCAAGGGTAAATTCGGGTTCTGCTGCTTCAGGAAAAATTCAAAGAGGCGATCTGATAACTTTAATACAACATAAAGGTAAAAAATATCAGATAATTGATGTAGATTCATATGAAGATGCATTAGAAAACTTTACCTCTGGAAATAAAATTGTTTTGCATATTAATAGAAGTGGCGGAACTATAATTAGATCAATTACTGTTAATTGATGCTTTAAAAATCACTTGATACTCCTATATTAGTAATATTGGCTGTAAAATAGCAGCACTATATGAAAAACATTAGAAACTTCTCCGTAATTGCCCATATTGATCATGGAAAATCTACTTTATCTGATAGATTAATTGAATATTGTGGTGGACTGTCAGCTAGAGAAATGTCAGAACAGATTCTTGATTCAATGGATATTGAAAGAGAAAGAGGAATTACCATTAAGGCCCAAGCTGTAACCTTGGAATATAAAAAGGATAACGTAAGTTATTTATTAAACTTTATTGATACTCCAGGCCATGTTGATTTTTCATATGAAGTATCAAGGTCATTATCGGCCTGTGAAGGTGCTTTGCTTGTTGTAGATGGATCTCAAGGAGTTGAAGCTCAAACATTAGCAAATTGCTATACAGCAGTTGATCAGGGATTAGAGGTAGTTCCTGTTATTAACAAAATAGACTTACCTCAATCAGAGCCCGAAAGAGTCAAAAAAGAAATTGAAGATATGATTGGTATTAATGCGTGCTCAGCTCCTCTTGTTAGCGCAAAAACAGGAGTAGGCATTGAAGATTTATTAGATATGCTAGTTACAGAAATTCCTTCGCCAGATGGTAGTTCATCTGAACCATTACAAGCATTAATAGTTGACTCATGGTTTGATTCTTATTTGGGAGTTGTCTCGCTAATAAGAATCAAAAATGGCTCAATTAAGACTGGTCAAAAATTTAAAATTCATTCAACAGGACAATCTCATAATGTGGATGAATTAGGAATATTTTCACCTAAAAAAATTAAAAAAGATTTTTTATCTGCAGGTGAAGTTGGCTATTTAGTTGCTGGGATAAAAAACATTAAAGGCGCTCCTGTTGGAGATACAATTCTAGAGGGGGGTGATGAAACTACCCAAGCTCTTCCAGGTTTCAAAAAGGTTAATCCTAAAGTTTTTGCATCAATGTTTACTGTCAATTCTGATGATTACGAAAGGTTTAGGGATGCTCTTTCTAAGCTCATATTAAATGATTCTTCTCTTATTTACGAACCAGAAGTTTCTGATGCACTTGGATTTGGATTTAGATGTGGTTTTCTTGGAACTCTTCATATGGAGGTTATAAGAGAAAGGCTAGAAAGAGAATATGATTTAGATCTAATATCTACAGCCCCATCTGTTGAGTATGAGGTATTAAAAACGGATGGTGAGGTTATAAAAATTGACAATCCATCTCAACTACCCGCTCCAAATGATATTGAAGAGATTAGGGAGCCAATTGTTAATACCACCATCCTTACTCCCAATGAATATGTTGGGAACGTTATTACTCTATGCACTGGGAAAAGAGGTTTACAAAAAGATATGACCTATTTTGGAAATCAAGTTTCTATTGTTTTTGAAATGCCTTTATCATCAGTAATTGTAGACTTCTTTGATCAAATAAAATCATCAACCAAGGGCTTTGCATCAATTGAATACTCTCTAATTGGATTTTTTAAATCAGATTTAACCAAAATAGACATATTAATTAATAATCAAAAAATAGATGCTCTATCTATGATAGTTCATAAATCTTTTTCAACTCAAAAAGCTAGAGAAATTGCTTCTAACCTTCAAAAACTTATTCCAAGACAGATGTTTGATGTGCCAATTCAAGTAGCCCTTGGTTCTAAAATTATTTCAAGAGAAACTGTAAAAGCCTTAAGAAAGAATGTCACAGCAAAATGTTATGGTGGTGATATTACTAGGAAAAAGAAATTGCTCGAAAAACAAAAAGATGGAAAGAAAAAAATGAAACAATTCGGCAAAGTATCAATACCTCAAGATGCTTTTTTAAATTATTTTAAATCTGGAGAATAACTTGATATTAGACCCAATTTTTATAATTTCAATAATTGGAATGGCTACCGTGCTTGTTGCATGGATTATTAGTGAAACAAAAGAAGGTTACAAAGATAATTTCGTAGCAAGTAACTCATCTATGCTATCAACAATTTTTGGTTTAATGATGCTTTATAGCATTTTCATCAATGCAGGCGATTTAAGTATTGTTCTTTTAGTGGGTTCAGTTATATCTCTTTTAGTACTTTTAGTTGGTTTTTTTCTTAAAAACAATGAAATTATTTCTTCTTCGAGAGGATATTTTATTCCTATTTTTCTCATATTTATCTTAAGAACTTTTATTTATGAGCCATACCAAATTCCCTCGGGTTCAATGATGCCCGGTCTAAAAGTAGGCGATTTTTTACTGGTCGATAAAAATTCTTATGGATATAAAATTAATAGAATAGGCAATCCACTATCATCTCAAAGCGACCCACAATATGGTGATGTTGTTGTCTTTGTTCCTCAACATAATCCAGTACCTTATGTTAAGAGGCTAATTGGTATGCCTGGAGATAAAATTAGAATTATCAATAAACAAGTTTATGTAAATGACAAGCCAATTAAGAAAACATTTTACAAAACAAAAGAAGAGCGAATCACTAAAAAATATAGAGATCTTTCAGGAAACATTACATCAAAAGAATCCAATGTAATTGTTGATTATTATTATGAAGAACATGGAAATAGGAAGTTTTTGACTAGAAATATTCGTGGTGAAAATATTCAGTATCCATCTGAGTGGACTGTGCCTAGCGGTAATTATTTTGTGATGGGGGATAATAGAGATAATTCAAATGATAGTACAAAAGATGTTGGGTTTGTTCCAAGAGCAAATTTCTTTGGGGAGGCTAGTTATCTTTTTATGACTTGGGAGTGTTGGACTTGCCTTCCATATTTCGCAAGAGTTGGCACAATTAATTAATGTCTTATAAAGATCTTCAAAATCGATTGGGCTATACATTTAAAGATGAGGCACTGATCGAACTTGCTTTAACACATAAAAGTTTTAGTGGCACTTCAAACAATGAAAGACTTGAGTTTTTAGGAGATTCAATTCTTAATTCCATTATTTCAGAATATCTTTTCAATAGATTTAATAATCAAAAAGAAGGCTTGTTAACGCGAATGAGGGCCTATCTTGTTAAAGCTGAAACCTTAACCATTAAAGCAGAAGAACTATCTTTAGAAAAAGTTGTAAAACTATCTAAAGGTACTGCAAATTTATCAAAAGAACGAAAGAATTCAATTTTAGAAGGTGCATTTGAAGCAGTTATAGGGGCGATTTTTATCGATGGTGGTTGGAATGCAGCCAAAGATATTACTTTAAAAGCTTTTAATAAAAATTTAGCAGCTTTATCTGAAGATATGACTTTTAAGGATGCAAAAACTGAATTGCAGGAATTATTCCAATCTCTAAAAAGCGATTTACCAAAATATATTGTTGAAGAAACTGGTAAGAGTAATTTTTCATGCACAGTTAAATACAAAGATATGGCATTTGAATCTTCAGGCTCATCAAAAAGAATAGCTGAAACAAATGTCGCGATGAAACTTTTAGCTTACATAAAACAGAATGATGTCTAAAAGTTACTGCGGATATATCTCCATTATTGGCAAGCCTAATGTAGGAAAGTCCACAATTCTTAATCACATATTAGGAAAAAAAATATCAATTACTTCAAGAAAATCGCAAACTACTAGAAATAATATTTTGGGAATAAAGACCGAAGGGAATAAGCAGATGATATATGCAGATACACCAGGCATGCATATTAAATCACCCAAGGTTATGAATAAGGTATTAAATCGCTCAGCTGAAAGTTTAATGGAGGATTCAGATATTATTCTGTTTGTTACTCAGAGGTTAGTTCTTGATGAGCAAGACTTATCAGTTCTAAAAAAACTCAAACAAATTAACTCAAAGGTGATATGTGTTGTAAATAAAGTTGATCAAGTTACAGATAAAAATAAATTACTGCCACTAATAGAGAGGCTCTCAAATGAATATAGTTTCTTAGACATCATACCAATATCAGCAATTAACAATGATGGCATTAGTGAGCTAGAAATGTTAATAAAAAAATACCTTCCAGAAAGTGAACATTTATATGACAAAAATACAGTATCTAGCTCTCACAAAGATATGTTTATGATTTCAGAACTAATTCGTGAAAAAATAATTAGAATGCTTGGCGATGAGTTGCCTCATGATACATTTGTGCAAGTTGAATTGTTTGAAGATGAAGATACGTTAATAAAAATTCATGCAGTAATATTTGTCGCTAGAAATAGTCAAAAGCAGATAGTTATTGGAAAAGATGGAAATACATTAAAGAAAATTGGAAAACAGGCCAGGATAGAGATCGAAGAGTACTTTAATAAAAAAGTTTTCTTAAAAACTTGGGTAAAGGTTAAAAAGAATTGGAATACAGATTCTGATTATCTTCAAAGCCTGGGAGTTGGCGGAAGCTATGACTAATAGTGACTGGGATGAATGTTTTCTTTTGCACCATAGGGCGCACGGAGAGACGAGTTTAATTGCAGATGTATTTACGAAAAAAAATGGAAAAATGTCGATCATTGCTAAAGGAGCTAAAAAACCTAAATCAAAGTTTTTTGGATATTTAACTCCATTTACTAAACTTAAGATTACATATACAGGAAGGTCTGAGTTAAAAACATTAACAAATATAGATAGAGATTTTTCAGAATTAACAAACAGTCTTTCAAAAAAAAGTTATAGTCTTCTATACATTAATGAGCTGTTAACAAAACTTCTTCCAAAAGATGCAGCGCATGATGATTTATTTTTGTTATACGAAAGTTTTTTATTAAAAATTCATTCGGGAGAAAATATCGAACTTACCCTAAGAAGCTTTGAATTAGATATGCTTGAAATGCTAGGCTATGGAATAGATTTTGAAAATGAAATAGATAAAAACCAATCAATCGACGCTAATAAGAATTATTCATTTATTCCACAAAGAGGCTTTAGAGAGTCAAGAAACTCTAATTTTTCAGGAAAAGACATTATAAATATTCGCATAAGAAACCTTTCAGAAGTATCAAAAAAACATCTCAAGCACATTACTCAAGAGACAATACATTTTTGTTTAGACGGAAGAGATTTATCAAGTCGAGAAATTTTTAGGAGAATCAAGCAATGATTTTTGGTATTGGAACAGACATGGTAAAGATCTCAAGAATTAAAGAAATGAAATCTTTATCAACATTCGCAGAGAAAATACTATCACCTGAAGAGCTTAAAATAGCCTCATCTCATAAAGATGAAAAACTCATTAAATTTCTAGCAAAACAATTTGCAGGAAAAGAAGCCATCTCAAAAGCTTTTGGAACTGGATTAAGAAAACCAATTTTATTGAAGGATATTGAAATCTTAAGAGATGAAAACGGTAAGCCATTATTTAATCCATTAGGAGGAGTAAAAAAAACTATTATTGACTTGGGTATAACTAAGTCTCATGTTAGTCTTGCAGACGAAAATGATTACTCAATAGCGTTTGCTATATTAGAATTATGAAAAATATTATTTTGCTAGGCCCTCCGGGCGCAGGAAAGGGTACCCAGGCTGATTTAATTTGCGACCTATGCAATATTCCTAAAATTAGTACTGGCGATATGCTTCGAGAAGCCGTAGCGTCTGGGAGTGATTTTGGAAAAAAAGTTTCAAATATTCTTGATACAGGAGGCCTGGTTTCAGACGAAATAATAGGCGAGTTAATTAAAAATCGTTTAACGCAATCTGATTGCATTAATGGATCTTTGTTTGATGGTGTTCCAAGAACCCTAGGTCAAGCAGCCGAGCTAAAGAATATGGGAATTGCTTTTACACATGTTATTGAGATTCAGGTAGATGATGAGGTTATTGTTAAAAGAATGTCTGGAAGAAGAGTTCATCCAGGGTCAGGTAAAAACTATCATATTGATTTTAATCCTCCTCTAATAGATGGTAAAGATGATGAATCCGGAGAACCTCTAATTCAAAGAGAGGATGATAAACCAGAAACAGTCCTTAAAAGATTGGCTGTATATCACGATCAAACAAAACCTTTATCAGACTTTTATTCTAATCAAGCTCTTCAAAGTAATTTAAAATATATTACAGTTGACGGATCAAAGTCTGTAGATGATGTTTTTAATTTGATATCTAGTCAAATATAAGCTTGATGAACGTTTTAGCCATACAGAGTTCTGGAAATCAAACCTCTCTTTGTGCAATTATTAAAGATGATGTTCTCCAATACTCCATTAAACATGAAAGAAAAGATAGGCCAAATTGGTCAGAAATGCTTACAAGCATAGGGCTTGATTCTTTTTTTACTCTAGAAGAAATTGATATTTTTGCATATGCAAATAATTCAAACTCATATACAGCAACACGAAGTGTTGCAGCTTATTTAAAAGGAATTACTTCGGCTATTAGCAAACCTCTAATTGTTATCGACACAGATGATGTTGATAAGATAGACTCTGATGCTGTGGCTAAAAAGGCTTTAGACCAGTATCTTAATTCAAAGAATAATATAGACTCATTTAAGCCGGATAATGCAAATCCTATTTATTCTTCAATACCACAATATAAAAAAGTAAATGAATGAAGTTTTTCTTAGCTTTCTTTTAGGCTTAATACAAGGATTAACAGAATTTTTACCAATTTCAAGCTCTGCACATTTACTATTTCCAACTTTATTATTTGGAACAGACGATCTTGGATTGGCATTTGATATAGCCGTTCATGCTGGGACACTAGTTGCTGTAGTATATTTTTTTAGGTCTGAGATTAAACTTATGATTAAGTCTTTAATTTCTAGAAATAATGCTTTTAACGATAGCAGAAAACTTGCATATTTATTAATAATTGCGACTCTTCCAATTGTTATCGCAGGTCTATTTGGTACAGATTTTATAGAATCAAATAGAAATAGTATTTCTAGTATTGCATACATGAATCTTTTATTTGCAGGCTTTTTACTTTTTGCATATAAATATAGCTCTTCATCTAAAAGCTTAATTGAATTAACAATTGCTGGTGCTATTTGTATAGGTATATTTCAGGTTTTTGCTTTATTTCCTGGAGCATCAAGATCAGGAACGGCAATTACAGCTGCCTTATTAATAGGATTAAATTTAAAAGATTCATCAAAATTCGCTTTTCTATTGGCAATACCAACTATTTTTGGAGCACTAGTTTTTTTAATTGGGGATATAGTTCTATATGAAACGCAAATTAATATTATCTCTTTAGTTATTGGTTTTTTAACTTCATGTGTTGTTGCTTTTCTGACTATAAAGTACTTTCTAATTTTTGTTGAAAAAATTGGCATGTATCCATTTGTAATTTACAGGGTTTTATTGGGAGTTTTATTACTAGTTCTCATATGAATTTCCCAATTTATATTGATAACAAAATCTATATAGATTATTTAACTAATGTATTAGGTGTTCCTGAAACAAACATAGTAAATATATATCCTAAAGAACCAACATTTTTTATATACAAAGAAAGCGGGTTACATTTTGTTATTAATTCACCACAAAAAAAGATAATTCATATAGATTTTTTAAAAGGTCAAATGGGATGGAGGCTGAGAAGGCCAGATCACGAAACTCTTTTAAAGAAAGCATTAGGTAAAAAAAAAGATAATCTAACAATACTTGATGGAACTGCAGGTTTTTTATCAGATACTCTAATTTTTCTAGCCTTGGGGCATAAAGTAATTGCTTGTGAGCAAAGTAGAGTTTTATTTATGTTATTAAATGATGCCATTCATAGAGCAAGAGATGAATTAATTTTTTTAACAAATTTGGATTTAGTCCATGGAAATGCTGTCGATATTTATAAAAATACTAAAAATATTGATCTAATCTATCTAGATCCAATGTATCCTGATAATAAGAAAAATAATGCTAGATCAGGCGTCATGAATGATATAAAAAATATCCTTGAAATTGAGGCAATTACAAATCTAGAAGATCAGATATTTTTTGATTTCAAAAAACAAGAATTTAAAAAGATTGTCTTAAAAAGACCAATTAAATCAAAGATAATAGATAGAAACTTAAATTATCAAGTCAAAGGTAAATCAACAAGATTTGATGTATATATATAAGGAGACAAAATGAACCCTTTTACAATGATGAAAGATGCTAAAAATATGGAAAAGATGATGAAGCCAGCTCTAGAAAAATTTATGAAGGAAGCAGGTTTTGTTAAAAAGGATGAAATTGAACCTTTAAAAAGAAGAATTGCTGAATTAGAGTCTAAGGTATCAAAATTAAAAGGTTAAAAGAAGCAGATATTTCTAGGGTCATTGAAATGGCATGGGAGGACAGAACTCCTTTTGATGCTATTGAGGCAGCCTATGGCCTTAATCAGAATCAAGTTGAAGATCTGATGAGAAGAAATCTAAAAAAGGGTAGCTATACTCTCTGGAGAGAGAGGGCTAGGGGTCGAAAAACAAAACATGCAGGCTTAAGAGATTTTAAAGTAGGAAGACATCATTCTTATGACCAAAACAAACTTAAAAATTAACCGTATTAGAATAGAAAATCTATATAAATCAATGTTTGTAGAGGTAGACAACACTTCTATCACTTGTTCAGATAGTCATATTGAAATTAAACATCATGATAATTTTAATCATGATTCTGCATCATTAGAAATCGAAGAAATAAAAGATAGCTATTTCATTGTTAGATATTGGGATGGCTATTCACTAGCAGAAATTGAAGAATCAAGTGACTTAGCCAAATCTCTAAAAATTTTTAAACGCCTAGCAAAAAAAATGGCTAAAAATCTAAGGAGATTTTCTAATAACTTCTAATAAATTAAATTTAGTTTAGGTTAGATCTGGGCGTCCTAGATATATAAGTTTATTAAATGCCTTTAATAAACAAGAAATAGGCAAAGCAGATCTTATTGTATTGCCTGATATCAATTTTTGGAGAGGAGATAGTTAATATTCTAATAGGGGAGAACAAAAACTATTAAATGTAATATACAAGCAATACTTGTAGCGAATGTTATTTTATTGGATAAATATTTGTCAAATTTTTTATAAATGCCTATATATAAGCATTTAAGGGTGTATATTTCTGTAGTTATACTACAGATATACAAACTTTTTAATTTCTAGTATGGCCATTTCCATTAACAAGGTATTTAAAACTTGTTAATTGATCAACTCCAACAGGCCCTCTTGCATGAAATTTTCCAGTAGCTATTCCAATTTCTCCACCAAGACCAAATTCACCACCATCAGCAAATTGAGTAGAAACATTATGCATAACTATTGCACTATCTAATTCTTTTTGAAACTTAGAAGCTCTGTTCAGATCTTCTGTAAGAATCGATTCGGTGTGTCCCGATGAGTATTGCTCAATATGTTTAATAGCCTCATCTAAGCTATTCACTATTTTTATACTTACAATTGGAAGAAGATATTCAGTTGACCAATCTTCTTCTGATGCTTGTTTAATATTTTCATTATATTTAAATGTTTCTGAACATCCTCTAATCTCACAAGCTTGTGCTTTTAGCGCATTTATTAGAAGTGGCATAAAATCATTAGCAATTTCTGAATGAACAAGTATTGTTTCTACTGCACCGCATATGCCAGGTCTTCGCATTTTTGCATTAATACAAACATCTAATGACTTGTTTTGATTTGCTGATTTATCTACAAATATATGACATATACCTTCGAGATGAGCAAAGACTGGAACTCTTGCTTCTTCTTCAACCATCGATACAAGACTTTTACCACCTCTTGGAACTATTACATCTATAGATTGATTTATTCCGTGAAGCATTTGTTTTACAACTTCTCTATCAGTGGTTTTTATAATCTGAATAGCATTTTCATTAATTCCAGCTTCTTTTAATCCTTTCACCAGTGATTTATGGATTTCTAAACAAGAGTTAATGCCATCAGATCCACCTCTCAATATAGATGCATTACCAGCTTTTAATGATAATGCGCCAGCATCTGCAGTTACGTTCGGTCTGCTTTCAAATATTATGCCAATTACACCCAAGGGTGTTGAAACTCTTGATATGTGCATACCATTCGGTCGTTGCCATGAATCAAGAACTTTTCCAACCGGATCATTAAATGATGCAATTTCAAGAAGGGTGTCGGATATGGACTTGACTCTTTCTCTATTAAGTTGAAGACGGTCTATAAAAGATGCAGATAAATTTTTTGATTGACCATTTTCTATGTCAATTGCATTAGCATCTAAAATATCTTGTTGATCAGCAAGTATAAATTTTGACATTGCGTGCAGTGCATTATTTTTTTGCTCGGAGGTTGTTTTCGCAAGAATTCTTGCTGCTTCTTTAGCCCTTAAACCAATTTGAGTGATGTTAATATCTTTAGTCATTATGATTTTGCAATAAATTTAGTAGCCTTTGTTTTTTTATTGGAAAGGCTTCTTATTGGCTTTTCTTTTAATCCTGAGGTAATAATAACTGAGCATTTTGATTTCATACAAATTTCTGCAGCTTCAACTTTTGAAATCATTCCACCCTTACCAAGTTTGTTAGCAGTACCAGCCATATTTCTTATTTTTCTTGTTATAGATTTCACTTCTTTAACTAAATCATCATTTTTATTATTTTTTGGCGGTTCTTTATAAAGCCCATCAACATTTGATAATAAAATTAAATAGTTAGCATCTACTAATGATGCTAATTGTGCAGCCAGGATATCATTATCGCCAAACTTGATCTCATCAGTGGATGTGGTGTCATTTTCATTAATAATGGGTACACAATTAAAAGCTAATAAGTTTTCTATAGTTGCAATTGCATTTTTAGATGATCTTTTATTTTTGATATCCGAAGGGGATAAAAGTATTTGAGCTACTTGTTGTTTATGTTTTTTAAATTCATTCTGCCAAGCTGTCATTAATTCTATTTGACCTCTCGCTGCTACTGCCTGTGATTCGTTTAAAGTGAGATTGTCTTTTAGATTTAATTTTCCTCTTCCTAGGGAGATAGCGCCGGATGATACAACAATAATATTTTTATTAGATTTTAGAAGCCAAACTATATCTTTTACTACATTCTTTAGGACAGTTTTGTTTACACCGCCCCTTGAGTTCGTAAGAAGAGATGACCCTATTTTAATAACTATTTTATTAGAGCTTAAGATACTGTTTTTTTGCATTTTGCGATTATAAGAGTATCTTGTTTTATAACAATTAATTTATACTCATTTCTATGAAAAAAGTATCTATTTTATGCTTATTTTTTTTATCAGCATGTGGGGGAGGTTCTTCAAATTCACCCCCTGAAACTAATAATAATAACTTTGATATTTTTTTATCGGGACTTAATTCAAATGGTTATAGCTTTGATCAACAAAATATATCTATAAGTTCAACAGATATAAATTGCTCTTATACTTTAAATAGCAGTGACTTAATTCATTTAGAAAACGATGGTAACAATAATTTTTCATTTAAAAATCCAATAATATATGAATCCTCTGAGGTTTTTAATTTTGTTGTCACCACTGTTCCTAAAAGTAATTGCAGAAATGCGAGCAAGACTTTTTCAATAACCGTAAATAAATTTCCAACAGAATATGAGGCTTATCCTGCAAACACACCAGATCTTGCTACAGAATTTTACCAAGTTAATGACATTGGCTTTGGTGGGATTGTTATAACAGATAGATTTTCTGCAACAATATGCTATCCAACTCCAGACGATTGTGAAGTTTGGGAAAATGAACTTTTTGGTCAAGATGCTCATAACATGACTACCGGTGACTTTAATGGCGATGGGCATGAAGACTTTGCAGTTGCATGGACATTATTTCCTCATACCGTCAGAGAAGATCAGAAAGTTAATGCTCCAATTAATATTTATTTAAATGATGGTACTGGTAGATATAAAGAAGATATTAATCTATATCAATCAGGCGAAGCTCCAACCCATCCATTTGCTTACAGACTTGTTGCTAAAGATTTTAATAATGATGGCGTTGATGATTTATTTGCTGGCTCAATGGGTATTCAAGTTAGATATGAAGACTATTCACAGAATCATATTGATCCATATCCTCATTTATTGTTGCTATCTGACAATAACGGAAAACTTGTTGAAAGCTCATCAAATATTACAGATGACAATGATGGAAAAGGAATGCTATGTAGTTTTGCTCATGATGCCAGCGCGGGTGATCCTGATGGTGATGGAGATATAGATATTTATGCATGTAATGTTTTATTAATTAACGATGGAATTGGAAATTTTGAAATCCATCCTTACATTAATTTTGACTGGTCAATTAGTAATAAATATGGCAATCCTATGAGCAGTCTTGTAGTTGATCTAAATAATGATAATTATGATGATTTAGTTTTTTGGAATTTTGATAATAGACAGCATTGGTCAGATGCTAATGAAGGGTATATTCTTTTAAGCAATGAAACACCACATATTGAAGACTGGCAAAAAGTAATTTTGCCTACAGGACCATTTGGAGAAAATCACAATAAATATAATCATGCCGCTTCCGGTGATTTTAATAATGATGGTTATATGGATATTGTTGTTGCAGTCACTAGAGACGACCCATATTATGAAGGAGCATATATTCAAGTTCTAATTAACGATGGTTCTGGGGTATTAATTGATGAAACATCCTCCAGATTTTCTAATCAACCAAGGAAAGATTCGCATCATGGTGAGGGTAATATTTATATAAGAGATATGAATAGCGATAATTTTTTGGATATTGTTCATTCAACTCGTGATTATTCAAGCGGCTATCATGGTGCCCATGTAGCAATAAACGATGGTTATGGAAATTTTAGCTCAATAACAAATGCAGATTTACCAGATAGACCAGATAGTGGATTTAATAATTATGATATGTTGATGAAGGGAATGCCAATAAATGCAGACAATTCATCATGTTTAGATCTTATATCTGTAACTGACACTGGTTGGGGAGATGGCAGTGAAGATACAAGAAATTATTTATTTACCCTTATCAATTTACAGTGTTACCAATAGATGTTGGTGCCCCATGCCTGAGTCGAACAGGCACTCCCGAAGGAACGCGATTTTGAATCGCGCGCGTCTACCAATTCCGCCAATAGGGCACGGTTGGCATTGTAGCTAAGTATTAACTAATTTAAAATCAGCATCTCATGAAAACCTCTGATTTTAATTATGATTTGCCATTAGAGCTGATTGCAAACTATCCCTTAAAAAATAGATCTCAAAGTAAGCTATTGGTTTTTAAAGATAGTATTGAGCATATGCACTTTAACGATATCGTAAATTATTTTGAAGAAGGTGATTTATTGGTTGTTAATAATACCTCTGTAATTCCTGCAAGAATTTTTGGAAAAAAAGAATCTGGCGGAACTATAGAAGTAATGCTTGAAAGAATTATGGAGGATAATAAAGCATTGGTACAAATCCGCTCTGGAAGAAGTCCAAAGATAGGCTCATTCCTTTATTTATCTTCATACAAAGTTAGATGCATTGATAGAAAAGAGAATTTTTTTATTCTTCAGTTTGATAGTGAGCCTCTGGATATATTTAATGCAATAGGACATGTGCCACTGCCTCCATATATAAAAAGAAAAGATGAGCAAATTGATAAAGAAAGATACGCTACTGTTTATGAAGATAAAAATTTCCAAGAGTCTGTTGCAGCACCAACCGCAGGTCTGCACTTTGATGATGATTTGTTGGATTCAATAAAACAATTGGGTGTAAATTTTGCGACAATAAATTTGAGTGTTGGCGCAGGGACATTTCAACCGGTAAAGGTTGATAATATTAAAGATCATGATATTCACGAAGAATACTTAGAAGTAAAAAGGGATGTAATAGATCTGGTTAATAAAACCAAAAGCTCTGGTAAGAAAGTTTTTGCGGTTGGAACAACTGCAACCAGGGCTTTAGAGACAGCTTTTGTAAAAGGTGATGAGAACGGATATAAAGGGTACACAAAGCTTTTCATATACCCAGGGTATAGTTTTAAAGTTGTAGATATGCTTGTAACAAACTTTCATCTACCTCAATCATCGTTATTAATGCTTGTTTCTGCCTTTATTGGATATGACAATATGAAACATATTTATGAAACAGCTATTGATAAAAAATATAGGTTTTTATCATACGGTGATGCAATGTTATTAAGAAAAAATGAAGTTTAGTGTAAAAAATACATCTGATTTTGCTAGAAGAGCAGAATTGAAGTTCAAAAGGGGCGGCATTCAAACACCAGCATTTATGCCAGTAGGAACTAATGGTACTGTCAAAGGTTTAACTGTTGAAGATCTTAAATCAACTGGTTCAGAGATTATATTGGGGAACACTTATCATCTAATGTTAAGACCTGGAGATGAAAATATAAGAGATCTGGGTGGTTTACATAAATTTTCAAATTGGGACAGACCAATTCTTACAGATTCAGGTGGCTTTCAAGTATGGAGTCTTGGTGATTTAGTTAAAATTACTGAGGAAGGTGTAAAATTTAGCTCACCATATGATGGTAAAAAAATCTTCATGACACCGGAAGATTCAATTCAAATCCAAGAAAATCTTGGTTCAGATATTATTATGGCATTTGATGAATGTACAGATTATCCCTCGACATATGAACAAGCTAAAAAATCTATGGAGTTATCAATGCGATGGGCTAAAAGATGCAAGGATGCACATAAATCACAATCTGCTTTATTTGGCATCGTTCAAGGAGGCATGTACGAAGAGCTAAGAGAGATATCTTTAAATGCTTTATTAGATATTAATTTTGATGGTATTGCTCTTGGGGGCTTAAGTGTTGGAGAGCCAAAAGAAGAAAAAACAAAAATTTTGGCTTTTATGGCCGATAAACTTCCAGAAGATAAACCTAGATACCTTATGGGGGTTGGCAAACCTGAGGATATAATTGAAGCTGTAAGGTATGGAATAGATATGTTTGATTGCGTCTTGCCTACAAGAAATGCTAGAAATGGCCAGTTAATCACATCAACCGGGGTTGTAAATATAAGAAATGCTCCATATAAGATGAGTGAAGATCCAGTAGATGAAAATTGCGATTGTAAAGTATGTAAGAATTATTCTAGAGCTTATCTCAATCATTTAGACAGAACAAATGAAATGCTTGGTAGCATGCTGTCGAGCTATCATAATATCTACTACTATCAATCACTAATGAGAAATATAAGAGACTCAATTAGTAATAATAAATTCGCGTACTTCTTAAAAGACTTTTATAATATGCGAAATTTAGAAATGCCCGATGGGCCAATATAGGATTTTTTATTATGGAACAGCAACCTTCACTATGGCCAACTTTTGTAATTTTTGGTGGATTATTTTTATTCATGTATTTAATGATTATAAGGCCACAAAATAAAAGAAATGCTCAAATTAAAGATATGCTTTCAAAGCTGGAAAAAGGATCAGAGGTTATTGCTGCAAGTGGAATACTTGGAAAAGTTATAGATATAAGCGGGGCATATGTTTCTATTGAAATCGGAGAGAATAACGTTATTAAATTACAAAAATCAGCAATTGCTAACATTCTGCCTAAAGGCACTATAGATTCAATTAAATAATTCAAGTGAATAAGTTCTCCATATATCAATACTTATTAATACTATTTGTATTGGTATTAGGTTTTACTTATGCACTTCCAAACCTTTACCCAACTCAACCATCAATACAAGTTGCATATACAGATTCAGGCAAATCGGCTGATCAGATTTTATTAAATGAGTTAGAAGAAATTTTAGATAATGACTCTATCAGCTATCAAGAAATTTTTTTAAGAGAAAATAAGATTGTTATCAAGTTCAATTCATTGGATGATCAGCTTGATTCAAAAACTATTTTGCAAAATAAACTCTTAGATAAAGTTATTATTGCTCTAAATCTTGAACCTTCAACGCCTGATTGGCTGAAAGATATCGGAGGCCAGCCAGTAAAACTTGGTTTAGATCTGTCTGGCGGTGTTCATTTTTTGCTTGAAGTTGATATTGATACAGCTCAACAGGGAAGATTAGAACTATTATTAGACACATATAGAAAAACTTTTAAAGAGGAGAGAATTGAATTTATAAACTCTTCAATTGATGATTTAAAATTATTTTTTGAATTTAAATCCAAAGATAGTTATAACAAAGCTTTAGCTAAATATAGAACTGATAGCCCTGGAATTAGTGGACTTCAATACATAATAACTGAAAGACCTTCAGCAAATATTCTGTTGTTAGAGTACTCTGATATAGCTCTAAGAGAAATCAGAGATTATGCTGTCGGACAAAATTTAATGACACTAAGAAACAGAGTAAATGAGCTTGGTGTTTCTGAGCCAATTGTTCAACGTCAGGGTGCGAATAGGATTGTTGTTCAACTTCCTGGAGTTCAAGACCCCACTGCTGCAAAGAAGATTATTGGAAAAACTGCAAACTTAGAGTTCAGATTAGAAGCTAATTCTAGAACCTCTCCACTTAGAAAAGAAACATTTTCTTTTAAAGAAGACGAGTTTATGACGGCCTCTCTTGAAAAAGCTGTTGTGGTTTCTGGGGATAGAGTTACTAATGCAAGTACTGGATTTGATGAAAGCGGCTTTGCTCAGGTAAACATAACTCTTGATATGCAGGGCGGTAGAGCTATGCAAAAAGCTACTTCTGGAAATATTGGTAGAAAGTTAGCTGTATTATTTGTTGAGCAGAAAAGTAAATCAGAACTAGTTACAAATGAGCAAGGTGAAAGCATTATTGAACAAACCACCTATATAGAAAAAAACATAATTAGTCTTGCCACCATACAAGCTGTTTTAGGTACTAGTTTTAGAATTACTGGAGTGGGCTCACCTCAAGAAGCAAGTGAATTGGCACTTTTATTGAGAGCTGGTGCTTTAGCTGCTCCAATGAAGTTTGTTGAAGAGAGAACAGTTGGACCAAGTTTAGGAAAAGAAAATATTGAGCTTGGAATGAAATCAATAATGATGGGCTTAGCTTTGGTTATTATTTTTATGACTGTTTATTACAGAGTTTTTGGGTTAGCAGCAAATATATCACTGTTAATTAATTTAGTTCTTATTACAGGAATTATGTCCTTGCTTGGAGCAACTTTAACATTGCCAGGAATTGCTGGTATTGTTCTTACAGTTGGTATGGCTGTTGATGCTAATGTATTGATTTTTGCCAGAATTCGCGAGGAATTAAAAGAAAAAGATCCGCAAACAGCAATTAGAGATGGTTTCTCAAGAGCTTTTATTACAATCTTTGATGCCAACGTAACAACATTAATTGCAGCATTAATTTTATATGTCATCGGAACTGGTCCTGTAAAAGGATTTGCGATAACACTATCTATAGGCATAGTAACCTCAATGTTTACAGCAATAATGTGTACAAGAGCTATGGTAAATATAGTTTACGGAAATAAAAATATTAAGGTATTGAAAATATAATGAATATTAGATTTCAATTTATGAAATATAGAAAAATCGCTGGTATAGCCTCGATTATATTATTTTCTATTTCTGTGTTCTCTCTTTCGTTTCGCGGTCTTAGTTTAGGACTAGATTTTAGTGGCGGTACATTGGTTGAAGTTACGTATGAGACGCCCGTTGAGTTAGAGTCAATTAGAAAAACACTGACAGATAATGGCTTTGAAGACTCTCAGGTAGTCAATTTTGGTACCAATTTAGATGTTCTTATTAAAGTTGCAGATCAAAATGGCAATAGCTCGATAGGTGAGGCAGTTTATAACCTTTTGAATGAGAAAGGTTATAAAGGTGAGCTTAAAAGAGTTGAATTTGTAGGGCCTCAAGTTGGTTCTGAGCTTCGAGATCAAGGCGGCTTAGGTATGTTGGTCGCTCTTTTTATGATTCTTATGTATGTAGCATTCAGATTTCAGTACAAGTTTGCTTTAGGAGCTGTTACAGCATTGGGTCATGATGTAGTTATTATTCTTGGCTTATTTTCTATTTTTGCATGGGATTTTGATTTGACTGTTTTAGCAGCATTGTTAGCCGTGATTGGTTATTCATTAAATGACACAATTGTTGTCTCCGATAGGATTAGAGAAAATTTTAGAATTCAAAGAGACATGGAACCAATGCAAATGATTGATTTATCTTTAAATCAAACGCTTGGAAGAACAATTGTTACCTCTTTAACTACTTTGTTAGTGCTATTTGCTTTATTTATTTTTGGTGGAGAAATGATAAAGGGTTTCAGTTTAGCCTTAATACTGGGTGTTATGGTTGGTACCTATTCATCTATATATGTTGTTGCAAATATGTTGATGTCATTAACGTTAATACAAGAAGATCTAGCAATACCTGAGCCTGAAGGTGCTGAGTTTGACGAATTACCTTAACTATTAAAGTAGGGTTTTACAGATTTAAGTATTGATTTATATACTTTTGGTGTAGAACAAATAAAATGATCCCCGTCCAAATATTTTGGATCCCCATTGAAATTGCTTATTAATGCTCCTGACTCTTGAGCAATTAGGAGACCTGCTGCAACATCCCAAAGCTTTACCCCATACGCCCACATAGCATCTATTCTGCCAGTTGAAATATAAGCCAAATCAAGAGCTATAGAGCCTGAGGTTCGAATAGATAAATCTTGATTAGCTATCTCTTTGTAAGTTTTATCAAAGTCATATGAGTATTCAGTTTTAGCATCACTATTTTTATAAAAAGAAACCAAGGAGTCACTTAAACCTTGTTGTTTACTAACTCTTATTTTTCCATTATTTAAATCAGCACCAGAGCCTTTGGATGCAGAAAACTCTTCTCTTCTTAAAGGGTCAACAATTACTGCTGTTGTTGGTACTTCGTCAATTAAGGAGCATAGAGATAAGGCAAAATGAGGATAACCGTTGATGAAATTTGTTTCTCCATCGATAGCCTTTAGGACCCATGTAATATTTGAATTATTAATTTCTGAACCAGATTCAGCGCCAAGAAAGTTATCCTCTGGATAATATTTTCTTATCTCATCAATCACAATACCTTCGACTCTTCTAATAATAGCTTTAAGGTATCCATCTGGACCGCCTTTTGATGCATCTAAGTTATGAACTTTTTTTACAGCAAACTCCAGCTCACTAGCACCTTTTCTAGCAGCAATTTGATTAACATTTAATAAAGCTTGTATCGACATGTCGCTATTGTAATGGAAATGGAGATAATAGGCATATGAGTTTTAAAAGTAATTTAATTAACATCGTATTAGTCGAAACTTCTCACCCAGGAAATATTGGTTCTGTTGCAAGAGCTATGAAAACAATGGGACTATCTAATCTATCTTTGGTAAATCCAAGAAAATTTCCCTCAGGAGAGGCTAATGCTTTATCTGGAAATGCTGGTGATGTATTAGAAAATGCTCAAGTTTTTACTTCAATTGAAGAAGCCATAAAAGATAGCACTTTTGTTTATGCAACATCTTCTAGAAGCAGAACTATTCAATGGCCAACAGTTCATGCTGAAGAGGGCGCTTCACTTATTAATAATCAGGTTACATCAGATAAAAAAATTTCTATTTTATTTGGTAGAGAAGACAGAGGTCTTACTAATGAAGAGCTTCAGCTTGCAAATACTCATATTGAGATCCCAGCAAATCCTGAATACCCAGTATTAAATTTAGCAATGTCAGCTCAAATAGTATGTTATGAAATATTTAAATCTCATTTTGAGCAAAAGCCTAGAGATTGGCATGACTATCCAGAAGTGGACTCAGAAAACCTACAAATGTTGATAGATCATTTTATTGAAACAGCTATAAATATAGATGTAATACATCCTGATAATCCAAAAAAGATTATTTCAAGAATAAAACGAATGTTCTCAAGGCTTCATCCTGATGAAATGGAAACAAGCTTTATGAGAGGTTTTTTAGCTGCTATAAATAAGAAGGTAAAATAGTCACTAATTACTTTGCTAATTGCCTCTGATTCCATATAATACGTCTCGCATCACGTCCCGTTCGTCTAGAGGCCTAGGACACCGGGTTTTCATCTCGGCAACAGGGGTTCGACTCCCCTACGGGATGCCAATTTACCAAGAAGCCCACAATAGTGGGCTTTTTTTATGATTTATATTTTTCCTAGGGTTTTAATTTGTATGCTAAATACCCCAAAAAGATGCATACAAATAAGGATAAAACTGGTGGAATTACGTATCCCCAAATAGACATCTGACCAGCAAATAAGAAATTTAGAAAGTGAACTAGGGCTGCTACAGAAAGGAATATCTTGGCAATTTTATTTTGATTCATAGCCACATTCGAACATTTTGTTTATATTGTAAGAAATCTTCTCCAAACAATCTTTCCATAACTTCTTCTTCGGGCTTAATTTGAAATTTAGTTATGTAGATAGTAAATAGAAGAGTGAAAAGGGTGCCAGCAACCAAATTAAACATTAATGCTAAACCTAATAAAATTAAAGCCATACCTAAATACATTGGATTTCTTGAATATTTAAAAACACCAGAGGTGACTATAGAAGAAGCATTTTCAATTGTTATAGGATTGACGGTTGTATTTTGCTTTTTGAATAAGCTTACAGCTAATACAAGAATTGATAACCCAGCAAAGTAAAAGATATAACTTAATATAGTTAAAAATTCTAAATTAGATTCTGGGAAGTATTCTTGTGAAAAATATATACATAACCCAAAGAACAAAGTAACAATTGGAGGTGGTATTTTATTTCTCATGATTTAATCCTAAACAATGCGTTTTATATTAACAAATTGTTATGGCATTATTGAGAAATGAAAAAACTAATAGCTCTATTACTTCTATTACCTTTACTGATATTACTTCTATCACCTTTACTGATTAGTGAAGAAAAACAAGAAGAGAGATTGGTTTCAGAACTTACAGTTGATGAGCTCAAAGAGGTTGTTAAAGAAATTGTTGAAGAAACAATAGAACAATGTGTAGTTATTGGCACTATGGAGGGAAGAGCTAAAGTTAACTTAAAAGTTGAAGGTGAAGTTGTAGCAAAAATGGAATGCGAACTGAATAAAACAAAAATTAATGACTCTATCAAAAACAAAAATCTTTAGTTTAATTGGTGCTTTATTTACATTGCCTTTAATTGCTTCAGAAGCTGAAATAAATAAAATTTGGTGTGATTCTCAAAATGGTTTGGCAGAGATACAAACAAAAGATAAAACCTTTGTTGATTGTCTAACAAGCATTTATTCAGTTGAAGCAGAATATGATTACAACTGGAAAGAGGCTATTGGTCAGTCACTACATTATGCAGAAACTACCGGAAAAGAAGCAGCTATATTGCTCATAATAAGAAAAAAATCTAATAAAAATTATTTAAATGAACTCACACGAGTAATTGAAAGATTTGATCTGCCTATAACAGTTTTTACTATTGCGGAATGAAACCCTTTTTTATAACTTTGATTACATCAGTACTCGTCAGCTGCGGGAGTAGTTCCTCATCCAATCCTACTCCTGAGGTAGTGCCAATAGATGAAATTATCGAGCTTTTTAATAGTACGCCAATAGTTTTAAGCGACAGCGTTAGCTATTATTCACATGCATGTAATAGCCCATCTTTTCAATTTTTAATACCAGTAGATATTAATAATGATTCTTTTATAGATTTTATAGCTCATTTTTGGTGTGATTCTGAAACCCCAGCAGAGATTGACACTAAAGATGTTCCAGATGCCTTGGTGGCATATTTAAGTGATGGATACGGAAATTACTCAGTTGATAATATTGCAGTTTTTGGTGAGATGTACCCAAAGCTTGGTGGAGCAAGTAGGAAATATGCAAGAGGTGATATTAATGATGACGGCAAAGATGACTTTGCATTTGCGATGAATGCAGAAGATGGAAGAGCTGCATATGACTATGAAACAACGATAATGAATTATGCATATCCCGCTATTTTATTAAGTAGTTCAACAGGTTTTGAAGTTGTAAATCTTGGAGAAAAGGATTGGGGTCATTCTGTACAAATAAAAAATAATGAAGCCTTGTTTGGAGGTCATAACGCTCAAGCATTTAAATATGAAGACAATCAGTGGGTTGATATTTCAGATCAATATGATGAATTAAGTTTCGCCAGTTTCTTGGTTTTTGATGAATACATTATTAATAGTGTTCGTAAGAATGAGCAGCAAGGTCTTGAGCTCGTTATCAATAATGAAGTTATTTCCTCCATTATGCATGATGAAGTTTTTAAGGTGTATTTTGAGGCTTGGAACAATACTGGTACAGGCAACTATGAGCAAATTGGCGTCTATGAATATAGGGGTGAATATTATTTCCATGGAATGACCACTGAAATGTGTAGAAAAGATGATTTAATCGTTGCAACTATTAATGCGAGCAAACCGATTGATAGAGAAATTATTGAGAATGAATATTATTCTCAAAATGAAACATCTCCAGTTGTATTGCTTTCTTTTTATGAGATAAATGATGGGGTGCTAATAGAAAGAGATATTCAGGTTACTGGGGAAGAAATAAATCATAACTATAATTTTTTTGATTGTAAGGATATTAATCAGGACAACAAGAAAGATATTGTAGCCCAGGTTTTTAGTCAATCTTGGGACACTCTACCAGATAATAAAGGTGTTCCTGAGATTTATGTTAATTCTTCAAATGAATACTTTAATCTAGATACTTCGTCTTGGCCTGTCTATAGTATTCAAGATGACTCTCAGGGTTATATGTTCGATATTGATCAAAGTGGTACTCATGATTTAATAATGTATCCACTTAAAGCAAATATATCTGCTGAAGTTGAAATTTATCTTACAAATAAGAATCTAACCGATTAAATAAATTTTTATATATAAATTGTATATATAATTTTTATTTGATAGTATTTATAAATCGTTCATCCCTAGGGGACGGAAGTAGTCGCAAGACGAAGGAACGCATTATCATCGTTCATCTCGTAAGAGACGGAAGTAGGTAATGATACCGAAGGAACGCATCTTTTTAAAAGGAGATGTTATGAATGCTTTAAACATTCAAAAAAAACAATACACACCTAAGTTAGGAAGCAATATTATGTTGCAAATTGCAATTAATAAGCTTAACTACAACTTACGCTCACAAAATAAAACTGAGCATAAGTCAAAGCCTAAAAAGGATGTATTTTTCCCTTACTATTTGTAAGGTATAAATTAAAAAAGAGAGCAGCTTGCTCTCTTTTTTTTATGCACTAAGAAAAATTTATACATATTATCTGTACCTAATTAATATTTGACTATATAGCTCATAGTGCGAGAATGAAAAATATTAAATTTAAGGGAGAGTTATGAAATATATACCTACATTTTTTGTTTCAATATTTTTTATTGCAAGCTGTTCAATGGAACAGGCGTCTGAACAAGAATCGGATCCATTAGATTATCAGTCTTTTACTGAGTTTATGCCATGCAATGCAGGGCCAGATTTTAATTCTGAAAATATGACTGCAATGATTTCAGAATGGCAGAAATTATTATCAGCTGAAGATTTGCGTGGTGTTTGGGGGTATGCTCCTGCAGTTGATACAAATTCAGTTGGTAATACTGGTTGGTGGGAGCTTGAATGGACTTCTATGGACGCTGCAGATGCTGCCTGGGAACAATGGGTTAAAAATGAAAAAGCTATCGCGTGGCAAGAAAAGTATGAGTCTGTTCTTCAATGTGACGGTGAAGCAAGAAATTCTTTTGATTCTGTGTTACCAATAATTCCAACAACTTATGGTGAAACAAATGATTCAGGATATTTTTATTCAGAAGTATATATATGTGAATTTAATGAAGGTTATTCCAAGGATGATGCTATTAAATTTTTATATGGCTTTAGAGATGCAGTAGACAATGCTGATTACGCAGATACTACTTATCATTTACTTAATTACTTTTTTCAAGATGACCCTTCAAGATTTCTATGGGCAAATTTTACTAATAGTAAAGAATCAATGGACAAAGCTAATGCTTCATTTGAAGCAAGCGTAAGAGATAAAATGTTCCCATTATTTAGTGAGTTTGCATCATGCGGCGAAAAGCCTGATTTATATAATGGATTCACATTATATTGGTCTAAGAAAAAAGACTTTATGCCGACTTTTCCAAAACAATAAAGGAGTTAACATTATGGAATATCTTGTATTAGCGGATTTTAAAACAAAGCAAGGAATGGCCAATGATATGGCTGCAATCTTTAAGGAAGCTTTAGTTGAAACTAGAGCATTTGAAGGTTGTAATGCAATTGACGTTTATTTTGAAGAAAAAACAAGCACATTTACGTTGGTTGAGGATTGGAAATCACTTGAGCATTATGAAAAATACCTACAGTGGAGAATTGATGGCGGTATCGCTGACTTGCTTGATCCAGTTCTTGAAGGTGGTTGGCAAAGTGTTCTTGATAGTGTGAAAAGACTTGGAAGTACTCAAGATATATAAAATATTTTAATTTTAGAAATTTTTAATAGTATATACTCTTCATATAGTTTATATATGGGGAGTATTATATGGAAAAAGTTCTAGTCACTGGCGCTACAGGTTATATAGGCCTTCACTGTATTCACCAACTACTAAACAAAGGTTACGCTGTAAATGGCTCTGTAAGATCGCCTGAGAGAAAAGATGAAATAATCCAAGCTCTTAAAAGTCATAACACTCCCACAGAGCATCTCAACTTATTTACATTTAATCTTACAGAAGATGCTGGTTGGGAAGAAGGTATGGCAGGCTGTGATTATTTACTTCATGTCGCATCTCCTATATCACTAGAAAGAACAGATGAAGATTATTTTGTAAAACCTGCTATTGATGGGGTTAATAGAGCATTAACATTTGCAAAAAAACATAATGTTAAAAAGGTGGTATTAACATCATCTGTTGCAGCAATTTTCGACACCATGGAAAAAAAAGATATTTATGATGAATCTGATTGGTCGGATCCTGACAACCCAGCAATAAGTGCTTATTCAAAAAGTAAAACTCTGGCCGAAAGAGCTGCTTGGGAGTTTGTAAAAAATGAAGGTCATCCCTTTGAGCTTGCAGTAATAAATCCAGCCTTAGTTGTTGGTGCTTCAATTTCTGGTGATATTGGTGAATCAAATAAAGCTGTTGAGATGGTGGCCAGCGGCAGAATGCCTGTAGCTGTTCCTTTGATGTTTGGATATGTAGATGTGAGGGATGTTGCTGCTGCACATATTCTTGCCATGCAAACTCCAGCATCTAACGGTGAAAGATTTGCATTAGTTGAAAAAGATTTATGGTACAAAGATGTTGCAAAAATTCTTAGAGAAAATGGATTTGATAAAGCGCCAACATTAGGTATTCCTGTTTGGCTTGCAAAAATTCTAGCCAATTTTAATAAGGAGTTAAAACTAACACTCCCATATTTAGGAAGAAAAAGAAGCATAAGTAATACAAAAGCGAAAGAAATATTAGGATGGAATCCAAGGCCTGCAGAAGAATCTATATTAGATATTGCAAATCAAATGAAAGATTTAGGAATGCTTAAATAATTCCAGGAATGATAGCTTTTCTATTTTTAGGGTAATCATTAAACTTTTCTTTGTACCACCTGTGATGGGCTAGTGCTCGCGGAAATAAGTTTGCAATTGTCCAAAGTGCAAATACTAATCCAGAAATACTCCAGGTTAAAATAGCCCATCCTATCCATTCAACCATTTCACCAAAATAGTTTGGTGCTGAAATGTATTTATGCATAAATTTATTAGGGATATGGTATCCAGGGCCATTATTTTTTCTTAACGAGACAATCAAATAGTCAGATCTAATATTGATAAACATTCCTACAAAAAAAGTTAATACACCAAAGTAGAATAGAGGCATACTAAGCCAATCTTGCATATAATCTGTAAAGTAAAATATTCCAAAAGCTTGAATATTAACGTTCACGATATTAAAGAAAAATGCAGATATAGCAATGCTTATCGGCATTTTTGGATTTGTCATATCTATTACAAATGGATAAATAAAGGATCTGTGAACATAATGAATTAACCACAATGTAAGAAATACTAGGTGTAAATCTTGTAATTGGTCTTTGACAATCCATGCATAAACAATCATCAAGATTACACAAGGTGACTCCATAATGACCCAGCCAGCCCTTGCTGAAATATTTTTCCCCCAACCATTTCTTATATGCCTGCCGTAGGGAGCATCTACATAAAAGAGGTATACAAATGTTATTAAGGCAATCAGGACCCAAAAAACAATAAAACTACTAAAATAATTCATAACAATCTAATTGAACATGATATGCAAATTTTTAAACATATAAAAGTTTACAGTTTAACTATGAAGACCTAAACTTTAGAGGGGAGACTTTATAATGGAAACTAAAAGTTACGATTTTGTAATTCTGGGTGCTGGCTCAGCAGGATGTGTTTTGGCTAATAGGTTAAGCTCAAATCCAAATTTTAATGTTTGTTTAATAGAAGCAGGATCAAAAGATAAAGACGTGAGATTACATGTTCCACTCGGCTTCGCTTTTTTAGGTGATAAAAGTAAATATAGTTGGAATTACGATACCGTACCCCAAAAAGAATTTGAAAAAGTATCAGTAACAGAGCCTGCATCTTCAGTTGTAGATTCAGCTGGAGGTGTTCATGAGGTTGAAAACCAGATAATGGAACATAGAAAAGGGTTTCAGCCTAGAGGCAAGACTCTAGGAGGCTCTAGCTCAATTAATGCAATGTTATATGTTAGAGGTCATGCTTGGGATTATGATCATTGGGCAGAGTTAGGCAATGATGGTTGGTCGTACAAGGATGTACTACCTTACTTTAAAAAATGTGAGCATAATGAAGTTTTTAATGATGAATACCATGGTCAAAATGGCCCTCTAAATGTATCAAAGATTAGACATAAAAATAAATCTGTAGATGATTTTGTTAAAACGGGATCATCTATTTTTGGATATAACGACGATTTTAATGGAGAAAATCAAGAGGGTATTGGTTACTATCAAACAACCCAAAAAAATGGGAAAAGATGCAGTGCTGCTAAAGCTTATCTTGTTCCAGCATTAGATAGAGAAAACTTAACTATCTTAACTGATACTAATGTCAACAAGATTAATATTTCTAAAGGTGTGGCAACAGGTGTTCATTGCATTGATGAAAATGGCAATGGGTTTGATGTGCAAGCTTCAAAAGAAGTTTTATTATCTTCAGGTGCATTTGGTTCGCCACAGATTTTACTAAGATCTGGTATTGGTCCTTCTGAAGAAATTACTAAACATGGAATTGAACATGAAATAGATTTACCCGGAGTGGGTAAAAATCTTCAAGATCATATTGATTTCATAACTGTTCACAGACATAAATCAATAAATCTTTTAGGTTTTTCTATAGGAACTTTATTATTTAAATATCCGTATGAAATTCTTAAGTACATACTTGCTAAAACTGGTATGTTCACATCAACTGTAGCTGAAGCAGGTGGGTTTATTAGGTCTAGGAATGATATTGATATTCCAGATATTCAATTACATTTTGCACCTGGAATGATTGTTGATCATGGAAGAGAGACATTATGGGGAACCGGTATAAGCTGTCATTCTTGTTTATTACGTCCAAAATCAAGAGGAGAGGTTACATTAAATTCAGTTGATCCAGAAGATGACCCTGTAATAGATCCAAAGTTTTTATCACACCCAGATGATGTTAGAGATATGGTGGCTGGTTATAAAAAGATGATGAAAATTATGAACAAAGAACCTATATCTAAATATACCAGCAAACATGTTATGAGGCCGATTGATCTTGATGATGATGAAGATATAGAAAAAGCCATAAGAGAATCAGCTGACACAGTCTATCACCCTGTTGGGACATGCAAGATGGGTAATGATGATATGGCAGTTGTTGATAGCAATCTAAAAGTTCATAAAGTTAAAGGCTTAAGAGTTGTGGATGCTTCGATAATGCCTACGTTAGTAGGCGGAAACACTAATGCACCAACTATTATGATAGGAGAAAAAGCATCTGACATAATTCTTAAAGATTGGTCTTAAATGAAATTGAGATTGATTTTTTTATTAATATTTTCATTAAAGTCTATTTCAATGACAGTTATTGATGTTAGAACAGAGGCTGAATGGAATTCAGGTCATTTAGAAGGAGCAGTCCTTATAGAGTGGCAAAATATTCTTCAGTTATCATCAGATATTTCAAAAGATGAAGAAATCTTTCTTTACTGCAGAAGCGGTAACAGATCTGGAAAGGCAACTAAGATTCTTTTAGATGCCGGTTACTTAAAGGCTAAAAATGCTGGCAGCATATCTGAAGCAAGCAAACTATTAGGCATAAAAATTATAGATTAATTTTATACATTGTTTTCATCTTTAAATGTATACAGTGCAAACATATAAATGTAATATGGACCCTAAGTATGTTTACAGTGTAAACATTAATATTAACACCCCCCTATAAAAGGTACAAAATAATGAAAATTTCTAAATTAACTGTTCTTGGAACAATTCTGTTTGCTTTTCCAGCCTACTCAGCTGATATGGTTTTTGAGAAAAAAGAAAATATATTACTTAAAGGCAAAATAGCTACAGTCAAATCATCTAAAAAATACAGAAATCTTGATGCTTGTCAGTCTTTATGTGAATCTAGAAGTTCATGTGCAGCCTATACTTTAGATTTAAAAAAAGGTAGTTGCATGATTCTAAAAAAATGTTTCCAAGGAAGTTTCAAGCCCTGGTTCAACATCAGGAGTTAAAAAATAGTTTTTATGAAAAACTAAAAAAAGGGGTTTAATACCCCTTTTTTTATGTACTTTTTTTCTTAAAGAGTACAATTAAAATATGCAAATCTTCTCAAATATCTTTAATAAAAAAAAAGAGAGACCAAAAAAAATATTATGTTTTGATGGAGGAGGAGTTAGAGTCATTGCTGGAATTGTTTTTCTAAAAAAATTAGAGGTCCAAACTGGAAGAAAAATAGTTGATACATTTGATATGTTTGTTGGAACTAGTGCTGGAGCTTTCAATGCGTCTTGTCTTGCTTTTGATGAAATGAGTGCAGGTGAGTTAAAAAAGTATTGGACAAAAGATTATTTAGATACAATTATGGAGACTTCATTTTTCTGGGATCAGGCATCTCTCATTCAAGCAAGACCAAGATATGAAACCAAAGGAAGAGTTAAAGTTTTAAAAGAGATTTTTGGTAATAGAACTCTGGGTGACTCAAGAAAGCCAATTGTCACTCTTTGTTATGACATAGAAAAAAGAAAACATATAATTCACTCAACTAACTTAACCCCTGAAATAAGCTTCATTGATGCTGTTTGCGCATCAAGTGCTGCCCCAATGTATTTCCCAACATATCAGATTGAAGATGGTTCCTGGATGATAGACGGTGGTGTTGTAACGAATAACCCAACTATGATTGGCTTTAATCATGCAAAAAATTTTTTTAAGACAGATAATTTAAAGATCTTAAGTATCGGTGCGGGGCTAAATAAGAAAAAAATTTCAGGAGAAACATCATCAAAATGGGGTGGTGTTGGCTGGTTAAGAAATGACATCATGGGCATGATGCTGGATTCAGAAATTCACAATGATATTGCTAAGGACATTATTGGTAGTGATTATTTAAGAATTAACTCTCCACTTGGAAGGATTAATAAAATGTTAGATGACGATTCGGATGAAAATTTAGAAAAAATTCACCTCATGGGTCTAGATTGGTGGTCTAAATTTGGAGAAGAAGTAATTAAATTTATAGAAGATTAACTTTTTCTACTATTCACAAAGTTTTTACTGTAAGATACACCTTTTTCAATAATAGGATACTATGAATATATACGTCGGAAACCTGTCTTGGGGGATGAATGACCAAGATCTTGAAAACCTTTTTGCAGAACATGGAACTGTTACTTCAGCAAAAATCATAACTGATAGAATGACAAATCGATCAAGAGGATTTGGTTTTGTTGAAATGAGTGATGGTGCAGAGGCTGCAATTGAAGCTTTAAACGAAACTGAGGTTGAGGGAAGAAAGTTAGTTGTAAATGAATCTAGACCAAAAGAATCTAGATAAGTATCCTTAAATAACTTAGTTAAATACAACAAAATCTAAAAAGCTGGTTTAAGACTAAAACCAGCTTTTTTATTGCTTATAAATGTAAATTTTTTACATTTTTTATCTTTTTTACATAATTCTTGACATAAGGCTCTCAAGAGGGTTAAATGCGTCTAATTTCGTTAATTTTTTAAGGGGAAATCCGTGTTTAAAAATAAATTTTTATTATCATTAATGGTTATTTTACCATTTTCAACATTCACTTTTGCTCAAGATTCTGAAGAATCTGAAGCATCAGAGGTTGAAGAAGTTGTCACAACTGGTATTAGATCAAGTTTGATTGATGCTATCTCTATAAAGAGAGAAAATGTTGGTGTTGTAGATGCAATAACATCCGAAGATATTGGTAAATTTGCAGATAGAAATATTGCTGAAGCTTTATCTAGATTGGTTGGTGTTACAACTAACAGAGACAATGGTGAGAGTACTTCGGTAACAATTAGAGGTCTTGGTCCAGAATTTAACCTTGTAACTCTTAATGGTAGATCTATGCCAACTGTTCCGCCATTATGGGTTGGTGGAAGATCTTTTGATTTCGGTGATGTTTCATCTTCTGGAGTTGCAGCTGTTGAAGTTTATAAATCAGCTAATGCAATCCTTCCAACTGGTGGTCTGGGAGCTACTATTAACATGGTCACAACTAAGCCAATTGATGGCAAAAATGGTGGCGGTGTTTCTGTTAGACTAATGAATCATTCATCAGTTGAAAAAGGTGATTCAACAACACCTGAAGTTGATGTGGTTTTTTTAAGAAATGGTGAAGTAGGTGATGCAAAGTGGGGTTTCTCAGTATCAGGTTCACACCATGTCATGCATAACAGAGAATCAGGAACTAATGAAATAACATGGCTTCCAAGTCCTATTATTAATAATGTACCAGGTAATGCTGTTGTTACTAACAACAACACTAGAGCAGATGGTGCATTCTTTTATCCAAGCGGTCTTTTATATAAGAACATGGATAATGAAAGAACAAGAGAGAACTTACAAACAACTCTTCAATGGGAGCAAGGTATAGTAACAGCGACTCTTGATTATACGATTTCATCTGTTAATGCTGAACAATATGGTGTTGAAGCAGGTACATGGTTATCTGGTTGGGACACAACAGCAATGACTATTAATGAAAATGGTGCAGTAACCAGTGCATTTGTTAATGGCACATATTTTAATGGTGGTATCTTTAACAATAACTTTAAATGGGCTAATGATGATACTAACAATAAGTCAATTGGTTTAAATCTTGAATTAAGATTAACTGATAATTTTACATTGACTGCTGACTATCATGATTCATCAGCTGGCTATAAAGGTAATCCTGGTGGTAGTGCAACAAGTAGTGCAACATTTGGTAATGGGTGTTGGGCAGCTTGGGGTTGGTATCCTGTAAATGAGGCATCAGCTTGTTTTAGAAACAGATCATTTGATTTTGCTCAATCTGTTAATGGTAACCTTCAATGGGAAGTTGACAAAAACTTTCAAGGCGCTGATTTAGGAGCTACTGAATTTGATGCAAGTGACATGGGTCCAAGAGAGGCATATGTTAATTATCAAGAAAGAAAAAGTAATTTAGATCAATTCCAATTAATAGGAACTTGGGATAACAATGACGGTTTAATCATGGATGCACTAACATCTATTGATTTTGGTTATTCAACTCAAGAAACTGTGTTCAACAGTCAAAAATGGTTTAATTATGTCAGAACTGGACATATTGCAGACGGTGACCCGGTCAATATGACATATGCAATGATGCCTGATGATGTTTTTACTAAAATATCAATTCCAGGTTTCTTAGGTTCTGCTGGAAATTTCTATTACTTTGATATGAGTCAAGAAGACCTTTTCTATTGGTTCGGTAGAGCTGGCTTTATGGGTGACTTAAATACTGGTGATGGCACATGGTGGAATGCCTATGGTCCTGCATCTGATTGGCCTGCATCATGTTACAGAAATGATGCATTTGATGCAGACGGTAACCCAAATGGATTAAGGTCTGTCAGTATGTATGACGCACCAACTTCAAACTGGGGTCAATTAGAAGGCTGTTACGGTGACAGAGATTCACGTTCAGTTATAAAAGAAGAATTAGAAGCTTTCTTTGTAAACTTCAACTTCGAAACTGTTACATCTAGCGGACAAGAATTAAGAGCTCAACTCGGTATTAGATATGAAGATGAAGATAGAACATCTACTTCAGATACAACTGTACCTACAAACACTGTTTGGAGTTTAGGCGCTTTCTCATACGGAGATAAAGTAGGCTTAATGACTGGTCCTGCTACTTACACAGGAACTGGTTCAAATGATTATATTTTACCAAGCTTGAATGTTACTTTTGAGCATGCAGAAAATAGAGTAATCAAATTAGCTGCAAGTAAAACTATTGCAAGACCAGCTCTTGAGCAAATGGATGTTGCTGTATCAACACCATCATCATTTAGTTGGATGTATCCAGCTACTTTAGGAACTGGTAATCCAGCATTAGAGCCATATGAGTCAACTAACTTTGACTTAGCTTATGAGTATTACTACAAAGAAGGCAGTTATGTAGCTGTTAATGTTTTTGTAAAAGAAATTGAAGGCTATCATGGCTCAGGTTTCCAACAAGGTTCATTTAATGGTGTTACAGATATCACAAGAGGACCTAGAGCAGCTTTAGCTACTGACGATAATGCAGATGCATTATGTCAATGGACTGCTCCTCAGGGATATTGGGCTTGTGGTTGGTCTAACCAATTTGACTGGGCTTGGTTAAACAATACTGGTTTCACATTTGGATGTAACGGAGCTACAGACTGTTTTGCTGATCCTGGAAATGGTAATGCTGTATTCCAGAGTAATGGAGATGATCCGCTTTATATCTTCAATTTAGCTCAACCAATTAATCAATATGATGGAACGCTTGAGGGTGTTGAACTTGCTGTTCAGCATTTATTTGATAATGACTTTGGTGTTGTTGCTAACGTTACATTAATTGATGGTGATACTGATGTTGATCCTTATCCTGCAGCTGATGCATCAGAGCAGTTTGCTTTACCAGGATTTGGTGATGCGGCAAACCTTGCTGTTTTCTATGAAAACGAAAAAATATCAGCTAGAGTTGCTTACAACGTAACAGGTGAATATTTCACAGGTTATGATCAATACAATCCATTATTTGTTACTGAAAGAAGTACAGTAGACTTTAACGCTACATACAACTTAACAGATAATGCTGCAGTATTTGTTGAAGGAATTAATGTCACCGATGAAGATGTTCATTTATATTCAAGATATGAAGAAATGACATTCTTATATCAAGACCATGGACCTATATATAAAGTAGGTTTCAGAGTGAATTTCTAGTTAGAAATAACACATATTTAAAAGAGGGCTTTTAGCCCTCTTTTTTTTTACAACTGATATACTTTTTACATGAAAAAGTTATATTTATTAGTTATATTTTTTATCATATCCTCATGTGGCGGCGGAGGTGGAGGAAGCTCAGAACCAACTCCGGCACCAACACCATTTTCATTAACAATTGGTTTAACATCTTTTTCAACAGATGAAGATACAAGTTATTCGGGATCACTTAATGCAACAGCTAATGAAACAGTTACATTAAATTACGAGATCACCTCTTCAACTTCAAATGGAACACTTACCTTGTCTACTAATGGTGGAATCACATACAATCCAAATACAAATTTCTTTGGCTCTGATGAGTTTCAATATTCCGTAACAGCAGTTGAAAAAAATGTTACTAAAAGCGCCACAGTTAATATAACTGTTAATTCAGTAAATGATGAACCTGAAATAATGTTTACAACATTTACTGATTATTCCAAAGATACTTTAGTACATGAGCCTACTCAGACCTTTAAGATAAGAGTTTCAGATGAAGATAATCAATTAGAAGAATTAACTTTTGAAATAGTAATAGGATCAGAATCTATTCCAGGTACTTTTGTTTTAGATGATTCAACAACTATTGAAGGAGATGGTGATGTAACTTTTGATATATCAACCTTACAAAATGGCGGTCTATACACTGCTGAAATAAGAGCATCAGACGGCATAGATTTTAGCGCTATCTCTTTTGAGTCATGGTTTGCAGGTAACAGAAGGACGATAACAATTCAACAAGATGATGATCCTGAAGATGGTTTTGATGGTGGAGATAAAACACCTAAGGATTATGAAATATATTACTTATCAGGCGGGTCTAACTCGTTAGCTGGAACTACCTATTTATTTGTTGGTGATTCCTTAAACGGTGAGACAGATATAGATTTATATAGAAGAGCATTAATAGCTTCTGTTAATAAATTAAATGACTCTGATGCTGCAGAATTTTTTAATCCTGATTACTTTACAATTCTCTCTGCTGAACCGGTTGACCCAGATGGCACTTCACCATTTGGAGTCAGAACAGGTTGTTATGACTGGGATGAAGATATTTATTGTATTGGTGATATGGATACTGGCTTATTTTCTGACTTTTTACCAGGATACCGTTATCGCGATCATTTAGTCTCCACTCTTACAAAAATTGATGGCAGAGGCGTAAATCTGGGTAATAGAAATATCCAACCAATAAGAGAGAATAATCCAGAAAGAACAAGCACAACTCTTATGCATGAACTCGGTCATGCGCATGGCGAAATGGGTGATGAGTATAGAACAGATGATGACAGAGATGTCAGTGCGTATGCTGATTACAATGTAAATACAACAACAGAATCTACAGTTTCTTTAGTTAAATGGAATCACCATATCGAAGATTTCTTAAATGTCTTAGGTAGAGATGTGAAGGTTTGTTACAACACTAGTGATGGCAGAATTTATGATAGAGATGCAGATGAGTATGTTGATGGTCTTGACTGTGATTGTCTTGCTAATGTTTGGGATGCTGAAGGTAACTTTATTCGTAAAAATCCTGCATGCGCTAAGGTTGGGATGTTTGAAGGGAACTACTATGGTGAATTTGATAACTATAGACCAACATTTTGTTCAATTATGGATTCTTGTAGTAGCGGTGGCTATGGCCCTGTAAATGTTGAAGGATTTGCAATTGGCTCTATTCAGAATCAAGGGTTTTATGATGCCTTTGATGATGTAGACATCGGTTTCACTGCAAATAATGCTGCTTGGCAAATGACTATTTTAGCAGATTACGACACTTCAAAAATTACGCTGAAGTGGTATGTTAATGGAGAAGAACAAACGTCATTGCAAAATCAAAAAACAGTAACATTTAACAGACCATCAAACAATGAAGTACAAATTTATACTGCAAAAGCTATAGATTTAACTGGAACAGTAATAGCCTCAGATGATGTTTTAGATAATACTGATTTCTATGAAGGTCTATTCCAGTCATATTTTATATGGTGCGCCGACTATGACCAGTCAGCTAATACTTGTAATGATTTTCGAACAGAACCAAACTCATCAGAATATAGTCAATTTGATTACGGATATATGGATGGGCCGTTAGGTTTTTCATGGGGGATAAATTGGGCAAAATGGTAAAAATAAAATACATAATATTATCTATATTTTTTTTAAACTTAAGCGCTGACTTAGAAAGAAGTTCTACTAAGCTTATTTCAGCTGAGTATATGTCATCCAATAAAGATGCAAGAATATTTGAGGTTTCAGCTAGCTTTAATAAAATGATTTTAAAATCTACAAAGATTGGGAAACCTTCAAATAAATCCTTACAAAAATTTAGCACTATCTCTAAAAAAGATAGATACGCAATTCAAGTACTTAATGAAAAGGGTAATCAGGTACTAATTTTTGGGCTCGGAAATCCTTTTTATATACATGCTGATCATATTGGTTATGAGCATAGTCATGATTTTGGGGGCAATATTGAACAAAATCTTGAAATTGCAGTCCCGCTTAATATCAATGCATCTAACTTATTGTTACTTTCTCAAAATGAATTTGGCTTTAAAGAGGTTGCCAGAATTAAGATAAATTAATATTTTTTAAAACTTATTCTACTAATTTTTAATATACAAATTCAGTGCTTGAAAGCATTCTACTAAGAGGTTATATTACCCATCCAATGCGGTACTAGCTCAGTTGGTAGAGCGTCTGCTTGCCAAGCAGAAGGCCGCCGGTTCGAGACCGGCGTACCGCACCAATCTTTATCATTTCCTATATACTATTAATAATAAATATAACTTTTTGAGTAGTTTCTTCAATTTAATTTATGTTAAGAATAATTGCATTATTAGTTTTATTATCATCTTGTGGCGGAGGGGGTGGTAGTAGCTCACCAGTAAATACTGAAGGCACATCAGGTAATAACCAAAATACAATTGATGAACAGTGTTATCAATATGAAACAAGAGTTTTTAGATGCGAATTTACTCATGGAAATTTATTAAGGTATTACTATATTCATCAACCACATCCAGAAGCTCAAGGCTCCAGTTCTGTATTGTTTAATTTGCATGGGTATGGAAGTAATGCACTCGCTCAAATGCAATACGGAGATTTTAGAGACCTTGCAGATAATAAAGAAAGTAATTTCATATTAATCCATCCGCAAGGAGCACCCTTAAATACAGCTCTGACTTCTAGTGCGTCTCACTGGAATTCAGGAGGTTGGACTATAGGAAGTACGGTAGATGATGTAGATTTTATAGATACGATTATTAACTTTATTTCTCAAAAATACGACATTAATGCAAACAGAATATATTCTACTGGAATGTCTAATGGTGGATTTATGAGCTATCACTTAGCTTGTAATCTAAGTTCAAAAATTGCAGCAGTGGCCTCTGTAACAGGTTCGATGAGTGTTCAAACATATGACAGTTGTGACCCATCTCGCCCAATAGCAGTAATGCAAATTCATGGGTTGTTAGATGGTGTAGTTCCGTTTGAAGGTAAAACAGAACTAGGAATGAAAAGTATTGAAGATGTTATTGAATATTGGAGTTCGTTCAACTCGTGTACACCAGAACCAATTATAGATTTATCTGAATATATTGATCCAAATGAGATAATTGAACACATTAAGTACATCAATTGCCTGAATAATGTTCAGGTAGAACTATATAAAATCGAATCTATGGGCCATGTTTGGCCAAACGAAAACCAATACCGCATTAGTGCTTCTAAAACAATTTGGGATTTTATTAATACTTATGATTTAAATGGAAAAATTAATTAAGTATAAATTTTTTACATAATTATTATCAATTAAATCATTTATTAATATAGTATTGAGTAATATAAATTTTTTTAGGAGAGGAAAATGAGATATTTATTATCACTTGCATTAACAATGTCATTTCTTGTTGTTGCTCAAGAAGATGAAGCTTCATATAAATATGAGCCACAGATAAATAAAGCAGAATACTATATTGGTAAATTCAATAAAGGAAAAGATGTTAATGATTTAGCTGAATGGTATGGCAAGTTTGCCAAATGGGCTGAAGGTAAAGATGGTGTTTACGATAAAATGACAGTTGCTATATTACAACCATATTTTCATTCAGATATGGGATCAGTGGATGCTATGTGGGTCAATACATGGCCAACACCTACGGAGCAATATAAAGCACTTGAAACATGGGTTACCGGAGGAGGTGCTAAGTTATTAGAATCCTTGCCTGTAACAAATTCTATGCAAGTTGATACTGTGCAATGGGCTATTTCGGAACCAGCTTCAATGAAGCCAGGAAATATAATGTTTGCAACATATTCTGAATGTAGTCTTGAAGAGGACTATGACGCAAGACAGGTATATGATTTGTACAAAGATTTTGCAGATTATGCAAAATCAGTTGGTGATACCCTTGGTAGAAAGATGATTGTACCTGTATCCGGATATCAACTACCAGAAGGCGTTGATTTTATTAGACTTATGTATACATCCTCTATTTCTGAGGCAGGGACTAATGCAGACCTATTTTGGGATAAAATTGCAGAATCTGAAGCCAATGCAAATCTGAAGGGTTTTTCATGTACTAATGCCGAATCATATTTTGGTTCTGCAATGAGAACAGCTCAATAATTTATAATTAAATTGAAAAATGGGAGCTTAAGCTCCCATTTTTTTTATTTAATGCATAATATCTTTGTGAATGACTTTTCAAATCATATTGCAATTATTGGTGCAGGTATATCTGGCCTTGCTCTTGGTTGCATTTTAAAAGCTGCGGGCTTTAGAGTTGTCATTTTTGAGAAAGCAAAAGATATTAGTGAAGAAGGCGCAGGAATATCCATATCTCCGAACGGTACAAATATTCTTAAGTTAATAGGTATATATGACGAACTAAAATATAGATCCTCAAACCCGTTAAAAGCCCTACATTATGATAATCATAATAATATTATTTCTTCTTTCACAGTTGATGTTTTAACAACCTCAAGGCAAACCCTCTACAAGGTTCTTCTTGAACAATATCTTTCCAACAATGGTGATATCTATTTTGAACATGAGCTTATTGAAATTGATGAGAGCTGTTGTGAACTTAAGTTTTTAAATAATGATACATATAAAGTGCTTCATGTTGCAGCATGCGACGGTATAAATTCTTTTTGCAGAAAAAAAATACTTCCAAATGATAATCCTATTTATAGTGGGTACTCAGTTTGGAGAACAATTTTAAATATGCGCTCAGAGGAAATAAAAACATTCCTAGGACCAAAACATCATATTGTTGCTTATCCAATTAATGAAGCACAAACCAGTCTTGTTGCTGCAATTAAGACCGACAAAAAGTACAAGGAATCTTGGAGAACAAAAGGAACGCTTGATGAGTTAAAAAAAGATCTTGTAATATCTAAATCTGATTTGATTCTTAAATTAGATGATTCAACAGACTTTTATAAATGGGGTGTGTATACCAGACCATCTTTAAAAACTCTTTACAGCAAAAATATAACTTTGTTAGGTGATGCTGCGCATCCAATAGTGCCATTTATTGGTCAAGGTGGTTGTCTTGCACTAGAAGATGCATATTTGTTTGGAAAGTTAATAATTTCATCTGATATGGAATTTTCCATTGCACAAAAAAATTATCAAAAAATTAGGATGCCTAGAATCAAAAAAATCAAAGCTTTATCTGAGCGTCAAGGACACTTAAACCATATATCAAATAAATTAATTAGTTTGACCAGAAATTTTATTATGCGTCACATGCAGTTTATTGCTATGAGAGATATTAAAAAGGTATGGGAATATGACATTGATAATGAAATATATAAAATCAAATGACCTTTGATTAATTATATCTATTGGTAAATCTTTTTAAGTTGATATAATTTTGTGATGAATATCTTTAATAAACTTACATCACTTTTTTCAACCAATAAATCTCCAAATAATACTCATGAGTTGGGTTTAAATATTTCTTCTAACCTAAAACAATTTCTAGAAAATGAAGTATTGCCAGGATTAGGAATCAATGCAGACTCATACTGGCAAGCATTTGAGCAAATTATTGATGAGTTTTCTCCAAGAAATAAGAAGCTTTTAAATATAAGAGAGGAAATCCAAGAAAAAATTGATAACTGGCATTTAGAAAGAAAGGGCTCTGAGCATAATCACGAGGAATATAAAAAGTTTTTAGAAGAAATTGGATACATTGTCCCAAGAAGTTCTAAATTTTCAATAACAACTGATAATGTTGATCCAGAAATAAAAACCATCGCTGGGCCTCAACTTGTTGTACCTGTTATGAATGCTAGATTTGCTTTAAATGCTGCCAATGCCAGATGGGGAAGCCTTTATGATGCTTTATATGGAACAGATGTTATTGATGAACAAGACGGGGCAACAAGAGAGGGAGGATATAACCCTATTAGAGGTGATAAGGTAATTTCATTTGCTAAAAATTTTTTAGACGAAACAATACCTCTTGAAGAAGGAAGTTATCAAGATGTTTTAGGCTTTGATTTCTCAAATAATGAAATACTTGCAATTCTCTCTTACGGAAAATCAAAATTAAAAGATTCTGATCAATATGTTGGTTATTGTGATTATGGTAACAGTGCATACGGATTGTTATATAAAAACAACAATCTTCATTTTGAGATACAAATTGATAGCAATCACCCAATAGGCCAAACAGACAAAGCAGGCATTAAAGATATATTAATGGAATCAGCTATAACAACCATCCAAGATTGTGAGGATTCTGTTGCCGCTGTTGATGGTGAAGATAAAACTGCTGTTTATCGTAACTGGTTAGGACTAATGAAAGGAGATTTAAAAGAATCCTTTGATAAGAATGGAACCTTGATTTCTAGAGAGCTTAACGGGGATAGAAAATATGTAACCAAAAATGGGGATGAGCTAATTCTACCAGGCAGAAGCTTAATGCTTGTTCGTAATGTCGGTCATTTAATGACAAACCCAGGTGTTATAGACTCAAATGGCAATGAAGTGCCTGAGGGAATTATCGATGCGATGTTCACTATTTGTATAGCAATGCATGATTTAAATAAAAATGGTGTCTATGAAAACTCAAAATCCGGAAGCATATATATTGTTAAACCTAAAATGCATGGACCTGAAGAGGTTCAGTTTACATGCGATCTCTTTTCTGCTGTTGAAAAAGCTCTTGGATTACCACAACTTACTGTAAAAGTAGGAATCATGGATGAGGAAAGAAGAACTACAGTTAATCTTAAAGAATGTATTGAAGTTGCTAAAGATAGAGTTATTTTTATTAATACTGGTTTTCTAGACAGAACCGGTGATGAAATTCATACAAGCATGGAAGCTGGACCAATGATAACTAAGGCAGATATGAAACTTCATCAATGGATAGCACAGTACGAAAACTGGAATGTTGATATAGGGCTTGAGACTGGATTTAAAGGCAAGGCGCAAATAGGTAAAGGCATGTGGCCAATGCCTGATGAAATGCTTGGAATGTACAATACCAAAACTATGCATCCTAAAGCGGGGGCTAACTGTGCATGGGTACCATCACCAACAGCTGCAACTCTTCACGCTATTCATTATCATCAAATTTTAGTAAGCGATGAACAGAATTCTATTATGCAAAGAGACAAAGCAAGCTTAGATGCTATTTTAGATATACCTGTTCATAAGAATCCATCTGCAATAACTGCTGATGAAATTCAAGCTGAGCTTGAAAATAATTGTCAGGGAATTTTAGGTTATGTCGTGCGTTGGGTAGACCAAGGTGTTGGTTGTTCAAAAGTACCAGACATTAATAATGTTGGTCTGATGGAAGATAGGGCAACATGCAGGATATCAAGTCAACATATAGCTAACTGGCTTCACCATAATCTTATATCTCATGATCAAGTAATTGAAGCTATGAAAAAAATGGCTGTAGTTGTTGATCAGCAGAATTCATCGGATCCAATTTATAAAAACATGTCACCGTCATATGATGGTTTGGCTTTTAAAGCAGCATGCGACCTTGCTACCAAGGGAAGAGTACAGCCAAGCGGTTACACTGAGCCAATTCTTCATGAGACAAGACTTAAATTTAAGTCTTAATGAAAGCATATTGGGTTGTAAGAGGACATATTCTAGATATCGAGGAATACTCTAAATATATTGAACTTGCTGGACCTATTATAAAAAAATACCAAGGTATATTTTTGGCTAGAGGTGGTCGACAAGTTGAGTTAGAGGGTTCCGGTTATGACAGAACTGTTCTTATAGAATTTAAAAGTTATGAACAGGCTTTGCTTTGTTATCAATCTGATGATTACAAACAGGCGTTAATACATGTTTCAAAATCTGCAAATAGATTAGTTGCTATTGTCGAAGGCGTAGAATAATTTATTTAATACCACGAGACATCAATGATAAAATTTTTCTATGAAAATAATTCAGTTTCTTCCAACACTTGAAAGCGGAGGGGTTGAACAGGGTGTTTTAGAGATTTCTAAAGCCCTGGTTCAAGCAAATCATCAATCGCATGTAGTTTCAGCAGGTGGAAGGCTGGTTAATGATTTAATTAATGATGGAGCGCAGCACCATGTTTGGCCACTACATAAGAAAAATCTCTTAACATTTAGATATATCAGTGTATTAAGGAAGTGGTTAATTTCAATGAAACCAGATATTGTTCATGTCAGGTCAAGAATGCCAGCTTGGATTGTATGGAGAGCAGTTCAAGGTATGCCTGAAAAAAATAAGCCAAAGCTTATCTCAACCATACACGGTCTATATTCAGTAAATTTTTATAGCGCGGTAATGACCAAGCCAGAAAATATTATTGTAGTCTCACAATCAGCAAAAGATTATGTTATTAATAATTATAAAAATACATCTACTAAAAATATAAAGTTAATATTTAGAGGAGTAGATAACAAAGATTTTTATCATGGATATAAAGCAGATGATGAATGGTTAAGTGATTGGTATGATCAATATCCAGAAACCAAGTCTTCAAAACTCTTAACGATTGCTGGAAGAATATCTCCACTTAAAGATTTTGAGAAAATTATTTTGCTAGCAAAAGATTTAAAGAAAGCCGAGCATAATATCAAAGTACTCATAGCAGGTGAAGTAAAAGATAGACACCAAAAGTATCTCTCACAATTACAAAGTATGATTAAAAGTAATAATCTTGAAAAAGATATTTTGTTTTTAAATTATAGAAAAGATATAAAAAATATTTATTCAATCTCATCAATTGTTTTTAATACATCAAACAAACCAGAGTCTTTTGGTAGAAGTATTTTAGAGCCTCTAGCCCTTGGAATTCCTTCTATTGGATACAGCAGAGGGGGTGTAAAAGAAATTTTAGATGAGTTATATCCTTTCGGATTAGTTGAAGCTGGCAATACAGAGATGATGTACAACAAATCTGTTTCAATCCTGAATGGCGAAAATCAAGACATCAAAGAGAACTCAAAATTTTTAAAATCAAAAATGTGTAATGAGACATTAAAATTTTATGAAGAGGTTATATCATGATAATAATTGCAATTATTCTTGATATTTTTATCATTTTATTTTCTCTAAAGTATGCTTGGTGGTACCCAAACCTAAATAAGAATAAGACAAGAATCATGATGTATCACATGGTTTCTGATCAACTTGATGGTAAAAAGAAATCTGGTTTAAGAGTTTCCCCTGAAATGTTTGAGAAACACCTAAAGTATTTTTCAGATAACGGTTGGAAGTTCATAAAAATGTCTGAATTAAAAGATTATGCCAATGTTCCAAAAGTCGTTGCTATAACTTTTGATGATGGATATCTTGATAACTACACTCATGCAATGCCTCTCTTAAAAAAATATAATGCATGTGCAACGCTTTATTTGGTTATAGATAGGCACAACAATGACTGGTCTGTGAAAAAAAATCCTAAACATAACTCTGGAGTTTTGGCTGAAGAAAAAAAATTATCTGATAGCAATATTCAAGAAATGCTTGATTCAGGTTTATTTGAATTAGGTGGTCACACGATTACACATCCATATCTTCCAAATACCTCACTTAAAGATAAAGAATTTGAAATGCTTGAGTGTAAAAAAATCTTAGAAGAAACATTTAACACAAAAGTTGAAAGTTTTGCCTATCCTTTTGGTATATACAATAAAGAGGATGTAGATATTATTCGAAATAGTAGCTATGATTCAGCGGTAACTACAAGAGAAGGTACTTCAGACCTTAAGTCAAAGTATGAGCTTAAACGCATAAAGGCATCAGGAAAAGACAATTTTTTTGCATTTAAATTAAGAGTTCAAAAGGGCTTTAGAGGTTTTATATAAACTCATGCAAAATTTTTTATTAATTCCACTACTTGTTTTATCGCTATTTATGAGCGCGGAGTATAAAAATACTAATGGCGTTGCATCAGATAAAACATTTTCGGATATGCTCAAGTGGATTAGGTCTGATGTAGAACCTAAGATTAGTTATATTGATATTTCTACTGAGTGGAAAAATTTAGATCTTAAGAATGATGATAATTATGCAGTATGGATAGGACACTCAACTTTTTTAATAAAGAAAAATGGTATTACCATTCTTACAGATCCTATATTTTCAAAAAGAGCATCACCTTTAAAAAATCTAGGTCCTAAGAGATTGATAGCACCCTCAATCCCGCTGGAGGCTATTCCACAAATTGATTATGTAACAGTCAGTCATAATCATTATGACCACCTAGACATTCATTCGCTTAAAAAAATATCTAAACTTCATCCTGAAGCTATTTTTTTAGTTCCAGCTGGCGATCTAAAATTGCTAAAAAGAAAAAATATTTCTAATGCATTTGAATTCCAATGGTGGGAATCATTCAAAAAACAAAATATTGAATTTACATTCACACCGGTACAGCATTGGTCCAAAAGATCTTTATTTGATAGAAATAAAAGTCTTTGGGGTGGTTGGCACATAAAATTTAATGATTATGCTCTTTACCATGCTGGTGATACAGGTTATTCCAATGATTTTGTTGATACTAAGAAAAAACTTGGCTCGCCAAAATATGCCTTTATACCAATTGGTGCATATGATCCTGAGTGGTTTATGTCTGAAAGTCATGTAAATCCAGAGGAGGCTGTTCAAATAATGATAGACCTTGGAGCAAAAAAAGCTTTTGGAATGCATTGGGCTACTTTTGTGCTAACTGATGAAGATACTATTGAGCCAAAAATAAGGCTTCAAGAAGCTGTAAAGAGATATAAAAATCTTGATTTCATCTCTGTTACTCCTGGCAGCATTATAAACATCGATTAATTTAAAAATTTTTAAAAAAAAGTGTTGACATAAAATTTCAAAAGCGTATATTTAATAGACCAACTTGATTCCGACTAACAATCAACTGCAGACGGGAGTTAGAGAGGTCAAGAAGGAAGAGCCCATAGGGTGAAAGCGTTTGTAAGAGTCGATGATAAAAAATAGCTTACAGACCCACCAAGAGTTCAGGAGAAAGAACTCGAGGAGCCAGAGAAAATCTCACTTTGGACCCCTAAGGAACTCGAACTTAAAGAAACAGAGCTAGTCTCTGTTTTTTTTCGTCTGAAATTAGCCTAAGTATTTAATCATCACACCTGCTGCAACCGCAGAGCCTATAACACCTGCTATATTAGGACCCATAGCATGCATTAATAGATGATTTTGTGAGTTGTATTCTAATCCAACTTTGTTTACAACTCGAGCTGCCATAGGTACGGCAGAGACTCCTGCTGCACCAATCAATGGATTGATTTTAGTTTTACTAAATATATTTATTAGCTTTGCAACTAAAACTCCAGCAGCAGTCCCAATGGCAAATGCAACCATGCCTAAAATTAATATACCTAAGGTTTCAGGTGATAAAAATTTATCTGCTGCCAGTTTTGATCCAACTGATAATCCCAAAAAAATTGTAACTATATTAATTAATGAGTTTTGAGCAACATCACTTAGTCTATCGACCACTAAAGACTCTTTCATTAAATTCCCTAGACATAGCATACCTAATAGAGGTGCTGCACTTGGCAGCAATAATCCAACAAGCAAAAAAAGCATAATTGGAAATACTATTTTTTCTTTTTGAGACACACTCCTTAGTTGAACCATAGATATAGTTCTTTCATTTTCTGTTGTTAAAGCTCTCATTATTGGTGGCTGGATCAATGGGACTAAAGCCATATATGAGTATGCTGCTACAGCAATTGGGCCCAGCAACTCAGGCGCAAGTATTGATGAGACATATATAGCAGTTGGACCATCTGCACCGCCAATTATGCCAGTTGCAGCTGCTTGTTTTAGAGTGAACTCTATCAAACCATAATAATCTAGTAGAAGAGCACCCATAACTGTAGCAAAAATACCAAACTGAGCAGCAGCTCCTAATATTAACGTCTTTGGGTTTGCTAGAAGTGGGCCAAAATCTGTCATGGCACCAACACCCATGAAAATTAGTAAGGGAGCTATACCTGATCCAATAGCAGTCTCATAAAATATATATAATATTCCAGGACTATAACCTAGATTTTGTGCAGCAATATTTAGCGATTGAAGGTCACTAAAAGATGCATTCTTAACAAATTCAGAAAGATTAAATTCAGAAATAGATAACTCTTTAACAATAATGCTTATTTCAACTGGATTATTAACATAAATAAGTTTCTCTATAGGACTCATAGATAAACCAATTTCAGGAATATTTGTTAATAAAGCACCAAATCCAATGGGTAATAATAGGAGTGGCTCAAATTTCTTGTTAATTGCTAGATATATTAAAAGCAATCCAACAAGAATCATTACAGATTGTCCTATTGTTAGACTGAAAATTCCTAGTGTTGAAAAAAACTCGATTAAGTTCATTACACTACCTCAAATAAAGGATCGCCTGATTTGACTTTGTCACCATTCTTGGTAAATATTTGTTTAATTTTTCCACTAATAGGTGTTTTAATTGTTGTTTCCATTTTCATTGCTTCCAAAACTATTATAGTTTCATCTTCGTTAACAGAGTCACCAACATTTTTTTCAATTCTAAAAATATTTCCTGCTAGTGGAGCATTTACAACCATACCAGTTTTATCTGATACAGACCGATTATTATTTGATTGAAGCTCTGAAGTTGAATTACCAACTATTATTTCTGGTTCATCAGTTTGAGAGTACTTCACTAGATAATCTTTTTCATCTATTACAACTTTATAATATCCATTTTTTTCTTCATTTAACTGAGTTGGAGATTTTTCAAAATAATCTTTATTTTCTTTATTTTCTAGGAACTTTAATCCTATTTCAGGAAAGAGGGTATAAATAAGAATGTTTTCTTCGGTATCATCAACGTCAATATCATTATCTTCTAATAATTTTAAATACTTCTTTTTGGTGTGTTTATATTCATTTTTATCAATAAGATCTGCTGGACGACATGTTATTGGATTTTTATCTCCAAGAACTTTACCCTGTAATTTTTTGTCAACATCTGCAGGAGTTTTTCCATATTCTCCTTTTAGTATTGCTTGAGTTTCCTTTGTTACTACTTTGTACCTTTCATTATTAAGTACATTTATTACTGCCTGAGTTCCTACAATTTGTGATGTAGGAGTTACAAGCGGTATATATCCTAAATCTGAGCGAACATTCGGAATTTCGTCTATTACTTCATCAAATTTATCAATTGCATTTTGTTCTTTAAGCTGACTTTCAAGGTTTGTAAGCATTCCTCCTGGAACTTGAGAGGTAATTATTCTTGCATCAACACCTTTGAGAGAACCTTCAAAATCAATATATTTTTTTCTAACCTCTCTAAAATGCTTTGCGATTGGAGCTAGGTTATCTATCTTAATATCTGTTTCATATTTTGTATCTTTTAATATACCAACTATAGTCTCAGTTGCTGAGTGCCCGTATGTCATACTCATTGATGATATTGAACTATCAACATTATCTAGTCCTGCTTCAATACACTTGATTGCTGTTGTTGTAGACATTCCTGTAGTTGCATGGCTATGAAGATGAATAGGGATCTCAATTCTTTCTTTAAGCTTAGATACAAGCTCATACCCAACATATGGATCTAGTAATCCAGCCATATCTTTTATTGCAAGTGTGTGACACCCAAGATCTTGAAGTTTTAAAGCCAAATCTAGCCAAGTTTGCATATTATGAACTGGACTTGTTGTATAAGACATAGTGCCTTGAGCATGTCCATCGAAATCAATGGTAGCCTTTATAGCAGTTTCCATATTTCTTGTATCATTTAGGGCATCAAAAATTCTAAAAACATCAACACCGTTTTCTTTAGATTTTTCAATAAATTTAAATACAATCTCATCGGAGTAATGTTTATACCCAAGAAGATTTTGGCCTCTTAACAACATTTGCTGAGGTGTATTAGGCATTTTTGACTTTATATTTCTAATTCTATCCCATGGATCTTCACCAAGATATCTTATACATGAATCAAATATTGCTCCTCCCCATGATTCAATAGACCAAAACCCTATGGAGTCCATATGAGCAAGAATAGCTTCCATATCTTCATATCTAAGTCTTGTAGCTAATAAAGATTGATGACCGTCTCTTAGTACTACCTCTGTAACACCTATTTTTTTCTTATCCATTAAAAATTCTCTTATTAATTAGATTTATTATTTTTAAATGCTCTTTAGGTATTTCATTAGATTTTTTACTTAAAGGCGTATTTGAATTTGACCCTTGAACTTGAATATTATCTTTAAAGAGTAGAGCTGATATATTAATTAATATTATCAATACAGCCAAGAAAATAAATACAGTAATCATGCCAGTAAGCATTAGATTTATTCCTGAAGAAATTAATTCGCTCATAAAGACTATTTTGTATATTAATGAAAATATTATACAATATATCATATTAATTTAAAATATTGTAAATAATTTACATTTATAAAATAACTATTAATTTAATTATGAAAATTGCAATTAACGGATTTGGAAGAATAGGTAAAAATATTACCAGGCATTTAATTGAAGCAGGGTATCTTTCACAGCAAGGTGGTGAATTGGAGTTAGTAGCCATAAATGATTTAGGAAAAATAGAATCAAATGCTCATCTACTAAAATATGATTCTATTCATGGATCGATTAGCAATGAGATCAAAACTGAGAATAATGAAATAATAATAGATCAATCATCTATTAAGTATTTCTCGGAAAGAAATCCAGCAGATTTACCATGGCATGAGCTTGATATAGATATAGTTTTTGAATGCACTGGAATATTTACATCTAAAGAAGCTGCTTCAAGTCATATTGAGGCTGGAGCGAAGAAAGTATTAATCTCAGCTCCTGCACAAAGCCCAGATAAAACAATTGTATTTGGTGTTAATCATCGTGAATTATCAGACGACGACTTAATTATTTCTAACGCTTCATGTACAACAAACTGTTTAGCACCACTTGCTAAGATTATTCATGAAAATTTCATAATAAAAAGTGGTCTTGTTAATACAGTTCATGCAAGTACAAACGATCAAAGCTTATTAGACGTAGCTCATTCTGATTTATATAGAGCAAGAGCAGCTTCAGCATCAATAATTCCATCTAAAACAGGCGCAGCAAAAGCAATTGGTCTAGTAATTCCTGAGCTTGATGGAAAACTTAATGGTATGGCCACAAGAGTGCCTACATTAAATGTTTCTATGTTAGATTTCACCTTTGAAGCAGAACAGTCATTCAGTCTTGTTGAGTTAGTTAAAGTAATTAGAGATGCCGCAAATGGTGAATATAAAGGAATTCTTTCAGTTTGCGATTTACCTCTTGTAAGCACTGATTTCAATCACAACCCTTCATCATCTATTTTTGATAGTAATCATCTTTATCAAATAGGAAATCAAACTAAAATTTTAGCTTGGTATGATAATGAATGGGGTTTTTCAAAGAGAATGATAGAATTATCTCTATATATTAAAGAAATTTCTGCTATTTCTCTTAAAGAAACAGCATAAAATTTCTTTAAAGGTATATACTTCCTGCTTTAAAGAGCTGTTATGAAATTTACAAGAACAAAAATTATTTGCACAATCGGTCCTGCAACTGAAAGTCTTGCTGCACTCAGAAAACTTCACAATAATGGCATGAATGTAGCAAGAATAAATATGTCTCATGCAACTCACAAATCAGCTCAATTAATAATTGATCGCATTAATAAAATAAATAAAGAATCAAAATTAAATTCAGGAAAAATTGGTATTCTGCTAGACACCCAAGGCCCAGAGATTAGAACAGGTGATACAGAGCTACCTTTAGAGTTAAACGTTGGCGATGAGGTTACTCTCACAGTTCGTGATGAAATAGATGTTGAGACTTCATCTATAAAAATTAATTATAAAGACTTAATACATAGTGTTAGCAAAGGGTCTAGAATCTCTGTAGATAATGGACTTATAAACTTTAAGGTGTTATCAAAAGACGAAGAAACACTTCGTTGCAAGGTCTTAGATGGAGGAAGACTTGGTTCAAAAAGACATGTAAATTTACCTGGAGTTAGAGTTAATCTCCCGTCATTAACATCAAAAGATCTTGATGATATTTCCTTTGGCATAAAAAATAAAGTTGATTTTATTGCCTTATCCTTTGTTAGAAATACTGAAGATCTAGAAAAACTTCAAGAAATTCTCGACAAACACAAATCAAAAGCAAAAATTATAGCCAAGATAGAAAATCAAGAAGGATTAGATAACATTCATGATATAAGTAGGGCATCTTGGGGTGTAATGGTTGCAAGAGGAGATCTGGGTATAGAAACAAGTTTAGTTGATTTACCTAATATACAAAGAAGAATCATGTATGCATGTGCAAAGTGGGGAAGAAGATCAATTGTGGCCACGCATTTGCTTGAATCAATGATTGAAAATCCAACTCCAACTCGCGCAGAAGTTACAGATATAGCAAACGCAATCTATGAAGGTGCTGATGCAATAATGCTATCAGGAGAAACAAGTATTGGTAAATATCCATCAGAGTGTGTAAATCTCCTCAAGTCTATTGCTGAAAAGACAGAAAAATTTAGAACTTTAGGCTATGAAAACAATTTTACGCCAAACTCAGACTGGCAACATATTGGGGTGGCTGCAAAAAGTTTAGCTGAATCTATTAATGCTGATGGCATAATTGCAATAACCAGGACTGGTAAAACAGCAAACTATATTTCAAATTCTAAACCTCATGGAATTCCAATATTTACCTTTACAGGAAATAAGAAAACACTTAGCCAATTATCATTAGTAGGATCTACCATTCCATTTTATCTATCTAATCTTAATGATCATGATGGAACACTAATAAAAGTCTCCAAGATATTAAAACAATACTATGGCAGAGATCGTCTCAAATTTATTATGGTTTCTAGTATTTTTTCTGAAGAGCACTCTGAAGCAATTCAAATTATTAATATATAGAATATGAAATATACAAGTGAGACTATAGCTAATATATTAGATAAAGAAATAGAACTTAATGATTGTTCAAGCTTTATAGTAAGCGGGGGCTCTAGCCCAGTCGAAATTTTTAGAGATTTATCAAAAATAAACATTAACTGGTCACATGTAACCATTTCTTTAGTAGATGATAGGGTTGTTGATAAGTCACATCAAGATTCAAATGAAAAATTGGTTAATGATTTGTTGATGGTTTCTGAAGCAAAAAGTGCAAAATTTATTTCTATATGCAATGAATCAAAACAGTTATTAAATATAAATAGACCATATTCCGTTATGCTTCTTGGAATGGGAGAGGATGGTCATTTTGCATCATTATTTCCTCAGCTAATTCAATCAAATCCAGAATATTTTGATTTATCATCAGATCCCGAAATTTTCTTGACTAAGCCAATGGGTAACCCTTGTCACGAGAGGGCAAGTATGAACCTTTCAATGATACTCGAATCAAAAAATATATTTTTACTTGTTTCTAGTAAAAATAAAATGGATATTTTAAATCAAGCAAAGCATGATAATTCATTACCTTTATATTATTTATTAAACCAAGATAAGACTAATATAGTGATAATTAAGGACTTCTAATTTAAAATACGTTTTTCTAATTAGTAAATTTCATACGTTTTAATACATTAATACATCGATTTTCTTTATCTATAATTATAAAAATGTAACTTTTTTACATTTTTATATATTTTTTATAAAAAACTTGCATTAATTTACACATGATGTATTTTTGTAATCAATATATTTAGAGGTTCTAAATATATACTTCAATTAAATATATATGGGGGAAACATATGTACACTAATAAAATAGGCTCAAGGAGAGATGTAGTCCTATCTGGATTAGCTCTGTCTTTAGCTTCAATACCAACAATGGCTCAATCAACAGGTGATGAATCTGTTGAGGAAGTTGTTGTTCTGGGTTCTTATGCGCAAAGTTTAAAAAATGCGATCGATAAGAAAAGAAATGCTGATGGTGTTGTAGACGCTATTACAGCTGAGGATATTGGTAAATACCCTGATACAAACCTTGCTGAGTCATTGGCTAGGATTACAGGTGTATCTATTGATAGATTCAATGGAGAAGGTTCAAGAGTTACGGTTCGTGGCTTAGGTCCTGATTTTAATCTTGTTACTTTAAACGGAAGAAGTATGCCAACAGTTGGAGGCAGATCGTTTGATTTTGCTGACATCTCACCTCATGGTATAGCTGCTGTTGAAGTATACAAAACAGGTAATGCTGCTATTCCTACTGGTGGAATAGGCGCAACTATTAACATGGTAACAACTAAACCACTAGATGCTCCTGGCTTTGTTGGTGTGGTTGAGGCTTCAGCTTTAGATGCATACAGCGTAAATGGAGATGACTATACACCTCAAATTATGGGTATATTCTCGAATACATTTGCTGATGACACTATTGGTGTATCTCTATCAGCTTCTCATCAAGTTAGACATAACAGAGAAGAGCAAGCTAAAGTTGACAACTGGAGACCAAATGTTAACCCTACAGATCCTAACGCTGTTTGGGAAAATAATAACAAAAGAGCTGATGGTACGACTTGGTATCCACAGAATGCTGGTTATAACATTGCTGATAATGAAACTGAAAGAACTAACCTTCAGTTTACTCTTCAATGGCAGCCTTCTGATGATGTAAGAGCTACCTTAGACTATACGCATTCAGATTATGAGTTTTTCGGTGAAAGAAGAGGACTTGGAATCTGGTTTAATGGTTTTGGTTCAACGACTCAAGCTGTAACCAACGAAAGAGGAACATATACTTTTGTTGAAGAGGCTGGTGGTGATTATGCTGTTAATATTGGTGCTGGTGGTAAATACAATGAAAACAATTCAGTTGGTTTTAATCTTGAATGGAATGCATCTGACAGTTTGACTGTTACTTTTGATGCGCATGATTCAGACGCTGAAGGAAAAGGTGATCCTAAATGGGGTAGTGATACTTACATGATTACTGGTAACACTTCATATTGGGGCGATGCTATGGGTGACCCAACTGCTACTATCAACAGAAAATCTGCAAACTACTATTCAACTGGTATTCACAGATGGACTTTTGATTTAGCTGGTGGACAAGAAGCCTTATTACCATCTGACCTTGGTACATTATTCCTTGGTGCTTCAGATTACTACTCATCAAACGATATGTCTCAATATCAATTATCTGCATTATGGGAAAATCAGGATGATAGCGCGCTAAGAAGTATTAAATTTGGTGTTTCTAAATCTGAACAGGATTGGATAAATCAGAATATGTATTCTGGACAGCTTCCTGCTGGTTGGTGGGGATACTCTGAGTCATATGTTCCTGATGATGCATGGGTAGCTAACAGCTTAGCTGGATGGTTATCAGATGCAGCAAATAGTGGAAACTATGGGGTTACATATTACTGGGATATGCCATTAGATCTTATTGCTTATTACTATGAGACAATGGGTTTTGCAGATTCTGAAGGCGTTTCTAGAACTTATGATGGACCTGGTGGTGGACCTATCGCTGGTTGGTATTGCTGTTATGCTGGTGAATGGGGCCCTGACTACAGAGATGATGAAGGTTATGGTCACATTAATGCTGGTCCAATAGATTCTGATGCTAGAGTGAGAGAAGAAAACACTTCATTTTATGTTCAAGCTGATTTTGAAACAGAATTTAACGGAATGCCTGTTGATGTTGTTACAGGATTAAGATATGAAACATCTGATGTTACTGCAGCTGGTCTTGAAACACCTATTGTTAACATCGCATGGGTTGGTGGTAATGAATTTGCATATGTTGAAGGTGAAAAAGGTTTCACTTCTGGAACAGGCGATAATAAATTCTTCTTACCAAGCATTGATGCCAAAATTGGTATATCAGATGACGAGATTGTTAGATTCTCATACAGTAGAACAATAACAAGACCCGGTATTGGCTCATTAAGATCAACAACAGATTTCCCAGGAAATCCTAAAATTGGTCAAAGGAAAGCTAATGTAGGTAATCCTAAGTTATTGCCTTATGTCTCAGATAACATTGATTTAACTTATGAGAATTACTATGCAGATGGTAGTTATTTCGCAATAAGTTATTGGAGAAAAATTGTTGATAACTTCTTACAATCAAGAACTACACAAGAGTCTGTAAATGGCATAAGAGATGTATATTTCGGTCAAGCAGCAGATGCATGTAGAGCTAGCATTCAAGCTGGTGGCGGTGTTGCTACTGATATGGATGTGTTTGCATGTTTAACTGGTTCTGTAGGTGGAACACAACTATTGCCTGATGGAGATGATCCTCTTGCATTATTTGATGTAACAAGAGAAGTTAACGAAGAAACTGGAACTTTGTATGGTTTCGAGGTAGCTGCTCAACACCTATTTGAAGGTGGTTATGGTCTAACAGCTAACTATACTTCTGTTAATGGTGATGTTGAAGCTGATAGAGATGCTATTGGTTATCAATTTGCTTTAACTGGAATGAGTGATAGTGCAAACCTATCTGGTTTTTATGAAACTGATAAATATTCTGTCAGACTTTCATGGAACTGGAGAGATGAGTTCCTAGGTGGATTCGACCAACATTCATCTCCTGTATTTACAGAAGAGTATGAGCAATGGGACTTAAATGCTACTTATAGTGTTAATGATCAAGTTGAAGTATTTGTTCAAGGTTTAAACCTTACAGAGGAAGTTGTAAGAACTTATGTAAGATATCCTGAGCAATTATTAGCTCTTGGTCAATATGGAACTACCTGGATTATAGGGGGTAGATATAGATTCTAATTAAACTCTCCCCAGTTTAATTAGTTGATTACTATTAAAAAAACCTCCCCGTTTTTTTAATGTAAATTTAAAAAGGCTACTTGTAAAAAGTAGCCTTTTTTCTTTGTATAATAAGTTATGAAACATGAAGTTTTAAATAATGTAGATCATGCAAATTTATATATAAATAGTCAGTTTAAACCTGGCTGTGGTTATGATTTTAATCTAACAAGCGTCTTCCCAGTTGAATATATAAGGTTACAGACTCATTACCCAATATTTTTTACTCATGACAAGGAGAATAATTTTTATCAAAGTGTAGCTATGCTAGGATTTGAAAAAGATGAAAATCTTTTTTTAGAATCAAAAGGGCTTATAACTGCACTGCCATTAAGCATTCAGAGGATACCTTTTTATATTGGTAAAAGAACCAAAATAGAAAACGGAATACCTGTAGATGAGAAAAATTTAACAATTGATGTTAGTCACCCTTCAGTTAATCAAGAACATGGAAATAGAATTTTTCTAGAGCATGGTGGTAATAGTGATTATTTAAATCATATAAATAGAGTTCTGGTTACAATTGATGAAAATATTAATGAATTAAAAGAGTTTTCTAAGCTATTATCATCATTTGATTTATTTGAGCCATTAAATTTATCTGTTGACTTGGGCAAAAATAATGAAAATTTTTCTGTCAAAGGTTTGTGGACAATAAATGAAACAAAATTAAAACATTTAGAAGAAAATTCAATATCCAAGCTTCACAAGAAAGGCTTTCTTCAACATATATATATGATTGCTGCTTCTATACCAAATATGAATAATTTAATTCATTTAAAAAAAATTAAGGATTTAACTTAAATATGCCTATTCAATATACGCCAATTTCTGAAATCCAAAGATCTGATTTTAATTTTGATCTTTTTAATACAAATCACCCAGTAGTTATAAGAGGTTTGGTAGATGATTGGCCTTTGGTAAAAGCATCATCCTCAAGTATTGAAGATCTTGTTTCTCATATTCTTTGTTATTATGAAGGAGATAGGGTGTTAGCATTTGCAAGTTCTGCAGAATCAGGTAATAAATTTACATACGCGAATTCAGATACAAGAAAAAGTTTTTCTGAAATGGAGACTACACTTGATTTATTAATGGAAACCATTGTTGAGCTTAAAGATAAGGAAAATCCTTCAACGGCATATATGGGGTCAACATCAATTGATTATGTATTACCAGGGTTATCTAAAGATAATAACTTTAATATAAATAATGAATCACCAATAAAAAGTATATGGATTGGTAATAGTTCAATTGTTCCACCACATTTTGATGTTCCGGATAATATTGCTTTTGTTTGTTCGGGTAAAAGGAGATTTACTCTATTTCCTCCAAATCAAGTTAAAAATTTATATGTTGGTCCTCTTGAATTTACTCCGGCAGGACAGCCTATTTCGCTTGTCGATATATATGAACCTGACTTAAATAAATTTCCTAAATTTGAAGAAGCTAAAAGTCATGGTCAATCCTCAGAATTATTACCAGGAGATGCAATTTTCATACCTAGCTTATGGTGGCATCAGGTAGAAAGTTTTGGCCCCTTGAATGTTTTAATTAATTATTGGTGGAGAAATGTACCAAGTTTTATGGGAAATCCCATGGATGCACTTATGCATTCAATTTTATCAGTGAGAGATTTACCTGATCACCAAAAAGAAAATTGGATTAATATGTTCAAGCACTATGTATTTGATTATGAGAATAATAATTTTGATCATATTCCAAAAGATATTCATGGCGCGGTTGGAAATATAGATGACAATTTAGCTAAAAAAATTAGAGCTTTGCTGCTCAATAATCTTAATAGATAAAAAGTAGAAAAAATTAAACTCTTGTTTTTTCTATATTTTTTATGACTTCATCTTTTCTATTATCAAATACTTTACCAAATCGAGCTTGTACTGTAGCGGATAAAATATCAATAATTGCTAGGTGTGCCAATCTGGAAGTCATTGGTATGTGAAGATTATTTTCAAGATGAGTATGTATATGAAGGACAACATCTGAAAGTCTTGCTAAGGGAGAGTCTTCTGATGTCAAAGCAATAGTCTTAACTCCATTTTTTTTAGCTATCTTGGCAGTTTCAACTATTTCAGCAGTTCTTCCAGTAAAAGATATGGATACTAATAAATCTCCTTCTTTCATCATTGACACTATCATTCTTTGATTAATGTAATCAGTGTGGGCAACTACAGGGACACCAAATCTAAAGAATTTATGCTGAGCATCAAGAGCAACAGGCCCAGACCCACCCAAACCAAAAAATGTAATACTTTTTGCATTAGCTAATAAATCTGTTGCTTTGTCTATTGATTCTGGATTTAAATTTTGTCCTACATTAACAATAGTTGATTGAATATCACTCATGACTCTTTTTACAACTTCAGGAGTGTCTTTATCAACATTAAATCTATCAAGTAGCTCATTAGTGTTAGTAATTTCTTGAGCAATTTGTATTTTAAAAGCAGGGTAACCATCAAATCCAAGTTTTTTACAAAACCTATTAACTGTTGGAAGGCTTACACCAGCTTCTTCGGCTAGCGATGTAATTGACTGATTAATTACCTTAGTAGGATTATTTAAAACAGATAACGCAATCCATTTTTCAGATTTACTTAATTTAATCTCACCATTGACTAACGTATCTAGAATCATTTCTTAATTATATATATTTGTAATTTATTTACAATATTACAGATAAATACATGATATTGTATATTTTTAACATAATCTCTAGTAAAATTATAACTACATTTAAAGTAAAAATATGAATCCAGAAGACAAAGATCCAATTGAAACTAGTGAATGGTTAGATGCAATAAATAGCGTTATTGAAGAAGAAGGCATCGAGAGAGCATCTTTTTTGATGACAAAACTTGCTAAAAGACTAAATGAAGAAGGCGCAATACCTACATATAATTTAACAACACCCTTTAGAAATTCTATTCCTGTTAAAGACGAGGCTCAAATGCCTGGTGATTTGTTTATGGAAAGAAGAATTAGGTCACTTATTAGGTGGAATGCTTTAGCTTTAGTTTTAAGAGCAAATAAAAATGATGATGATTTGGGTGGTCATATATCAACATTTTCATCTGCTGCTACGTTATATGATGTAGGCTTTAATTACTTTTTTAGAGGTTCTGAAGGCCAGCTTGAAGATTTAATTTATTATCAAGGACACTCTTCTCCTGGTATCTATGCAAGATCTTTTCTTGAAGGTTATTTGCATGAAGAGGACCTAGATAATTTTAGAAGGGAAGTTAAGAAACCAGGGCTTTCATCATATCCTCACCCATGGTTAATGCCAGACTATTGGCAATTTCCAACAGTATCAATGGGATTAGGCCCAATTATGGGTATTTATCAAGCTCATATCATGAGATATATGTCAGCAAGAGGACTTGTTCCAAGAAATGATAGAAAAGTATGGGTTTTCTGTGGTGATGGTGAAATGGATGAACCTGAATCAAAAGGTGCTATTGCGCTTGCGGGAAGAGAAAGTCTTGAGAACTTAATTTTTGTAATTAATTGTAATTTACAGAGACTAGATGGTCCCGTAAGAGGAAATGGAAAAATTATTCAAGAATTAGAGGGATCATTTAGAGGCGCAGGGTGGAATGTTATAAAAGTTGTCTGGGGTAGAAAATGGGACCCAATAATGGCAAAAGATAAAGAAGGCAAGCTACAAGATATTATGGATGCAGTGCTTGATGGGGAAATGCAAAACTTTAAAGCAAAAGGTGGTGCTTACACTAGAGAAAATTTCTTTGCAAAAGATCCTGATGTATTGAAAATTGTTGAAGATTTGACTGACGAAGATATATATAGACTAAACAGAGGAGGTCACGATCCTTATAAAGTCTATGCTGCTTATCATAAAGCTGTAAATTCATCAGGAGCTCCAACAGTAATTTTAGCTCTTACAACAAAAGGTTATGGAGTTGGTTCAAGAGAGGCTGATAATACAACTCATCAAGTTAAAAAATTATCATTGGATAATATCAAAGCATTCAGAGATAAATTTAATATACCTGTTACAGATGAAGATATTGAACAAATACCGTATGTAAGACCGCCTGAAGATTCACCTGAAATGCAGTATCTTAAGAAAACTAGAGCTAAGCTTGGCGGACCTATTCCTAGAAGAAGGAAAGACTCTAAAGTTTTAAAATTGCCAGATGACAAGTTATTTTCAAAACTTTATCAGGGTTCAGAAGGAAGAACTATTTCAACCACAATGGCGACTGTCAGAGTTATAACAGATTTATTAAAAGATAAAGAATTAGGTAAAAGAATCGTCCCAATTGTTCCTGATGAAGCTAGAACTTTTGGTATGGAGGCATTATTCAGACAAGTAGGTATTTATTCATCTGCTGGTCAAAATTATGAGCCTGAAGATGCAGATAAGGTGATGTGGTATAAGGAATCTAAGGAAGGCGTGATGCTTGAGGAGGGTATTACTGAAGCTGGAGCATTTTCTGCATGGACTGCTTTGGCAACAGCTTACACAAATTATGACTTTCCAATGATTCCATTTTATTTATTTTATTCAATGTTTGGATTTCAAAGAATTCATGATTTGGCATGGGCAGCTGGAGATTCTCAGGCAAAAGGTTTCTTAATTGGCGCAACATCTGGTAGAACAACACTTAATGGTGAAGGGCTGCAACATCAGGATGGACATAGTCATATCCTTTCATCAACTATTCCTAATTGTTTATCTTACGATCCTACTTTTTCATATGAAATTGCAGTGATTATTAAAGATGGCATTCAAAAAATGTATGTTGAACAAAAAAATTATTTTTATTACATCACAACAATGAATGAAAACTATGAGCACCCGCCAATGCCAAAAGGAGCTGAAGAGGGAATTATTAAAGGTATGTATAAATTATTACCTGCAAAAAAACCAGTTATAAGACTTCTTGGTTCAGGTTCTATCCTTAATGAATCTATTAAAGCAAAAGAGTTGCTAAGTAATTACGGTATTGAATCTGAAGTATGGAGTGTTACAAGCTTCAACTTACTTCGTAAAGATGGGATGGAGATTGAAAGAAACAATCAGTTAAATCCAACCAAAAAAGAACAAAAAACATATGTTGAAGAGTGTTTTGAGGATAATCTAATTCCTGTTGTTGCATCAACTGACTATATGAGATCATATGCAGAACAAATTCGACCTTATGTTAAGTCTGATTACACAGTTTTAGGTACAGATGGCTTTGGTAGAAGTGATTCACGAGAAAGCTTAAGAGAGTTTTTTGAGATTGATGCTAATAGCATAGTTCGAGCAGCTGCATATACCCTTCACAAAAATAAATTAATGGATAAAACACAACTCAAGAGGATTTATGATGATATTGAGGTTGACCCATTAAAACCAAATCCTTGGGAAGTTTAATGTCCACTATTAACCAAATTAATATTCCTGACCTTGGTGATGTTGATGAGGTTGAGGTAATTGAGGTTTGTGTAGAGGTAGGTCAAAAAGTTGAGTCGGAAGATTCAATTATGATTCTTGAAACTGACAAAGCAGCGATGGAAATACCTGCTTCGGTTAATGGAGAGGTTAAAAATATCCTCATTAACGTTGGTGATATGGTCAAACAAGGAATGCCTTTTGTAGAGATAGAGGTTTTCGAAACACCAACAGGGGAAATAGATACTTCTGAAGATGGGGATGAAGATAATCTAACTGAGTCAACTGAAGAAATA
>CACEDQ010000002.1 GCA_902558375.1 uncultured SAR86 cluster bacterium
AATTATCTTTTATAGAACAAGAAGATAAAGACTTTATCGACTGTACATCTAATGAAATAAAGTTAAGAGAAGTTATTCTTTTTTGCAATGATGAGCCAATAGTTTTTGCTCAAACAATAATCCCTGTTGAAACAATTTCAAACGGATTGGAGCAACTAGGAAATCTTGGAAATAAACCCCTTGGTGATATTCTCTTTGAGAAAGATATTTTTACTAAAGATAAAGTCGTTTATGCTTTATTTGAAAACACTTCAAACGTGTATTGGGGCAGAAAAGTAAAATATTTAGTTAAAGGCTATAAATTCTCAGTGATGGAAATTTTTTTAATAGATACAGATGATTAGTAAATTAATGATTTATTTAAGGCTTGCTAGGTTAGATAAGCCTGTGGGCATATATCTTTTATTGTGGCCTTCTCTAATTGGCCTTATGCTTGGCATAAGCAATTCAGGCATCTATGAGTTAAAAGATTTTTTTATAGTACTTATTGGTTCGATTTTAGTTAGATCATGTGGCTGCGTTATTAACGATATAAGTGATTATAAATTTGATAAATTAGTCTCAAGAACAAAAGATAGACCCATTGCCAAAGGCGAGCTAAGCCTCAAGGGCGCATGGATATTTTTCTCTATATTAGCATCTTCTTGTTTGGGACTTTTGATGTTTGTGCCAAAGATAACTGTTCAGATTTCAATGGTTATTGCAGTGTTTATTCTCATGTATCCTATGACAAAAAGATTTTTAAAAGCACCTCAATTTTTTTTGGGCATAACCTTTGGATCAGGGACTCTTATATCTTATAGCCTTGTATCAACTAACTTCTCACTATCAATATTTCTAATGTTTTTGGGAACAATTTTATGGATCATAAGTTTTGATACTATTTATGCATTAGAAGATGTTAATGATGATCGGGTTATTGGAATTAACTCAACACCAATATTATGGGAGAATAAAGCAATAATAATTAGCAAAATACTTCATTTATTATTTTATTTCTCTCTTTTATTAATATTTTATGTAAATCAATTTTCACTTTTATTTTTAGCAGTATTATTTATTTTGCTATGCATTTTTCTATACCAATACAGTCTTGTGGATGAAAGGAAATACTTAAAGGCATTCAAAACTAATCATTGGGTTGGGATGTTGGCCACGATTGGTTTTGCAGCCGAAATATTTCTAATTTAGAAGTCCTAAAGTGAAAAATAAATTTATAAAAAGTTTGTCTGAAATTTCATCAGCAAACCTTAATGAAATTATTAATGAAGCAGATAAGCCCTTTATGTCATATGAATATTTATATGCATTAGAAAAAAGTAAATCTGTTCATATGAATAATGGTTGGGAAACATTTCACTTAGCCCTTTCTGAAAAAGAAAATCTTTCAGGCTTTCTTCCGATATATAAAAAAAATAATAGCCATGGAGAATTTGTTTTTGATCATCAATGGTCTTATGCATTAAGAAGGGCTAACAGAGCGTATTATCCAAAATTACTTAGCGCAATCCCCTTCACTCCTTGCGAGACAAGAAAATTCATAGCCTCTAAATCTATTGGCATTGAGAATTTTACTGAACCAGTAATTGATTACATGAAAAAAAATAATGTGGAAACATGGCACATTCTATTTCCAAATAATGATCTCTCTAAAATGCTTATTGAAAAAAACTTTATAGAGCGAAGTGGTTACAGATTTGTCTGGAACAATAAAGAATATAAAAACTTTGAAGACTTTCTTAAAATTTTTACTTCAAGACAAAGAAAAAATATTAAATCCGAAAGGAAAAAAATTTATGATTCAGGAATTAGCTTCTCAATAAAAGATAATACCAATATCACATTGGATGATTGGCTTGTTTTTTATGAATTTTACAAATCTACTTATCATGAACGAATGCAGGCACCCTATCTAAATTTTGATTTTTTTAATTTAGTTCACAAGTACAAAGATTCTCTGTGTCCTGTTATTTTTTTTGCTGAACTTAAAGGAAATAAAATTGCTGGATCGCTATGCTTTCAAAATAAAGATACTCTTTATGGGAGACATTGGGGCTCATCAGTAAATAAAGATAGCTTGCATTTTGAATGTTGCTATTATCAGGGGATTGAATACTGCATAAAAAATGGCATTAGCTTTTTTGATCCTGGTGTTCAAGGAGAACATAAAATCAGAAGAGGTTTTGAGCCTAGAGCCTCTATTTCATATCATTATGTTTTAAAAGAAGATTTTAGAAAAGCAATTGAATCTTTTTGCAAAGAAGAAAAAGTAAGCATAAAAAAATATTTAGCAGCTTGTAGTGAATATACACCTATAAAAAAAGAATATAGAATTTAGATATGTTAAAAACATTGCCTGCAACTTCTCATCATCTAACAGTATGTGAAGCAAATTTCATTAGGCTTAAAAAATTATTAAATAATTACTTATTAGATGAGGTTTTTTTTGAATCTATTAACCCAAATCAATCTTCTCTGAAGATTAATTTTCTTGTATTAAGTAAAACCAAGCACACAATAATTCTTGAAGCTAAACAGAGTGGTGATAAAAAAAATATTCACAGCAACTTTATACTAAGGATTCAAATTAGCTTAGATGCAAGACTAGCAGAAGTTATATCTTATCAAGGTGAAAAGCCTCTTCCTTTTTTTATCAATCAATCAAAAAGACAATCATCTGATGAAAAGCTTCAACAAAATCAATTTTTAACAGAATGGTTAGAAAGTATTTTTATTTCAGGTATTTCAGGTAAGGAGCAAATTAGTAATTTATTAAATAATGTCTAGTACTATTCTTTATTTCCATGGATTTAAGTCTTCAAGTGATTCTGGTAAGGCTCAAGAGTTTAAGAAATTTATAGAAAATAAGACATCTCAAACAAAGATTATAATTCCCGACCTAGAAGACGATTTTAAAGAAGCGCATAAACAAATAGAAAACCTAATTAATAAAAATAACCCAAATATTTTATATATGGGTAGCTCATTAGGAGGTTACTATGCTCTTTATTTTGCACAACTTTATAAATCTAAGTCAGTATTAATTAACCCAGCGATAGCTCCTCTGAAGGATTTTGAGATTCATCTTGGTAAAAATGAAAATTATGCTACTGGAAATAAATTTACTATTTCAAAAGATGATATTTCTTATATTAGAAGTCTTCATCATAAGAAAATTTTAGAACCGAAAAACAATTTAATACTATTAGAATCTGGTGATGAAATTCTCAACTATGCTGAATCTGCTAGTTATTTCAGCGGCTCATGTATAGATATATTTTATGGTGGAAATCACTCATATACATCTATCAAAGAAAAATTTATAAAAATCAAAGATTTTTTTAATCTAAATTAATTGCATTAATTTAATGCATTATAAGTAATAATGCACTAAAATAGCGCATAAATAGTTCAAATATTGTGCATATAGTTCAAATAATAATGGCATGTAAATTGCTTTATTAAATGTAGCTAAATAAAATTTTATTAGGAGATATAATGGCAGAATATAAAACTTATGAATACATATGGCTAGATGGTTATAAACCTGAAGCCAATATGAGAAGTAAGGTGAAAGCTACAGAAGCTGATACACCTCCAGATTGGTCTTTTGATGGATCGTCTACACAACAAGCAGAGGGTGGTAGCTCTGATTGCTTACTTTTACCCGTTCAGACATATGCTAACCCAAATGGGCATGACATCGTCATGACTGAAGTGCAAACAGCTGAACACACTACTCACCCATCTAATTACAGAGCAGCAGCAGCTGAAGTTGTTACTGATGAATGGTGGTTCGGTTTTGAACAAGAATTCTTTTTTACAGACCCTGAGACAGGCGAGCCTCTTGGATGGGAAAATGGAACACCAAGCAGACCTCAAGGAGAGTATTATTGTGGTGTTGGTGCCGGTAATGTTGTTGGAAGAGAAATTTCTGACGCACATCTACAAGCATGTCTTGATCTAGGTATTACGCTTACTGGTACAAATGCAGAGGTTGCTCTTGGGCAATGGGAATACCAGTGTTTTGGTAAGGGTATTAAAGCTGCTGATGATCTATGGGTTAGTAGGTATTTATTATTCAAGATAGCTGAAGAGTTTGGCGTTGGTGTAAACATCCATCCTAAACCTAAAACAGGTGATTGGAATGGCTCCGGTATGCATACAAACTTCTCAAATGAAGCAATGAGAACTGATGGTTCTGAGGAACTATTCAACTCATACTGTGACAAACTTGGTGAAGTTCATGCAGAAGGTATCGCATCTTATGGATCAGATAACGATATGAGACTTACAGGTCTTCATGAAACTCAAAGTATTGATACCTTCTCATATGGTGTAAGTGACAGAGGCGCGAGTATCAGAATCCCTGTGTACACTGTTGAGCACAATTGGAACGGTTACTTAGAAGATAGAAGGCCTGCTTCTAATGCTGATCCTTATAAAATTTTGGCACACATTGTGGGAACATTAACCAAGTAATCCCGCTAAATATATCGACTCCTTGCAAAAGGAGTCGATTCACCGAATGAACAATCCTGAAATATTTAATCAAATCATACTAAATCAAATCACCTCAGAGATTGTCGTTCTTGATAAAGATTTGAAAGTTGTTTGGATAAACGATTCAGCAATTACAAATAACTGGAAAATATCAGATGAACATACTGATATAAATTCTCAGTTTTCATTTCAAACTAATACTGAATTAAAGCAATTAATAGATGACTGTATTAATACTGGAAATACAATCATCAAAAGAGATTTCAAACTAGAAAAAGACAATGAGAAACATAGAATTGTAGATCTAACTGTAAATTGGTCCGAATCAGATAAATTATTAATTTTAGAAGTTTTATGTGTCGACAATTTACACAAAATTATTGATTCATCAAAGGTCTTTTCTACTCAAAAAATAGCTGCAAACTTAGCTAGAACATTGGCGCATGAAGTCAAGAACCCATTATCTGGTATAAAGGGTAGTGCACAAATCTTGATGAATAAGCTAAGTGATGATTTTTCGAAAAAGTTTCTAGATATCATTATCAATGAAACAGAAAGATTAAATAATATTGTGACAAAAATACTCACACCTCCAAAAAAACCAAAACTTGAATTATTTAACATTCATTCTGCGCTTGAAAAAGTATTTGCTTTATCGCAAGCAGATGAATATAAAAATTTAAAAATCCAAAGAGATTACGACCCAAGCATACCTGAGGTATATGGAGATGAAGATCTTTTTATACAAGCCGTTCTTAATATTTTTAAGAATGCTCAACAGGCATTAACTTTAACTGAAGACCCTCTGATAACTATTAAATCAAGGGTTACATATAGTCAGCCTATCAACGGGGTTATTCATTCGACTCTATGTGAAGTAAGTATTATTGATAATGGGCCAGGAATTCCACAGGACATCCAAGAGCAAATTTTCTTTCCTATGGTTTCATCAAAAGAAAGTGGATCTGGGCTTGGTCTTTCTATCTCTCAAGATATTATTAGAATTCATGGAGGAGCGATATCTTTCAAAAGTGAGCTAAGTGGTACAACTTTCTCAATCTTAGTTCCTATTAATATTGAATCTTTAAGCGAGGAAGTAAAAAGTGCATAAAATTTGGGTATCTGATGATGACAACGCAATTAGGATAATCTTAGAAGAAAGTCTTAGCTCGTCAGGCTTTGATGTTAAAACTTTTTCATCCGGTGATGATGTGGTCAATGAATTAAAAAATGACAAGCCTGATTTAATTCTTACAGATGTCCAGATGCCAGGCATGCTTGGTTATGATTTACTCAAGCATATTAATGATAATTACGAAGATATCCCAGTCATAATTATGACTGCATTTACCGATATGCAAGCCGCAGTTGATTCATATGGCGGGGGTGCATTTGAATATATGCCAAAGCCGTTTGATCTTGATGATGCTATTCAGATTATAAACAGAGCTCTTGAAGATAAACCAAAGACTAAAGGGCTTAAGTCAAAACCTAAAACAGATATTATTGGAGAATCAGCTTCAATGCAGGCTGTTTTTAGAGCGATAGGCAAGCTATCAACAACAACAGCAACCGTATTGGTTCAAGGTGAATCAGGAACTGGTAAAGAGCTAATTGCAAAATCACTACATAAAAATAGTCCAAGACATGACATGCCATTTATTGCTCTTAATATGGCTGATATTCCTAAAGAGCTTGTTGAATCTGAACTATTTGGTCATGAAAAGGGAGCTTTCACTGGAGCCGTTGACAGGCGCATAGGTAGATTTGAGCAAGCAAATGGTGGAACACTTTTTCTGGATGAAATTGGTGATATGCCACTAGACTCTCAAACTAGGTTATTGAGAGTATTGTCTAATAAAGAATTCTATAGAGTTGGTGGAGACAAACCAATAAAAGTTGATGTTCGAATTATTGCAGCTACTCATCAAAACCTTAATAACTTGGTTTCTCAAAAATCATTTAGAGAAGATTTGTTTTATAGATTAAATGTTATAAAAATTAACGTTCCTCCTTTAAGAGATAGAAAGGAAGATATAGATGTTTTAACCAAATATTTCTTAAAAAATCATTCTGATTCCTTAGGTGAAGATTTAAGGGTCTTATCAAAAGAAGTTATGAATGCCATAACAAAGTATGACTGGCCCGGCAATGTCAGACAGTTAGAAAACACATGTTATTGGTTAGCCTTAATGACGCCAACTCAAAATGTAAAAGTTGAAGACTTACCTGAAGAAATTAAAGATCATGAAATTGCTGAGATTCCATCTTCTTCTTGGGAAGAAGGTTTTAATAATTGGGTTACAAATGTTGCAACGTCTATAGACAAAGATCTGCTAGATATTGTGAATCCAAAAATAGAAAAAATTATAGTTAAAGCTGCCTTAGAAAAAAGTAATGGTAAAAAAAATGAGGCTGCTATTCTCTTAGGTCTTGGAAGGAATACTCTGGCAAAAAAAATGAAAGAACTTGGAATCTAAACTAGAGGCAGATTATCCATTCTCCAATTATTAATTCCCCCTGATAAAATTAAAGTATCCTTGTGTCCTAAATTTTGGAGCTTTTCGCCAGCATTTGCTGACTGGCTGCCGGTCTCGCAAATTAAGACCAAAGATATGTCTTCATTTTGTTTTATTTCATGGGCTCTATCATCAAGATTAGCAAAAGGAATATTAATAGAGCCAGTAATATGACCGTCATCAAAATCAGCAGCAAGTCTTAAATCAATCAGTTTTACTTTATCCTGATTCATTAGATTTATTAAATCTTGAGCAGTAATTTTCTTTCCGCCCTTTTTAGCGCTAGATCTTATTAATAAAACTATAGCTACAAGAAGTGGAGCAGAATAATAATAATGTTCAATTAGAAATAAAATAAACGTATCCATGCGTGTATTATCTATTAAAATGGCATAAAAGTATTACAAAATTAAAAATGAAATCTAGAAATTTAATATTGGTAAGGCACGGTCAAAGCGAATGGAATGCACAAAATCTTTTTACAGGATGGAAAGATCCAGGGCTTACTGATCAAGGGGTTTCAGAAGCAAAAAATGCAGGTAAATTAATCTTAGAACAAAACATTGAATTTGATGCTATGTATACATCTATGCTTTCAAGAGCTCAAAAGACTGGAGATATTATCCTTGGAATTTTAAATCATAAAGAAATACCAATAATAAAAAATGAAGCTCTAAACGAAAGACATTACGGAAGTCTAGCGGGCTTAAATAAAGATGATGCAAGGAAAAAATGGGGAGAAGAACAAGTTCATATATGGAGAAGGTCGTTTGATATACCACCTCCGGACGGAGAAAGTCTCAAAGATACAGCTGATAGAGTACTTCCATATTTTGAAACTGAAATTATGCCAAAGGTTATATGTGGTTCAAGCATATTGATTGCAGCTCATGGAAATTCTCTCAGAGCATTAATAATGAAACTAGATTCTATTTCATCTGAAGATATTGTTAAACTTGAAATACCTACTGGTGCTCCTATTCAATATGAATTCACCTCAGATGGCATGGTAGATAAAAAAACAAATCTCTATGAAAAAGAATTGTGATCAAGATTCTCAATTATCAAAACAAATAGTTAAGTGGTATTTAAAAAACGGTAGGAGCAATCTTCCTTGGAGAAAAAATGTAACTGCTTATAGAGTTTGGATTTCAGAAATTATGTTACAACAAACTCAAGTAAAAACTGTAATTCCTTTCTATAAAAAATTTATTAGTAGATACCCGAACCTCAAAGCACTTTCTTCAGCCAATGAAGAAGAAATATTAGCTTTGTGGACCGGGTTAGGATTTTATAGAAGAGCAATTAATATATACAAGGCAAAAGAGATTATCTTAAGTGATTTTAAAAATAGATTCCCAAAATCATTTGATGATATTGTCAGGCTTCCAGGAATTGGTGAATCAACAGCTGGAGCAATAATGTCTATAGCATATCAAATTCCATATCCCATACTGGATGCTAATGTGAAGAGGGTTATTTCAAGATATGAATCAGTTGATAATGATTCAACTCATAAATCAAATAAAAAATTATGGGGTTTATCTAATAAACATACTCCAAGAAAAAATATTTTTTCATATACCCAAGGAATAATGGATTTAGGTGCAACGATTTGTCATAACTCTAAACCAAATTGTGGTGTCTGTCCTTTGCAAGATGATTGTAAAAGCGCCTTCAAAGTCATAAAAAGCAAGAAAGAAACAAAAAAACAAAACCCAACCAAAAAAATAAATTTTGTACTAGCAAGAAGTAACTGTTCATTTTTATTATTTAAAAAATTAGAAGAATCATTCTGGGAGGGTTTATGGACACCGCTTGAATTAGATCCTAACCACCCCTTGCCATGGAAAGATGATATTGAAACTATAGAAGAGATTAATATCAAACATAAGCTATCTCATCTTAATTTGGATATAAAAATAAATATTTATGAGTACGAAAAGGTCTTTAAGTTAAAAACTAATGAAAAATATAAATGGGTTAATAAAAGTAATATTGATAAATTCGGTATGCCAAAGCCCATTAAGTCTATAATAGAAAAATTATGACTAAGAAAGTTTTTTGTAAAAAATATCAGAAGGAAATGATTGCTTTATCTGTACCTCCTATGCCTGGGCCAAAGGGAGTGGAGATACAAAGTAGTGTTTCTCAAGAAGCCTGGGATAAATGGAAGTCTCACCAAACAACTTTGATAAATGAAAAACACTTAGATATGTCTGATCCCGAAAATAGAAAGTGGTTAATTGAGCAAATGGATAAATTTTTTAACAATGAAGACTATGAAAAAGCGTCTGGTTTTAAGGCGTTAGATTAAAGAATATAAGCTTCTAAAAAGACAACACAAATAAGCCTGTACCTATCTTAAAATTTTTGTTTTTTTCATGTAAAAATTCTAATTTACAAAATAAAAAATTAGAGTTAAATTTAAGCATGACTGAAAATACAAACTCAAAATTTCCATCAGAAGCAGATGTAGTCATCGTTGGTGTAGGCGGCATTGTTGGCTCAATGATTGCATATTGGCTATCTGAATTGGGGCAAAAAAATATAGTAGGATTAGAAAAATCCAGCGTAATACCATCAGATATTGCATCAACAGCTCATGCTTCTGATTTTGTGTATAACACTACTCATGACAAATTAGGCTGTTGGACCACTGCATTTAGTCGAAAATTTTATGAAGATAATGGCTTTTTCTTAAAGAAAGGCGGCTTAGAAATTTGCCGAAAAGGTGATGATGCTAGATGGGAAGAATTAAAAAGAAAGGTTGGCTCTGGAAAGGCGTTTGGAACCAATGTAAGACTTATTTCAGCAGCTGAAGCTAAAGAAAAATTTCCATTATTAGATGAAGAGTCTTTAATGGGTGCAATGTGGGATCCGGATGCAGGTTTGGTGATTCCTAGATCTCAAGATGTTGTAAGTTTTGCTGTAGAACATGCAAAAGATAAAGGTGCATTGAAAACATTTACGGACACACCAGCCATAGATTTTGAAGTTGAGAATGGGCGTGTTACTGGAGTTCATACGGATAAAGGATTTATAAAAGCAGATAAAGTCGTAATTTGCTCAGGCATATGGGGGCCTTTGATGGGTAAAAAAGCTGGGGTTCCAGTTCCATTAATGCCGTTGGAGCATCCCTTATTATTTTTTGGACCACTTCCAGAAGCTCAAGGCGCTGAAGATTTTCTTGTGTACCCTCTTCTTCGCGATCAGGGCAACTCAGCATACGTTAGAGATACTGGAAGACTTCATGGCGGAATGCTTGAGTGGGGTTTCTATGAAGACAAAGAACCGCGTCTAGTTGATCCTGAAGATATAGGTAATCCAGAGAAAACGATGGGCTCAGATTCGATGCGATATCTAGATTTGGAAGAAATAGCTGAACCTCTAGAAAAAGCTTTTGAAACAACCCCAATATTAAATGAGCTTGGTTGGGATGAAAGAAGTTCATTTAATGGATTGTTGTCTGTGACTACCGATGCCGGTTCACTTATAGGGGAAAGTCCTGAAGTAAGAGGATTTTGGTTATGTGAAGCCGTTTGGGTCAAAGATGGTCCTGGATGTGCAAGATTATGCGCAGAACTGATGGTAAATGGTAAAACGCAAGTTGATATGCATTCATTTGATATTTCACGACTATACCCAGAGCAAAAAGAAAAAGAATTTGTTAAATCTAGAGCTTTTGAAAACTCTCAGACCATTTACACTCCTGCTGTTCATCCTAGAGAACCTTATATCTCTGAAAGAGAAAAGTTTGTAAGCCCTTTTTATAAAAGAGAAAAAGAGCTTGGTGGATATTTTGATAATGAAGTGGCTCGCTGGGAACGAGCATTTGCATATGAAAGCAATAGAGAAAAACTTCAAGATTATTTAAAAGATATTCCCGTTAGAGAAAATGAATGGGATAGTCGTCATGTACCGTATGAGCTTGCAAATGCTGAGCATCTTGCCATGAGTGATTCTGTTGGAATGATAAACCTTTCTCATTTTCCAATCATGGATATTGAAGGTCCAGATGCAGAAAAAATGCTCGAATATCTTTCAGTAGCAAAAGTTGGTGGCAATACTCCTATTGGAAAAGTTATATACACAAATTTTCTTGATGAAGATGGTGGCGTGCATGCTGATTTAACTATCTCAAGACTTGGTGATACTAAATATAGGGTTGTAACCGGTGGTGCTGATGGAAACAGAGATTGGGTTACATTGCGTAATTATAGGGACGATAATGATCTTGATTGTGAAATCACAATTAGAACTCATGATATAGCAACTCTTGGTTTGTGGGGTCCAAAAGCTGAAGAAGCATTAGGTAATTTTGTTGATGCAGATAAAATTAGCTTAGAAAATTTTCCATTTGTAACAGCAAAAAATTTAACCCTTAATTTATCGGGCGGAAAGACTATTGATGTCTGGGCTGCAAGAATATCCTATGTGGGTGAAAGCGGTTGGGAAATATATCTCAACAATAATAGCGACGAAGGCTTAGCATTATATGATTCATTACTCGAAGTTGGAGTAATTCCTGTTGGAATAGAAACTTATGCTAACAGTAGACGTCTTGAAAAAAGTTTCAGGCTTCAAGGCGCTGATCTAGAAACTGAATACAATGCATGTGAGGCAGCTATTCAAAGACCTCTTGTTAAAGAAGCAGATTTTCATGGAAAAGCTTCTCATTTAAAACACAGAGAAGAGGACCCATGCGCAATTTTGTGCACCATGACTGTGGATGACCTCAACGTATCTGGGGTTCCAAGATATCCTGTTGGAATCTCTCCAATCATTGACCCAAGTACTGGAGAAGTTCCAGTGGATAGCAAAGGAAGGAGATCATACACCACTGGAATGTCATATTGCCCTTCTATAAAAGAGTTTGTTGTTATGGGTTATTTGCCTACTGAGCTTGCAAAAGAAGGTCAAAAGCTAGCCATAGAATACTTTAACGAAGATGGTGATGGTGTTTATCCTATTACGGTTAAGATAGTTGGAAAAGGGTCGCTTTATGATCCAGAAAATAAAAAGGTTCGAAGCTAATTAATTAAAAATTTAATCTTAATGACATTGGATGGAATCTTTTCTATAATCCTCTTTCATTTATTGCCCAGATAGCTCAGTTGGTAGAGCAAAGGACTGAAAATCCTTGTGTCGGTGGTTCGATCCCACCTCTGGGCACCATTAATCTATATAGTTTCTATCTCTTAAGAGTTTTTAACAGTTCATCAACTTTATCATCAAAATTATTACTGTCTGTCAAAGCATCCTTTACGCATGCTTGAAGATGATTTTTAAGTATTTTCCCCTCTACGGTTGAGATAGCATTTTTCACAGCTTTTAATTGATTGAGTATATCTATGCAGTATTTTTCATCTTCAACCATTTTTAAAATGCCTTTAACCTGACCTTCTATTCTTTTAATACTTGGAATTTGTTCTTTATGACATGGGTGACTCATATTAACCTCGGGATGATATATGTAAAAATTGTTGCAAATATAAATAGTAACAAGGAAAGATAATATATGTATCTTGATCTTTTTCTTGTTTTCATACAAAGCTTACCTAGTTCTGGATCAACGGGGCAAGGCATATAGAAAGTTTTATAATTTATATAGCCTGCTAACACTAGCATTATTAAAGCAAACAATGTTATGTATAGCTTATATTGGGATAGTGTTATCAAAAAGGGAAATACAGTTATCAAACTTGCAAAAGATGCCCCTGCTCCTAGCACAACAAATATTGCTGGCAATGCACAACATATTAAGGTTGATGACGAAGCAAAGAGTGAAATGAAATTTGTGGTTTTATCATCCATTTACTTAAAGTTATATTACTAAAATCTGCATTTTTATAGCATTTATACCATTAGCTAGTATTTTATTTTGTATATCCTCAAATACAATTTGAATATCTTTATCATAGGCAAGCAACACTTTGCCTTGTGCTAAATCTACATCTATTTTTTTAACTAACTTATCTTTTTGGAATGTTTTTTCAATGCCTCTCGCGCAAAAGTCGCACACCATTCCTTTTACACTAATAACAGCAACTTGAGCATTGGATAGATTTGAAACAAATTTATCAAACCTGTCAGGATTTACTTCAAGCCTCTCGCCATCAACTAATACATTGTGTAGATGCCCTTCATGTGAGTGATGCACCATATCCGAATGACCATCGTGATTATGAGGCTCTGAGGCCATTGCCCATGATGAAACAATAAATAATGTAGTCATAAGTAATTTCATAATAATTTCTCCTAAAACCTATACATGAGATGAATATCCCACTCAGTCTTGTTGTTGTAACCAAACTCTAAAAGAGTATTACCTTTAAAAAATTTTAAAACTGGATATGAAGACCTTTTATCTTTTATTGAAGTTTTTTTTGTCTTTAGCATTAACCAAGTATGTATATCTCCATATTCTCCAAGATAAGGAGCAAAACCTATTTGTAAGTGGTTTTGTTTATAGCTTTTTACTCTGTTTTCTACTTTCTTAGTATCAAAACCCAAAAACCATCTCCTAGTCTCCCAATCACCATGTATTCCATAGAAGAAATGATTACTACTTTTATTACTTAGCCCTGACTGAAAATATAAGTTTCTTTGAGAATGAGTATTATTCTTTCTATTTATTAAATACGTAAATCTTAAATAGGAATAATCATCTCTTAAATTCTTGTCTTTAAGATTTTCAATTCCTACAGAATATTTATATGATGGGGAATAATGGTAATAAAGAGAATCTTTCATATTATCTGAAAACATCATTAATGTTGATCCGCCTGAATATGAGATAGGCCTGGCCTCAATATTTGTTGAAGCTAGAATAAAAAATAAAATATAGCGGTATATACCCATGGGGGTATATTACTACAATTTTATTAGATTAAAAATGTCTACTTTTTAAGCCTTATAGGTATTTCTTGAATCGCATGAACAAAATTATTTGGTGCAACTTTCCAGTCCCCGGTTAATTGATAGTCTGGAAATCTTGATAAAAACTGTGAATAAAACTCTCTTAATTGCATTAAAGCTACAGGCTTGCCGAGACAGGTGTGTCTTCCAATTCCAAATGCAAGATGTTTCTCAGCATTGCTTCTCATGATATTAAATTTATCTGGGTCATCAAAAATTTCAGGATCTCTATTTGCAGCCCCATACCATAATGCAATTTTTTCATAAGGACCTATTCTTTGTTCGCCTATAACCGTTTCCTCAAGAGAAGTTCTTCTCATATGGATTACAGGAGAAACATATCTAACAGTCTCATTTATTAGTCCAGAGACCCTTTCAAAATCATCTAAAACTAATTGTTTTTGCTCAGGATTTTCGTGAAGTAATTTAATGCCGCCACTCATAGTATTCCTAGTAGTATCGTTACCGGCAAAAACTATTAATAGCCATGAGCCATCAAGAAATTCTTGTGATAACTCCTCTCCTTCAATCTTTGCATTTGCAATTGCGCTTAGTAAATCATTTTCTGGTTTCTCTTTTTTCTTATTAAGAATAAATCTTCCGTAGTCAAACATTTCATCAATCATATTTTCGAACATTTCAACAAGTGCAGGATCTGGTGTCGTATCAGTTATACCTTCTTCATTTTGCTTAATTTGTTCAAGAGTAAAATATTGAGCTAACTCTAAAAATTCCATCCACTCTAAAAGTTTTTGTCTATCTGACTCAGGAATACCCAAGATTTCAGACAGAGTATAGATTGGCAGTTGCTGAGATATTTCTTTAACTAAATTAAATTCATTTAACTTCTCTGCCTCATCCAGTAATTGACTAACTTTCATGGAAACTTTATTTTGTAATTCATCTACATAGCCCGGCTTGAAAAAAGGCATATGCTCTTTTCTCAAGTTTAGATGCATCTCACCATCAAGATTAAGCATATGATCAATCGTAGATTTAAATAATTTTGGATGTCTATTTTCTTCTGAACCAAGTGTTAATAAGTTACCAGTTGAATATTGTGATGAAAAAATCCTTGGATTCATTGAGACCATCTTTATATCTTCGTATCTTGTGAGAACCCAATAACCTGGTTCTGGATCACTCAACATTGGGGGGTGAAAAAATACTGGGGCATTTTCTCTAAGCTCTTTATATAAATCAAAAGGTTGGCCTTTTGTAAAAAGATCTAAATCATTAAGAAAATTTGATGGGCTGTGTACAAACTTTTTTTCATAGCTTGGGTCATTAATTTTATTATTTAAAATCTCAGACGATAGAACGAAACTTTTAGACATTATGTAAATAGTTTACTATTTTTATCAATTAATTGTTTTAAATTTTTAAAGTCTATATTAATCTGTTTATTGGAGATAAATAATCAATAAAAATATTTAACATGAGTATTGTTAAGGGCTTTTGCGATTCCAAATTTAAAGAAATAGAAGATATTCTAAGAGATTCTATTGAGTGCGGTTATGAGATTGGTGCTTCTGTTGCGGTGTCATATAACAAAGAAATGATAATAGACCTATATGGCGGCTTCAAAGATAAATCTAAAAACAAAGCCTGGGATAAAAATACCATCGTTAATACTTATTCGGTCACAAAGGGTGTTACAGCAATTTGTATTGCTATGCTAATCGATAGAGGTCAACTTGATGTTAATAAAAAGGTTTCTGATTACTGGCCTGAGTATGGTTGTAATGGCAAAGAGAATACTAAAGTTATAGATTTTTTATGTCACAGGGCTTGCAACTTTGGTTTTCACAATGGAGTCCCTTCAGATAGTTGGCAAAACTGGAATCTTTACGCAGACATTCTTGCAAAACAAGAGCCATTTGCAGAACCGGGATCAATGCAAGGCTATCATGCTATAACCTATGGATGGCTTGTGGGTGAAATCATTAGAAGGATTGATGGACGTGATGTTGGAACTTATTTTAGAGAAGAGATTGCTGAGCCATTAAATATAGATTTTAAGATTGGTTTATCAGAAGAGGATTTTGATAATTGTGCTGATATGCAAGTTCTAGAAGACTTTGGCGATAGTAGCCCTCCTTTTGAAAAAATTAAATATGTCCCAGATATTATGCTGCCTGAAAAGTTAAGAAACTTAAAAAAATCTATGGAAACTGGTCACTTCAAAATAGCTTTTCAAAAAAGGGCTGGTGACAACAAAGAATACGTCAATTCACCAGATTGGCGTATGGCACAAATTCCATCGGCAAATGGCCATGGTACTTCTGAGGGTCTTGCCAAGCTATATGGAATTTTAAGCTCAGATTGTAAAGAAAATGGAAATAAAATTATAAATCCTGAGACCCTTAGATATTGTATTCAGCCATACTCATCAGGCCCTGACACAGTCTTATTCGGTTCTGATATAACCTTCGGTCTTGGATTTGAATTAGCTAGTGAGATGCTTTTAAAGGGTAATTTTTCGCCAAGATTTATGGGTTCAATGTATGGCCATGCAGGCATAGGCGGAGCTGTGGCATTTGGTGATATTGAAAAAAAGATAGGTTTCTCTTTTTTATGCAACAAAATGCATGATACAAAAAACTTATATAAAACTGCGAATCAACTAATTGATGCACTTTATTCAAAAATTTAGATTTTAACTATTAATAAATTTCTGTCTTTGCCAGGATAAAATTGATAAAGGGATTGTAAAAAAATATATTAATGCAAGTACGTTTAGTGTGTGCCAAGGGAAGTTAATCATACTTAAAACTAATCCAGAAAACAGTATCAAAAAAAGAAGCTTAGACTGAATAAAAAAATCTCTACCTTTTATTGAGAAAGTTGGAATTTTACTTACCAATAAACCACTTATAAGGATAATATATCCAGCAACAAAATTAGGGTTTTCATAAGCCCATTCGTACCCAATATATGCATGGGTCAACGGAAGCATGATTAGTATAGCTCCAGCTGGAGTTGGCACACCTGTAAAAAAATCAATTTTCTGCACTTCTTTAGACTTTGATTTTTCATGAAGAACATTGAAAAGAGCCAACCTAAGGCAAGAAAAGATAATAAAGACTAATGCAGCAAACGCTCCAATACTGCTTTGATTAAATACTGCCATGTACATTAACAAGCCGGGAGCAATACCAAAACTTAAGAAGTCTGATAAAGAGTCTAATTGAAATCCAAGATCAGACTCACTATCTAAATGTCTTGCAAGCATACCGTCAAGAGCATCGCAAACGGCAGCAAATAATATGCAAATTATTGCAAAATTAAAGTCTCCTTCAATTGCGAATCTAATTGAGCTCAATCCAAAGCTTAAACCTGATAGTGTTATTAGATTTGGCAACAGTGATCTTAGATTAATTGTTTTCATGATTTTAACTTAAGATTGCGAGCACGCTTTCTCCGGCTACCACCCTATCACCAACTTTACAATTTACAGTTGCATCCAAGGGCATATAAATGTCGACTCTTGATCCAAATCTAATTAACCCGTATCTTTCACCTTGATCAAGATGCTGATTATCAGAAACAAAACCCAAAATTCTTCTGGCAATTAATCCAGCAATTTGAACAACTACAAGCTGAACGCCATCATTATTTGAAATAACCATACTGCTTCTTTCATTTTTTTCGCTAGCCTTATCTAAGCTGGCATTAAAAAAACTACCTTCTTTGTAAATAATTTTTTCTATTTTCCCCTCAATAGGACTTCTGTTTATATGAACATTAAAAACATTCATAAATACACAAACGCGAAGCATCTTATTATTTCCAAACTGAACTTCTTGAGGAGGTATTGCGTGATCAATCAAGCAGACTTTTCCATCAGCTGAGCTAATAACTGCGTTTGGGTTTTTAGGTGTATCTCTTTTTGGATTTCTAAAAAACCATAATGTAAATATTGTTAGTAAATACCCTACAAATGATATTGGCAAATAAACTAAAGATAAAAGATATGATGATATGAAAAAAATAAAGGCAAACTTCCATCCCTCAGGATGAATATAATATTTTGAGTTAGAGTCTTTGTTTTTCATTTTCTATCAAAAAGTTAATAACTGCTTTATTTTATAAATTGAGCTATATAAAAGTGGTAAAGTATAGTTTAACTATGCATTTTTTCCAAAATATGATTTCTTCAATTATGAAGAATGGTCTTAGCTTAAGCAGATTTCGTGCCCAGGGCTTTGGTACTCTTCATAAAGATATAAATCAAGCAACAAACTCTGTTATGCAAACAAGTGGAGAGGTTTCCTCAATTGCATTTGCTGAACATTTGCTAGATTTAATCGAAGATAAAGACGATGAGGGTTTGATAATATATCTTGAACACTTGCTTACTGAGTATGATGTTGATACAAAAGGTATTGTTAATGCTGCTAAAGAATATTCAATAAATAAAAATCAACTAAATTTACAGGAACTTACTAATGCTGCTGAGCCAGGATGGATAGAGCTATTTAGAAGATTAAATGCCACTCCAAATGGAACTCATAGACTAATAGAGCTAAGGGAAAGAATCAGACTGCTTTTAAAACAAGGCAACGATCAACTTAGGCCTCTTGATGCTGGATTGCTTAAGCTATTTAAATACTGGTTTAATCCTTCATTTCTTGTATTAGAAAAAGTAGATTGGTCTACACCAGCAAATATTCTTGAAAAAATAATAGAATATGAGGCTGTTCATCAAATTAATTCATGGAAAGACCTAAGATCCAGATTGGCACCAAGTGATAGACAGTGTTTTGCCTTTTTTCATCCTCTAGTTCCTGAGGACCCGCTTATATTTGTTGAAGTTGCTCTTACCAATGAAATACCAACATCAATTCAGAATATTATTAAGATGGATAGAGAAGAAATAAACTTAGACGAAATAAATACGGCAGTTTTTTATTCTATATCTAATTGTCAGGATGGTTTATCTGGAATTTCATTTGGTAATTTTTTAATCAAAAAAGTAGCTCATAAGCTTAAACAAGAAATTCAGGGTCTTAACAGATTTGTTACTCTATCCCCAGTTCCTGGATTAATGAAATGGATGGAAAATAATGCTCCTTTAGTTTATGAAAATTGTTTAAATAAGGTTCAAGATGATGATAGCCTTATCAAAAAAACAATTACTTATTTAACAGAATCAAATAGAGAAGATCTACTACCAAATGATCCCGTTGCAAGATTCCATCTAGGTAACGGAGCAATTTTTCATAAAATAAATCTAAATGCAGATTTATCTTCTAAAGGCATGGAACAGTCTCATGGATTAATGATTAATTATTTGTATGATTTGGATATTGTTGAAAAAAATCATGAGCAATTCTTTAAAGATAAAGCAGTTATCCTATCAAATGAAATAAAATCTCTTAAAAAAAAATATAGTTAGTATGTCTAAAACCTTGTCGCTTTATCCTCCAATTGAACCATTCAATAGCGGGTACATGGAAAGAGATGGTCATCAAATTTATTATGAGCAATGCGGAAATCCTGAAGGAAAGCCGGCTGTCTTTCTTCATGGAGGCCCTGGCGGAGGAGGTAGTACTTCTGTAAGAAGATTCTTTAATCCAGAAAAATATCATATTGTAATATTTGATCAAAGAGGTTGCGGCAGAAGTAAACCCCATGGTTGTCTTGAGAAAAATACTACGTGGCATCTTGTTGAGGACATTGAAGCTCTAAAAAACATACTTGGATTTGAAAACTGGCTTGTTTTTGGAGGTTCCTGGGGTAGTACATTATCTCTTGCATATTCTCAAACTTATCCAACATCAGTAAGTGAAATGGTTCTCAGGGGAATTTTTATGCTGAGAAAAAAAGAGCTTGATTGGTTTTATCAAGAGGGGGCTAGTAATATTTTTCCGGAAGCATGGGAAAAGTTTTTAGAGCCAATTGATGTCAGTGAAAGAGATGATTTGATGTCTGCTTATCATAAAATTTTTAAAAGTGATGACACAGAAAAAAAATTAGCTGCAGCTATAGCTTGGTCTAGGTGGGAAGGCTCAACAAGCAGTTTGAGTTATAACCCAGATATGGCTAATAGCTTTTCTAATCCAAGCTTTGCATTAGCCTTTGCTCTAATAGAAAATCATTATTTCGTAAATAAAGGTTTTTTAGAACATGAGAATCAACTAATTGAATCCGGAATAGATATTATAAGAAATATTCCTACAACAATTATTCAAGGCAGGTACGATATTGTTTGTCCAATAACCACAGCTTGGGAGCTATCAAAAAATTGGCCAGAATCTAACTTAATAATTGCCCCCTCCTCTGGACACACAGCATTTGAGAAAGAAATTACTCATGAGCTAATTAAAGCAACGAATGAATATGCAAAATAATAATAGTTTATGTTTTATAGGAATGGCTGGTTGTGGAAAATCAACCATTGGAGAGGCATTATCTTTACAACTAGGTATTGGTTTTATTGATACTGATTTACTAATTGAAAAAAAATTTAAGTCCTCGTTAGAACAAATAAAAAAAGAAAATGGTTATAAATTCTTAAGGCATGCTGAAGAGGAGGTAATACTGCGTCTTGATAATGATATACAAATTATTTCTACCGGGGGCAGCGCGGTCTATTCTGAAAAATCAATGATACATCTTAGCTCTTTTTCTAAAATTATATATATCAATACACCTCTTGATGAAATTAAAAAAAGAATTGGCCAAGGCCAGCAAAGAGGATTAGCAGCTCCAGTTGGATCAAGCATTGATGATATTTATTTAGAAAGAGAGCCTTTATATTCTAAATGGGCTAACATCACACTAGATGGTAAAAAACCAGTGGACGAACTTGTCTCAACTATTACTGATTTAATTTATTCCTAAAAAGTTTTTCTATTTGTTCTTATCATTTTGCGAATAGCATTGGCTGAGTTTAGCAACCAGAAAGTAGAAGCAAAGAAAAAATAATATAAACCAGCATATAGCTGAACTATCATTGCAAGAAGACTGCCTGCAGCAACTGCTACCAAGCCTAATAGTCTCTTGTTATATTTTTTTGAGACAATAAGAGGCGCGGCTATCAATGTGCCAAAAATAACGCTAATGATTTGAATAATCTCAAGGATAGTCATACTGATAGACAAAAGAAATTATGTCTATGAGTATAAATATCGGAGCATTATGAATATTTTTTTTAAAAAGTAAATATTTATTTGAACTTTTTTGTAAATAATTTACTCTATTTATATAAGTACAATCTTGAAATAAATATGAAAAAAATAATAACCTTTACAATTGCTGTTTCTATGTTCAGTTCTTTATATGCTGATGATCATAAAAAAGAAAAAAGAGAACATCCCAATAAGCTTATGAGTGCAAAAGAATGTATGGAAACTAAATCTGGGATTGGTTGGTTTCTTGATGCAGCTGATAGTGTTTTTGATGATATAAAAAAACACGGGGATTCAAAAGATAAATCATGGAATGATGAAAAGTGGGCTAAAGCTATGGCTTTATCTGCATTAGCTTCAAATTATTCTACAGTTTATGATGTATGGTGCAAAGATATGATTAATCATAGAATGAAAATGAGGATGCATGATTCTCATAAAAATCATATGAAAGAAAAGAAGAAAAAAAAGGACTAAATTTTAAAATTTACCCCTTTGAAATCTCATTCTTATTGAAAAAACTCTTACTAGAGCAACTATTGTAAGAATAGATTGAGTAAACAGTGATATTGTTAACGGGTTTGACCATTGCCAGTTATCAATTGTTAGCCACAACAAAAATGTTTGTAGAGGGAAATTTATTATAGCTCCCATAAACACAACAATTACTGCCTCTCTAAAAGCTACTTTTTCTGTCTTATTCATTTTTTTCCTTATCTTTTTATTTTTACGCCAGTCCCATAAGCCAATATTTCAGATGCACCTTGAGTAATAGTTGAAGTTTGAAATCTAAAACAAACTATCGCATTTGCACCCTTTGCTTTGGCATCATCTAGCATTCTTTGATAGGCCTGATCTCTGGATGCTTGCAACAATTTTGAATATCCAACCAGTTCGCCACCAACTAAATTTTTTAAATTAGCAAAAAAATCAGATCCTACATTTCTTGACCTCACTGTGCTTCCTTGCACTATACCAACATAGTCTGTAATTTCTGCACCATCTATATCATTGGTAGATACAACTAGTAAATCATCTGTAATATGCTCTTCATTTGAATCTTCTATCATGACTTTTTTCCTTAAATAGTTTAATTTATAAATATAATGCAGAAATTAGTTGAAGCAAAGTTTTCTATTGGAAATATTGTTAAGCATAAGTTCTTAAACTTTAGAGGGGTCATTTTTGATTTAGATCCTGAATTTAATAATACTGAAGAATGGTATCAAGCAATACCAAAACAAATAAGACCAGCTAAAGAGCAACCTTTTTATCATCTGTTTGCTGAGAATGAAGAAATTTTTTACATAGCATATGTTTCAGAGCAAAATTTATTGCTAGATAATTCTAAAAAGCCATGCAACCACCCAGGCATCAAAGAAATATTTGAAAATTTTGATGGTGTCAATTATCACCCTTATACAAAAGCAAAAAATTAAATTAATCTTGCCTGTGTGCTATTTGGGCTGCTGTTATAAAAACATCCATTGCCATTTCTAAATCTTTTTCGCTAATGAATGTTGGGGCTATTCTAAGAGTATTATTTTCAGGATCATGCCCGTAAGGATGTGTAGCACCAGCTGGCGTTAAAAGAACTCCCGCTTCCTCACATAAGTCAACAATTTTTGAGGCAATGGGTTTTTTTGATCTAAACGTAATGAAATAACCTCCAGTTGGCTGAGAAAAATCACCAACTTCTTTATCTAGCTTTTCTAGGGCTCTATATACTATTTCAAATTTAGGTCTTACCAATTCAGCATGTTTTTTCATATGTTCTTTAACAGCATTTAAATCTTTAAAAAATTGGGTATGTCTTTTTTGATTTATCTTATCAGGGCAGATAACCATTGAGCCTCTTATTCTTTTTATTAAATCTAAATTTTTGTCCGCAGCTGCAATAAATGATAGACCCCCACCACCAAAAGTAACCTTAGAGAACGAAGTTACAACGATTGTTTGATTTAGAGCTCTACTTTCTTCTGCTAACTTCCATACAGGAGTTTGATTTTTTGTAGGCAAGAAATCATGTACTAAGTAGGCATTATCATAAAGAAATAAGAACTCTTCAGAATATTCTTTACCAATTCTAAAAAGCTCTTTTATATTGTCATCACTATAAACTTCTCCAGATGGATTTGAGTGGCGTGGCACACATATTATGCCAAGAATATTCGCATTGTTGCTGAGCACCTTCGAAAGCTTATCTATATCTACGCCATCATCTATAAGCGGAACCGTTATCATTTCAATTCCAAAATCTTCTAACATTCTGAAATGTCTATCAAACCCTGGAACAGGGCAAATAAATTTAGGGCTATCAATATCCCTCCAAGGAGTAGGACTATTAAATAAATATTTTGAAAGAATCATCTGATAAGTAAGCATTAAACTAGATTGCTCTCCAGTGATGACATTTTCAAATGATGCAGCAAGAATTTCTGCACCAAGAGCTCTGGCATCTTTTGTGCCAAATGGCTCACCATAGTTTCTTAGATCTACATTACCATCGAAGGGCTCAACCTTCATGTCTAAAAGATCATTGGCTAAATCTAATTGAGATGCGTCGGGCTTCCCTCTAGTGATGTCAATTGATAGGCCCTGGGCTTTGATTTGTTCAAAATAAGTTAAAATATTGTCTGACATAAGGCGTATTTTATAGGATTAAATTGTTAGTGGTATATATTATAAGAATATTTAAATCTTTATTAGAATAAAAATGAGTTATTGGATAATCACAATCATATTAATAATAATTATCATGTTATTGATAACTATTATTTACTTGCAAATTCAAAACAGCTCTAGCAAAGATCAAGAGAAGGAATCAATCAAAGAACTAGATAGAGTATTGGCTCAACAAGAACATACCCTTTTAGATTTAACGAAAGATATACAATCATTTCATGATCCTTTAAATAAATTAAGAAGGTATTTGTCTGGTGGAACGTTGGCAGGAAAATTTGGAGAATGGTCTCTTGAATCAATAATGCAAGATATTTTTAACCCTAGTCAATTTACAAAAAATGCTGAGGTAATAAAGGGTTCAGGTAAAAGAGTAGAATTTGTATTAAAAATGCCTGAAGGACTTTTACTGCCTATTGATGCAAAATTTCCCTCTGGGTTGTATGACACATATCTGAATTCAATTGATCAAAAAGATGAAAGGTTAATAAAAAAATCTATAGATGATATAAGGAGACATGTAACAAAAGACGCAGCCGACATTCAAGAAAAGTATCTTCAATCTGGTGTGACTGTAGATCTCGGGATAATGTATATACCAAGTGAATCTTTAATGCAGTTGATTGATTCAATTGAAAACCTTAGAGAATCTATTTTTAGAGATTCCAGGGTTCTTATTATGGGGCCAAATTCTTTAGCAGCATATCTGATTAGTGTGCATATGGGATTTAGAACACTTGCTCTTAATAATAGGGCTGGAGAAATAATGGAAGAATTTGGTAAATTAAAAAAAGAATTTGAAAAATTCGGAAGCTCAACTGAAGAATTGCTTAAAAAAGCAGATGCTATGCTGAAAGCAGTCAATGAGCACGCTACAAGAGAGAGGCAGATGAATAAAGCAATTAAAAATATGGATCAGCTAGATAATTAAAAATAAAAACGTCTCCACATATTTAATCCAAAAAATAAAGCACATAGCCATAAAATAACCTCAGGAATATTTGGATTACTGTTATACCCAAAAAACCCTTTTAAGAATACGCCTACGGATCCTTTATCATGAAGTGGATGATAAATCTTTTGCCCTTGATTATTCATTTGAGGCTGTAAGATATCCCAAGGTCTATAAATTTCAGTTTTTTCAATTTTTTCAGACTTAACTAAATACTCCTCAACCTCATGAGTTCCGTAAGCTACCATGCCAGCTGATAAAAAAACTAATAATAATGTTGTATATTTAAATACATATCTTAAATTTATTTTCCTGCCCTGAAGAACAATCAAGTAACCTATTAAAATTGCAAGAACTGCTCCTGTAATAAATCCTATATATGAAAATGAGCCCGTAATCGAAAAGCTAGAAATTAAAAATACTGCTGTTTCAAAACCCTCTCTAAGTATTGCAAAAAATACAACCAGGAATACCCCCCATGAGGATAACTTAATGGCATTTAAAGTTTTACCTTCTAGCTCTTTTCTATCGCTAACATGTTTTGATAACCAAAAAATAACATACCAAATTAAGATAGCTGTTAAATAAAGGAAGATTCCTTCAAATAGAGCAGCCGTAGAGTCATTGCCAAGAGATTCTTTGGCAGCCAAAACAAAATATCCTACCAAAATACTTGCAACTATTGCTGCAAAAACACCCATCCATAATTTATAGAAATGATTTAATTGCTTAGATTTCTCTAGAATCAAATAAATAATTCCAACTACCAGAGATGCTTCTAAGACTTCTCTAAATACAATAATAAATTCGCTCATACATATATCCTTGGGAGTTTTCTAAATGAGAATGATTCTTATTTGAATTGTAACCAAATATTAGTTAAATAAAAAGAAGGTTTTTAATATTAATTGGTCGCTTTTATTTAGTTTTGTTGAGACAATAAATTATGAAAAAAATAGCTGTAATTGGTGCCGGAATTGCAGGTACTACTACGGCTTATGCATTGTTAAAAAAAGGTCACGATGTAAGTATTATTGATTCTAGAAGATATCCTGCAATGGCAACTAGCTATGCTAATGGAGGACAGTTAAGCGCCAGTAATGCTGAAACATGGAATACAACAAAAAATGTTATAAGTGGTATTAAATGGATGTTTACACCTGATGCTCCATTATTATTTAATCCATCCCCTGAAATTCAAAAATATAAATGGATGTTTGGGTTTTTATGGTCCACTCTAAAAGGTGAGCATAAAAAAAATACTCTTGAAACAATTGATATTGCAAAAAAAGCTAGAGAAATATACTTCAAAATAGCTGATGAAGAAGGAATAGAGTTTGAATTACTCAAGAAAGGAATTTTAAGATTCTATGACAATGAAAAAGAATTTAAGTTAGATAAAGAAAAGGTTTCATGGCTTGATCAAGAGGGAATGGAGTGGGATATATTATCAACTGACGAAGTTAAAGAAATAGAGCCGGCTTTTGAAAATAACAAAAATTATGAAAAAATCCTTGGTGGAATATATACAAAATCTGACGCTAGCGGTGATATTCATAAGTTTTGTACAAATTTAGAAAAAGTTCTTGTAGAAAAGTACTCAGCAACGCTTCAGCTTAAAACAACTGTGGAATATATAACAAAACAGAAAGATAAGCTGGTATTAACCATGAGGCATGAAAATGAAATAATTAATGATTCATTTGATAATGTTGTTATTTGTGCTGGGGTTAACACACAAAATTTTGCAAATATGTTTGGCGATAAAATGAATATATACCCTGTCAAAGGTTATAGCATAACAATTGATCTCAAAGATGATATATCTAAGCAATGTGCTCCAACAGTATCATTAATTGATCAACCAGTAAAAATTGTTGCTAGTAGACTTGGTGACAGGTTTAGGGTTGCTGGTACTGCAGAGCTTGCTGGAATTAATACTGATATTAGGCAAGACAGAATAAAACCTTTGCTTAGATGGGTTGAAAAATATTTTCCTAATGTCAGCACTGAAACCTATACCCCGTGGGCAGGACTAAGACCAATGACCCCAAATATGATGCCAATAACTAGAGAAAGCAAAATGAAAGGAGTCTACTATCACGCCGGACATGGTCATTTAGGGTGGACTTTGAGTGCTCAGACAGCAGAAATTGTTGCAAATAGGATAGATCCTAATTAAGGCAAATCAATAATTTTCCAGGCCCTTCTCTCACATTCCTCTCTTAACTTATTATCAGGATTTACAGCTATTGGTTTACTGACTTCTGCAAGCAATGGGAAATCATTAATTGAATCAGAATAAAATGTAACATTATTAAAATTATTAAAATTATTATCTAACATCCACTCTCTAACCTTGTGGAGTTTACCCTCCCCTAATGCTGCGATACCCTTCATCTTTCCAGAATATACACCATCAACTATTTCAACATCTGTTGCAACAATATTTTCAAAGCCCAGCCTCATGGCTATTGGATTAACTATTACAGAATTTGTGGCTGAGGCTAGTAACATGACATCATTATTGTGATGATGATTATGTAAAAGTCTTAAAGCATATACATTGATCATAGGCTCTATAACTGATGACATAAACTTAGTTATAAGGTCTTTAAGATCATTCGGTTTTTTGCCTTTTATTGTTGATAGGGCAAATTCAGCCCATTCATCATAGTCTAAGGTTCCCTCATAATACTTATCATAAAAGTATTGATTCTTTCTTTCATATTCATCCTTATCAACATATTCCATATCAATTAAAAAATTAATCCAGGAATAATCAGAATCCCCATTAAGAATGGTATTATCTAAATCAAATATTGCTAAATTTCTTTTCATAAAATAATAATTTCTATAATGATAAATGAACCCGGATATAGATTAAACGTTGGTCTAATTGTTATCAATGATAAAGGTAAATTGCTGCTATGCAAAAGAAAAAATATAGATAGCTGGCAATTCCCTCAAGGAGGTATAGATTTTGGCGAAAGTCCATTAAAGGCTTCAAGAAGAGAATTGTATGAAGAGGTTGGTATAAGAAATGGAGATATAAAACTAATTTCTTCTACAAATGAATGGTTTAAATATGATGTACCTCATGAAAAAAGAAAAAATCATTTTCTTAAAAAAAGTTTTAAAGGCCAAAAACAAAAATGGTTTATGTTTAAGCTTATATCTGATGCAACAATCCATTTTAATAACGATCCAGACAATGAATTTGTTGATTTTAAATGGGTTCCATATTGGTATCCTTTATATGCTATTGTTGAATTTAAAAAAGAGGTATATCGGGCAGCTCTTAATGCACTTAGAAATGACTTTTGTAATGAAATAAATAATGATTGAAGCATTAATATTATTTGCAGCTTTAGGAGTTTTTGCTGGGCTTATAGCAGGAATGTTTGGGGTTGGTGGAGGAATTATCACGGTACCTTTTTTGGTTGCCTGTTTTATACAATATGGTTTTGAAGAAACCATTGTTATTCATATGGCAGTTGGAACATCTCTAGCTTGCATTATATTTACTGGAATATCTTCGGCGAATGCTCATAATAAAAAAGATGCTATAAATTACAAATTCCTAAAACCATTAGCTCTAGGGATAGTAATTGGCGCATTCCTAGGAGCTTTATTTGCAGTTCAAATAAGTGGGAATATTCTTAAAATAATTATAGGAATCTTTGCTCTTCTTGTTTCTATTCAAATGGGTATTAAAAAAGACATACAACCAAAAGAAAGAATAGAAAGAAATAAAGAGCCCTACTTTGTTGGCACTGGAATTGGGTTCTTGTCATCTATTTTAGGAATTGGTGGAGGAATATTTTCTGTTCCCTACTTAAAAGCATCTGGATTATCTATGACTTCAAGCGTGGGTACATCGGCGGCCTGTGGTGTACCAATAGCTATCTTTGGTGCATTAGGATATTTTATTTTTGGTGTTAATAATACACTTCTGCCGCCATTAACATTAGGCTTTATTTATTTACCAGCTCTAGTTGGTATAACTTTAACTAGTATAATTGCTGCAAAATATGGAGCCAATATTGCCCATCATGTTTCTGAAAATATATTAAAGAAAATGATGGCAATTCTTATGTTGCTAATATTTATTTATATGGTTTTTTCATGATTATAGAATTATCAGAATTTTTTAATAACCCCTCATTGATTGATATTGGTCCATTAAAAATACAATACTATGCGGTGACTTGGTTGCTTTCTGCAGTATTTATATATCTTTTTTTGAAATCGAATCAGATAATGATTGAGCTTGGATTAAATCATGAAAAAGTTAATGATTTGGTTTTTCTGTATGGTTTGTTTATAGGTGCTATGTGTGGGGGTAGAGTTGGATACATGCTTTTTTATGGAACAGAACAACTCATTAATAATCCAATATCATTGTTTTATATATGGCAGGGGGGTCTAAGTTTTCATGGAGGCCTGGCTGGAGTTGCAACTAGTTTTATAGTATTTGCAAAGAAAAATAATATAAGTTTTTTAAGACTTGCAGACGGAGCGTCTCTAGCTATGCCAATAGGCCTAGGTCTTGTAAGAATTGGAAATTTTCTTAACGGAGAGTTGTATGGCAAAGAAACAAATGGAGAATGGGGATTTATTTTTCCTACAGATCCGTATGGTCTTTTAAGACATCCATCTCAGTTATACGAAAGTTTTGGAGAAGGTCTTGTTTTATTTATCTTATTATATTGGATAAATAAAATGACAAAAATTCATGGTGTTATTTGTTCAAGTTTTTTAATCCTTTATGGATTCATTAGATTTTTTATAGAGTTTTTTAGGCAGCCTGATTTTCATATTGGTTATGTCTTTTTAGATTCACTAAGCATGGGACAGATTCTTTGTGTTCCTATGATACTAATTGGATTTATAATGTTATTTTATTCAAGGAAAACTGCATGAAGGCTTATTTAGATCTACTGCAATATATTTTAGAGAATGGTGAAAAGCGAGACGATAGAACCAATACAGGAACTATTTCGTCTTTTGGCCACCAACTTTCATTTGACCTAGAAGAAGGATTTCCTGCCGTAACAACAAAGTCGCTTGCTTGGAAAGGTGTTGTGTCTGAGCTTATTTGGTTTTTAGAGGGATCCAGTGATGAAAGAAGGCTTGCTGAAATAAGATTCGGTAAAAAAAGAGAAGAACTTACTGACTTAAATAAATATTCAACTATCTGGACTGATAATGCTGATAACCAAGGCAAAGATTTGGGTTATGAAAATAATAAACTTAGAAAAGAGCTTGGCCCTGTATATGGTGTCCAATGGAGAAATTGGGATGGGGTTGATCAGATTAATGATCTTATAAATAATCTTAAAAATAACCCTAATAGTAGAAGGCATATTCTATCAGCATGGAATGTTGGAAAGATTGACAAAATGGCATTACCTCCCTGTCATGTAATGTCACAATTTTATATCAGTAATGGAACTATAAGCTGTCATATGTATCAAAGAAGTGCAGATATGTTTCTGGGTGTTCCTTTTAATATAGCTAGTTATGCTTTACTTTTAAGTATATTTGGAAAAATTCTAAATTTAACACCTAAGAAATTTGTTCACTCTTTTGGAGATGCTCATATTTACCTGAATTCTGTTGATCAAGTCAAAGAGCAAATATCAAGAGAACCCTTTAAAGCTCCAAAATTAATTTTGCCAGAAATCAATTCACTAGAAGATCTATCTTCATGTTCAATTAGTGACTTTGTTCTCGAAGAATACAATCACCATCCTGCCATCAAGGCAAAAATGGCTGTATAACGATGCGTATAATTTCACACTTAGTCGCAGTGTCTAAAAATAATGTTATTGGAGTTAATAATGATTTGCCTTGGAGCTTAAAAGATGATCTTGCACATTTTAAGAAATATACACTAAATAAAATAATAATAATGGGCAGAAAAACATTTGAATCCATAGGAAGGCCATTACCCAATAGAAAAAACTATGTTGTTTCTAGAACGATAAAAGATATTCCAGGTGCATATGTTTTTGACAATACTAACAGCGCTATTTTAAGCGCTGAAGAAGAAAATAAAACAATGGGTGTTGAAAATGAAATTATTATTATTGGCGGAGGCTATTTGTTTAATGAAACAGCTCCCTTAATGAATAAGCTTGTAATTACAAGAGTAGATTGTGATATTGAGGGTGATATATTTTATCCAGATATTGATTTATCTAGTTGGAAGCTTGTTAAAACAGAGATTTTTAAAAAAGATAAAGACAATGATTATGACTTCAAAATTGAAGAGTATTTGAATTTATGACTGACTTTGAATGTAATCTCTTCTCAGTGCTAAATTTTTAACCCTTATTTCTTCATTTTCTGTATATTTAATCCAGTTATTTGCAGTAGTTTTTACTTTTTTATCTTTATCTCTTGCTGCAATTCTAAATTGTTTTTTTGCATCTTCGAATTTCTGGAGTTCAAAATATGCTTGCCCAAGCGTTAAGTGAACTTGGGATAACTTATCAATTTTCCCCTTTTTTAAACCTTTTTTAATTGAGTCTACAGCTTCATTCAACTTATCTTCAGCAAGGTATAAATTTCCTAGCAAGACATATGACTTACCATCTTTTGAAAGCTTTGCAGCCTGCGCTAGAACAGGTATAGCTTTTTCAATTTCTTGTGCCATTCTCCATGAGTCAGCAAGAAGTTTTAAATTTTTTTCATTGCTTCGAACAACCGGTCCAGTCTTTTCAATTTTTGTCTCTTTTCCAGTACTTTTATCTGTAATTGTTTCAGTGTATGTAACAATTTTCTTTTGGCCTGAAACTAAAACTTGTGCAGCCCAATATGGATTCTGATTGAGTAACAATAATTGCGCCAAGGCTAGGTATTCTGATTCTTTGTCTAAGAAATCTTTTGCATGTGCAGCCTTGAGAGTAATCATATAATCTTTTTCTCTGCCTAGTTGGCCATAAGTTCCGCCCAGCTGAATAAAATAAAGCTTTTTGGGATAAAGATTGACTAATATCTCATATATATCAAGCTGTTGAAGTAGTGCCTTTTTTTCTCCAATTTCTTTTTTTAACTCGCTTATGCAGGCAGCAAGAAGTACATACCAATTCTCTTTAGGTTTGTAGCCTTCTTCCTCAGCCATTGAAACAGCCGTCTTCATTGAGGACATTGCTTTTTTATAGTTTCCTTGCTGAAAATATGCTTGCCCCAAAAGAGACCATGATTGGGCAGTTACTGTTTCTACCTGATCCATCCATTGAAGTATCAATTCAATACCTTTAGTATAATTTTCTTTTACAAGATTTAATTGTGCTAATGTGAAGAGAGCTGCATTTCTAATTGGTAGCGTTACTTCTGGTTCATTAATAACATTTTCATAAGATTGCATAGCTTGATCATATTTTCCATCTGAAAAATATACATAACCCCATGAATTCCACATTACAGACCGATCATAGCTTTTGAGCTCAGCTTGATTGTTTCTTAGCTCAGTGAGAATTTCAATTACTGTTTCCATGTCAGGAGCAGGCTCCCCTTTATCATCAACTTCCTCGAGAGCTTCATATACCTTTGCCATTTTTTTAGCAGTTTTGCTTTGCAGCGCTCTCGCTTTTTTATATTTTGTCTGTGTTTTAGGTTTATCACTTGATTGAGCATTTACATATGTAGAAGGATATGAAAATGCGAATGCTAGTATTGCTAGCAAATATATTATTTTAGATTTATTAAAAAAATTATTCATCATCTGCCATTATAAATGTAAATCTATGAAGTACGCCCTCCACAGAGGTTGCCTTACCGTCAACAATTTTTGGCTTATACTTCAATTTTAATGCCGCTCTTGCTGATGCGCTATTAAATAAAGTACATGCCCTCATTTCTTCTGCTGGGCCTTCAGGATCACCACAATACCCTTCTATAGCTTTAGCATTTTCAACAGTCCCAGATTCAGTTATGGTAAATGAAACTATTGAAAAACCTTCTGTTCCTCTTTCTTGAGCTCTTCTAGGATAGATTGGCTGAACTTTAAATAATGGGATGTATTCTCCATCTCTGAAGAAAGAACCCCCAGCTTTAAAATTTGCCTTGGGCTTGGCAATTGAAACATCTAGACCAGTTAATGGTTGGAGATCAAGCTCGGGTTGAGCGATATCCTCAGGCTGTTCTTCGGGTTTTTCAGGTTTATCAACCTCAGTCATGAATGTATCTATTTGTCTTTCAGGCATCACAACATCAGCAAGCTTGACTGATTTATCTTCTTTCATCCCACTATCTCCGAGTGAGATTAGAATAACCATTACAAAAAATAAAGATATTGTTATTAACACTGATAGACCAACACCAGCTGCGTATTTATTTGCATCAAAGGCTTTGTTATATAAGACTTGAATAGGCCTTAATGCAGATTTAATAGCTGTTGTAACTTGATCCATATAGAATTATTTTGGTTCAGATGCTAAAGATATGGCACTTACGCCCGCTTCTCTAGCTCCATCCATCACTTGAATAATGGTGTCAGCCATTGCTTTTTCATCAGCCTGTATAACAACAGAACCCTGTGGGTTGTCTGCTAATAACTTGACTACGTTTGCTTTTACTTGACGAACATCAATCCTTCTTCCATCCATCCATACCTCTCCAGTAGGACCAACAGCAATTAGTATAGCGGCATTCTCTTGGGTTTCAGCAGTATCAGAATCAGGTCTGTTGATTTCAAGTCCAGGCTCTTTTATAAAATTAGCTGTAACAATAAAGAAAATTAGCATGATGAAAACCACATCAAGCATAGGTGTTAAATTTATTTCATCATTTTCTTCTTGAACTGCGCTTGTTATTGCGTTTCTTCTCATAATTACCCTCTACTAATCTATTTCTCTTTTAATGATATCGTTAAGTTCAGATTCATGCCTTTTACTTGTACTGGTTAAATAAATTGCTGCAAATGAACCAGATAAAGCAGTAACCATACCAGCCATAGTCGGAAGTGTAGCTTTAGAAACTCCACCAGCCATGGCTCTTGCATCGCCACCACCGTTAAATGCCATAACTTGGAAAACTTCAATCATTCCTGTAACAGTGCCTAACAAACCCAATAATGGAGCTAGTACAATGCATGTTTGTATAATACTAATGTTCTTGTTGATTTCCATCTTAGCTTGAGACATCATCTTTTCTCTAATTTGAAGCGCATACCAAGATTTCTTATCTTTTCTGGAATTCCATTTTTTAGCAAGATCAGCAACATATTCTTGATGCGCATGAGAAAGATACCAAATTCTCTCAAAGATCATACCCCACATAAAGAACACAAGAATTGCTATAAGCCAAAGCACATTTCCACCTTGCTCCATAAAATCTCTTATGGATGACAAGGCTTCTGTGATTGCAAATAGCATTTACTATTACCTACTTCTCAGCTTTTTCAGCAAGGATACCAGTGCTCTGTTCTTCAAGAATACTTATAATCCCTCTAGCTGAAGACTGCGTAAAGGAATGAAGTAAACTTGTTGGAATAGCTACCAATAAACCTAATACAGTTGTAACAAGAGCTTGTGAAATACCACCAGCCATAAGCTTAGGATCTCCTGTTCCATACAAAGTAATCATTTGGAATGTCACAATCATACCTGTGACAGTTCCCAAAAGACCTGCTAAAGGTGCAATGACTGAAATAATCTTTATAAATCCAATACCTTGTTCAATTGCTGGTCTTTCTGCCATTATTGCTTCAGCAAGTTTTAGCTCTAACGTATCAATATCTTTATCAAAGTTATCTTTACCAACTTTAAGAACTCTTCCAAGTGGATTTGCTGAGTCAGCAGCATCTTGATTAGCCTGTTTTCTAACAGCGGTGCCAATCATGTACAGACTGTATAATTTATAGAATGCAAACAGAACAGCAATGATACCAACGGCAATAATTGCATAACCAACTTCTCTACCCTGCTGAGCTCTTTCCATTAGTGAAGGAGTTTGTATTAGATTAGCTAGTAAGCTACCTCCAGTAGGACCTGTTGGGTCTACGCCAAACTTAACTTGGTCACCAACTTCTGCATTACCTATTTTGCTTGCTGTTTTAGTATATCTGCCTGCAGGCTGTCTTGGTAAAAAGGCATACTGCCCCTTTGAGGTAGCATATTCTAAGTATTTACCGTCACAGACAGCATTAAATAAGCCTACTCTAGTAACGTTACATTCAGAAGTTTCACCATCTACATCTATTACATCTGTTGTAAATGATACAACCTGACCACTAGCCACCATTTCTCTTTGGAGCTCATACCAAAGCCCTTCAATCTCTCTTATGGTTGGAAGTTCTGTTGTCTCTGACATTTTGCCAGTTAATGCATTTAAGAATTTAACTCTATCTTGGCCATATTCAGCACCTGTTAAGGATCCTGAAAATTGAACAGCAGCTTCTCCTGCTGAACTTTGAAGATGTCCAAATAATTCAACAAGTGAACCTAATTCTTTTTGATAGGCCTCTTCTTTAACTCTAAGGATACCTTCATTCTTCTTGTATTCAGCCTCAAGAGTGTCTGCAATTTTTTCTTGTCTTGCTAGCTCTCTTTTTTCAGCTGCCAAAATAGAAGCTTGCTTATTTTTATTTGCCATGAATTCAGCTTCTCTATTAGAGTTTGCTGCTTGTTCTTGCGTTTTACCTTCTTTAACTAATGCTAAAAGAGCTTCAACTGTAGATACTTCAACTACCTCATCTGTACTATCTTGAGAGGCAACTAGACCGCTAAATAATAGAAGTAGTGCTGGAATTATATATAGTTTTTTCATTACACTTCTCCTTTAACAACTGGCATCATTAACATATCTGTAGGAGCTAATTTTTTAGCCATTCTAATGCCATCTCTTATCGGTTTTCTATATGAGCCAGGAAGCTCATCCCATGAGCCTGTATTGTTGTTCCATCTGCCACTAGATTGTTCATCTTTAGTTTGATAGAACATGCCGATTCTTCCGATTACTAAAATATTAACAACAGTTCCATCTTCAAGGGTACTTTCATATGTATCAATTTTTCTACCGTATTCAGCTTCAATGTTGTAGGCTTCAAGCACCTGTCTAACTTGCTCAGAAGCTGTAACTTTAGGTTTTGCTAAAGAAGATCTAACTAAGTCAATTCTGTTTTGTCTTTCTTCAATCCTGAAGGGAGTATCAAGAGAGATGAAAGACTCTAAACTTTCAAGCATTCTTTGTGCTAAAGGAGGTATTTGTCTTTGCATAACAACAACCTGAACAAGTTGATCGTCTAGCTTGTCCATTAGCTCTAACTGAGCAGCTATTTGAATTCTTTTTTGTTCATTGTAAAGCTTAAGACCCTCAACTTGTTTTGAAACAGCCTTAAATTCATTAACAATTTTGTCAGTCTGTCTTTCTGTTGCATCAATTCTGTCTTGAGATTTTGCTGATAACATTTGATTATCTCTTCCAACTTCAAGAACACTTTCCATATCAGAGGATGAGAGCATTCCAGAAATGGAGACGATTATGCACAGCTGCACTATATTAAATTTATTTTTCATAAATATCTCCCTAAAAGTTTGAACATATTACCAGTCATAGGCCAATAATTAAACTTTTTTTTTAAAGCATATTTAGCTTATTTTCTTTTTTAACCTTTTTTAAAACTTAACCACAGCACAGGTGTATTAGATTTATATTTTTTATAATTTTCATCATGCCCCCATTTTATATCAGCCCTAGCTTCTAACATTCTTACACCACTAACATATACAAGAAGAATATATGTAAATATTGGAGATATAAGAGTTAAGTATTGCCACCCCTCTAAAGATGAAAATGACATAACAGCAATACCAGCCCAAAGAACTATTTCACCAAAATAATTTGGGTGTCTTGATTTGGCCCATAACCCTGTAGTAATGAATTTATCCCTATTTTCAGGAAAAGATCTAAATTTAGATTTCTGATTATCTGCAATAATTTCAGTGCTAAAACCAAGTAGAAATAAACCTAAGCCAAAATAGAACAATGCGTTAACAACTACTCCGCTATCTGACGAAATTGCTGTTAAAGCACACATTGAACATAGAGAAACCCATAGCCCTTGTAATGTCCATGTCATAAAAAATTGAGTTGCCGAAGGCTTTATGGTTCTAAATCTTTTATCTTCCCCATCTTTATGTATTCGCATAAACAAAAAACTGCCTAGTCTTAGGGCCCATAAAGAAATAAGCAAAACAATAACTGTATTTGCTACATTGGCATTAACGAAATCACCAGAAGCTAAAATCAATGCATACCAAGTTACAGATAGATAGGTAAGACTTCCTGTTAAATCATAAAATTTTTCTGTCTGGAAAACATAAGCAGGAATATATGCAACCCACTGAATCACAAATGCCAAAATTACAACTTTTAAAACATTATCGATTCCTGTTGCTGCTGCGATTGAAATTGCAATAAAAAATACAACCAATGATATTAATAAATTAATTAATGCTTTCATTATTTACTCCACCCACAAATTCTATTTTCATTTTTTACATCGAGCCATTCTTTTAATGGTTTGTAATAATTTACAATTGAGCTACCGCTAAGTTTTCTCGAGCCTGTTAAATTTTCAAAAGCGTCTTGCCATGGAACACTTTGCCCCATTGCCATTGTTGAGATAATTTTTTCTCCAGCATATTCATTACCATGAATCGAGCATTCATGAAGCGGCCCATCAAAGCCCATGCCATTACATAATGATTCATGAAACTGGTATTGCATAATGCTTGCTAAATAATATCTGGTATATGGAGTATTTCCTGGTATGTGATATTTTGCGCCAGGATCAAAGTACTCCTCTGTTCTTTCTGATGGAGGTTTTATTCCTTGATAATACTCTCTTAAATCCCACCATGATTGATTTAATTCATCTTGTCCAGTTTCACCATTAAAGACTCCTGCTCTCCACTTATCTAGCATTAAAGCCCAAGGCACAACAACAACACCCTCTAGAGCTTGCTTCATTAATAAACCAATGACATCTTCCTTCACCTCTTCTGCCTCTACCTCAGATATAAAACCAATATTTTTAAGGTAATCAGGAGTAATTGACAATGTTAAAAGGTCGCCAAACGCTTCATGGAAACCATCATTGGCTCCTCCCTGAAATAAAGTTGGTAAATGGTTGTATGCTTGATAGTAAAAAATATGACCCAGCTCATGATGAATGGTTGCAAAATCTTCTTCATTTTTTTCTATACACATTTTAATTCTAAGATCATTTTTGGCTGGATCTAAGTTCCAGGCCGAAGCATGACACACAACATCTCTATCTTGAGGCTTTACAAATAAAGACCTTTCCCAAAAAGTACCAGGTAATGGCTTAAATCCCATCGATAAAAAGAAATTTTCAGCATATTTAACCATTTCAATTTCAGAAATATTTTTTTCTTCAATTATTTTAGTAACATCAACTGAACTAGTTTCTTTGCTACCTGGATAAACAATATCATATATATTGGACCATGATTGACCCCACATATTTCCAAGAATATGGACTGGTAAAGGCTCACCCAAAGATACTATTTCGTCACCATATTTTTCGTTTAATTCGCCCCTTACGTGGCAATGTAATGCATCATACAAAGGCTTAACCTCATCCCAGACTCTATCAATTTCTTCTAAAAATTCTTCTGCAGGCATATCATATTTACTAAACCATAAATCACTAAGTCCGTCGAAGCCGAGCTCTTTAGAACCTTGATTGCCAATTTCAACCATTCTCGTATATAGAGGTCTCATTGGTTTCCCTATTTCGTGCCACCCTTGCCATGCGCGGAGAAGCTCATTAGGGTTTCTCGAGTTATCTATAATTTGTTCAAAAGCTTCTAGGTCATAACAGGAACCATCATCAAAACAATGCTTTCCGGCTCCATACATTGCATCTAGCTTTGTAGAAATCGTAGACAATTCGGCTGCTAATTCTTCATTGAGTGGAGGCGGCATAACGAAAGAGCTTTTTAAAAGTTCTAATTGTCTTCTCTGAGCTGAAGAAGTTTCTAAATCATTAAATAAAGCAGCTTTTTTTGAGTCTTCAAGGGATTTCAATGTATATCTTTTGCTGTAATCAGCAACAATGTTTTGTGAATCAAAGTTTATAAAGTTTGATCCAATCCAATATGCAGAATAAGCAATGGGACCCTCTTTAAGATTCCTTGTTTCTACCTCATCTAAGAACAATTTTAAATCAGCTTCTGAAGCAGATTGTTCGCTAGTTTGACTGCAAGAAGTTACAATTGCACTAATGGCAACTAAAGTAAAAAATTTTTTCATAGTTTTCCCCGATAACAACTAATAAAATAACATAAAAATATAAATAATATGAAGATTTCAACTAACCAATTTAGAAATGGTACAAAGCTTTTGATAGATAATGCTCCTTGTTCGATTATCGAACATGAATTCCATAAACCGGGCAAAGGTCAAGCTGTTATGCGAGTAAAATATAAGAATCTTCTTACCGGAAATACAAACGATAAAACATTTAAATCTGGTGAATCTGCAGAAGCAGCAGATGTAAATCATAGAGACATGGAATTTCTATATACAGATGGTGAAACTTGGCATTTTATGGATCCAAATAGTTATGAACAGATTGAGGTAAAAGCAAATGAGATTGGAGATGCAAAAAAATGGCTTGTTGGCCAAGAAACATGCGAAATTATTCTTTGGGATGAGAAACCAATTCAAGTAGACCCCCCTGTAAATGTAGAATTAAAAATTTTGAAATCAGAACCTGGCGTCAAAGGTGATACTGTTTCAGGTGCTACTAAGTCTGCAGAGCTTGAGACTGGTGTTGTAATACAAGTACCTCTTTTTGTTAATGAAGGTGAGGTTGTAAAAGTTGATACTAGAGATGAAAGCTATCTTGGAAGAGCCAAATAATGATAGACACATTAAATGAAGAAATAAGTAAATTTTTGTCTTCATTTTTAAATACTGAAGATGAAAAATTAAGTCTAATAGAAAAAAAATACTCATCTACTATTACTGATGATTTAGATAAGGGCCATATAACCTCGAATGTTTGCATGATAGCTGGAAGCATTTTAAAAAAGAATCCAAAAGAAATAGCTGATGCTTTGGTTGAATGGTTAAAAAAAACAGATAACTTCCATGAGATTGAATCTGCTGGTCCCGGATTTATAAATGTTACTCTTAAAAGATCAGATTTTGTTGCCACGGTTCATAAAATTAATGAGGACTCAAAAAAATTTGGTGAATCGGATTATGGGAAAGATAAATCAATTCAAATTGAGTTCGTTTCAGCAAACCCAACGGGCCCTTTGCATGTTGGACATGGAAGAGGAGCTGCTTACGGAGATGCAATAGGCAGAATTCTCTCATCCTCTGGCTATAAAGTTCAGAAAGAATACTATATCAATGATGCTGGAAGACAAATGGATATTCTTACAGCCAGTGTATTTGCAAGAATTTTTGAAAGTGAGTTAGATAATTTTTTTCCAAAAAATGCATATAAGGGGTCATATATTTCTGAAATTGCCATGGCATTCAGAGATAAAAATAATTGCAACCTAGAAACTGATGGGCATGCTCTTATAAAAGACTTGCCTGAAGATGAAGAAAAAGAAATAGATGAATTAATACTTAGAATAAAAAATACCTATGAGGCATGGCCTAAAATAAAATCTTTTGCTTTAGATGAGGTTTTAAAAACTATTAAAGAAGATCTTGAGAGTTTTAATGTAACTTTTGACAATTGGTATAGCGAATCAAGTCTCGGGAGTTTAGATGATAAAAATTCTAAAATTAAAAAAGCCATAGATACGCTTATTACAAGCAAACTTGCGTACGAAGATAACGGCGCCATCTGGTTAGACACTAGCAAAAGTGGTGATGATAAAAATAGAGTTTTAATAAGAGATGATGGAAGAGCCACTTATTTTGCGTCCGATGTTGCTTACCATAAAGATAAGATAGATAGAGGCTTCGATAAATTAATAAATGTTTGGGGAGCTGATCATCACGGCTATATAAAAAGAATTGAAGCATCAATTGAAGGTCTTGGCTTTGATAAAGAAAAATTAGATGTCCAACTTGTGCAGTTTGCAAATCTCTTCAAGGATGGAAGCAGGGTAAAAATGTCTACAAGATCTGGTGATTTCTATTCTTTGGCTGACCTAATTGGTGAAATTGGTACTGGTGCCTCTAGATTTTATTATCTTTCAAAACAAGCAGATCAGCATTTAGATTTTGATTTAGACCTAGCTAAGGCAGATAGCAAAGAAAATATTTTCTACTACATACAATATGCTCATGCACGAATATGTTCGTTATTAAGAAAATACACTGATAGCCATGGCTCAATGCCAGAAAATGCAAGCGCTATAAGCGGTGGATCTTATTATAATTGTGATGAATTGATTCATGGAATGAGCAAATACCCCCATGTAGTTTTGAGGGCATCTATATCTCTACAGCCTCATTTAATTATTTACTACTTAAAAGACTTTGCCCATAGCTTTCACAGTTTTTACAACGATAATCAAGTTTTAACAGAATCTAAAGAAAATATAGATTCAATAATTTTTTGTTTAAATGCAGCCAAAATAGTAATTGCTAACGGACTCAAACTTTTAGGGATAGAGCCAATAGAAAAAATGTAAATGGCATGAAAGACTACGCTAATAGAAATAAATCTAGAAAAAGAAATATCACAAGAAAAAAAACTGTATTTAGATCTAAAAAAGATAACAGTCCTCTTATATCAAAAAACATAATTTCTGGAATTATATTATTAGCATTAGCTCTGGGAGCTGTTTCACTACTATATTTTGATACAGACATTTCTAGCATTAAACCAAGAGAAAGTTCTAATAAAATTAAAATAGATTTTCCGACATCTCTTACTAAAAATTCCGTTCTTATAGAAACAGAATCAGAAGAAAATTTCCTTTCCTGTGAGTACTTTGTTCAAATTGGGGCATATGGCAATAAGAAATATGCTTATGAAGCAAAAGATATCCTAAATGAAATTGAGCTCATTACCATTAATGAAATATATAGTAGTTCCAAACCTGGCAAGCTATTGCATAGCGTTATAACTGGTCCCTATAAAAACAGATCAGCTGCAAATAACATAAAAGAAAAAATTACAAACAGGGGTTTTGATCCACAATTGAGAACTTTATGCGAAAAGAATTAGAAACAAATATTAATTCTCTTAAACTCAAGATTGCTAAAGCAAGTAAAACTGTATCTAAAAACCTGGATGACATTTTTTTAATTGCGGTCTCAAAGAAAAAAAACATTGAGCATATTAGAGCAGCCCAAAATTTAGGCATAAATAATTTTGGAGAAAATTATGCACAAGAACTTGAAGAAAAAGCCAATAATATTGATGAGAATGTATGCTGGCATTTTATAGGACCTCTTCAATCTAATAAGGCAAAAATTATTTCTAAATATGCTGACTGGATACACACAATTGATAGAAAGAAAATAGCAGACAAAATAAATGAAGAATGTAAAAAGATTAATAAAATTATAAATGCCTGTATTCAAGTTAATATTTCAAATGAGTCAACAAAATCAGGAATTAATCCTGAAAACCTTATGATTTTTGCTAAATATATTGATTCTATGGAAAATATTAATTTAAAAGGCATAATGGTTCTCCCAAGTTTGGGTGAAAATAATAAAAAACAGATGCAAGACTCAAAATTGCTTCATGAAGAGCTGGTATCAGTTTTTCCTCATGCAAAATATTTGTCGATGGGAACAACTAATGATTTTGAGACCGCCATTGTATCTGGCTCTAATATGATTAGAGTTGGCGAGTTAATTTTTGGCAAAAGATAATGAAAAAGATAGTTTTTTATGGATCAGGAAATATATCTCAAGCTCTAATATCGGGTTTACTATCGGCTGGATACAAGAAAAATCTTATAGAGTTTATTGATAGAAATAAAATAAACTCAGGAAAAACTAAAAAACTCGGAGCAACAAAAAATAATCTCAAAACTATTGATACAAAATCAATTATTTTTTTAGGGGTTAAACCAAAAGATGCCATGAATGCATATGCTGAAATATGTGCAGCAGTAAAAAAACCAAAAATTGTATCCCTGGTTGCTGGCATAAAATCAAATAAATACTTATCTGAATCTAATGGTGTTGAACTTATCAGGGCTATGCCAAACACCTCATCTCAATTTAATAAAGGCATAACCGCCATCTGTAATTGCAATGCAAATAAAACAACTTTTAATCAAGTATCCTCAATATTTAAAAAAGTAGGTACTACTATAGATATTACCAAAGAGAATAAAATTGACGATTTTACTGGACTAATTGGTAGCGGTCCTGCCTACTTCTTCTATCTTTTAAAAGTATATGAAAAAAGAATCTTAAAACTTTGCGATGGGGATAAATCAAAAAAAGATACTATCATTTGTAATTTATTGGAAGGGGTTTCGCATTCAATTAATGATAATAGTAATCTTGATGAGCTAATTGCCTCAGTTGCTTCAAAAAAAGGAACAACCGAAGCTGGTTTAAAAAGTTTTAAATCATCAAAATTATCTCAAAATTTTGAAAAAGGGATAGCCGCAGCAATCAAGCGAGCTAAAGATATATCAGTTGAGTTCTAAAAATGAATGAATTATTAAGTCTAGGTTTAGGAGTTTTAAGTTATGCATTCATTTTGCTTTTTATTTTTAATTTACTGAAAATTGATTACTACAATCCAATAGTTAAGGGTTTTGTAAATATCTATAAGCCTATTGCTAAAGTATCCATTTTTTCAAATCAGCTATATACGATATTTATTATTGCTGTTCTACTTAGGTTTTCTAACTTTTATATTCTGTACTCATCTCAGTATGACGTATATACCCTCGGCTTAATATCAATAATTGAAGTTTTAAATACTTCACTTACAATTTTTTTCTTTTCAGTTATTGGGGCAGTTATTCTTAGCTGGGTAGCTCCTAATAGTCCTCACCCAATGCTACAAATCATTGAAGAAATTTCTTCAAAACTCCTTTCACCAATTAGAAAATTTATACCTTCTGCTGGTGGGCTTGATTTTTCTCCAATATTTGCCTTAATCCTAATAAGGCAGTTAGAGATATTGCTAGCTAGTATAATTAGATCAATTATATGAAAACGAAAACCGAGCTAATTAAATTTAATCAAGGCTTAGATCTAGAGTCTGGAGCAAGACTAGATACATTCGATCTAATGGTTGAGACATATGGTGAGCTGAATAAAGATAAAGATAATGCAATCTTGGTATGTCATGCATTTTCAGGAAATCACCATGCTGCAGGTAAATCATCTGATAACGAAGCTTTGGGTTGGTGGGATGAAGTTATTGGTCCAGGAAAAGCAATTAACACCGATAAATTTTTTGTTGTTTGTTCTAATAATTTAGGCGGTTGCTCTGGTTCATCTGGACCACTTAGTCTTAATCCTGAAACTAATGAATTATATGGGAAAGATTTTCCATTAGTCTCGGTAACTGACTGGGTAAACTCGCAAAAACTTTTATCTGATTATTTAGGTATTTCTAAATGGTATATGGTTGCAGGCGGAAGTCTTGGTGGTATGCAGGCTCTTCAATGGGCTATTTCATACCCCAACAAACTTAAAAAAGCAGGTATATTTGCAACAGCAACAAAATCAAGTACTCAAAACATAGCCATGAACGAAGTTGGAAGAGAGGCTATAAGAAAAGATAAGAATTTTATGGAGGGTGATTATCTTAACCATAATGTAAAACCAAAAAGTGGGCTAAAGACAGCACGAATGCTTGGCCACATAACATATTCTTCTGAAGATATTATGGATCAAAAATTTGGTAGAAAATTTCAAGATATAAAATCGAAAATAGAAGGAACAGTTGATTATGAGGTTGAAAATTATCTTCAATATAAAGGTGAAAAGTTTTCTGATACATTTGATGCAAATAGCTATATTTTAATGACCAAGGCAATGGACGGTTATGATGCTTCGTTTTCTAGCAATGGAAGCCTTGAAGAAGTTATGAAGCGTATAAAAGCCAAGCTATTAGTAGTTGGTTTTGATAGTGATTGGTTGTATCCACCAAAAAGAAGTAAAGAAATTCAACTAGCCGCAATGAATGTTGATGTTGAATGTTCTTGTGTAATTCTAAAGGGTGAGCAAGGTCATGATAGTTTTTTATTTGCATCTGATAGATACGTTGCAATTATCAAGGGATTTTTAGATTCAAAATGAATACTTCGCTTACAAATATCATAAAAAAATGGGTTCCAGAAAAAAGCAAAGTTATTGATTTTGGTTGTGGTGATGGGTCTTTATTGAAAGACTTAATTGATGAAAAAAATATACGTGGCTATGGTGTAGAAATTGATCATAATAAAATTCAAGAATGTATTCTTAAAGGTATATCTGTTATAGAAAAAGATATAGACGAAGGCATTCAAGACTTTGAGTCATGCAATTTTGATGTTGCTGTAATGGCAAGCTCAATTCAGTGCCTTAAAGAACCACACTTGGCTTTAAGAAAAATGCTTAAGCTTTCAAAACAATGTATTGTTACTCTCCCAAATTTAGGTTTTTGGAAGTGTAGACTTGATTTAGCCCAAGGCAGAATGCCGGTTACACCCAATCTTCCATCAAGCTGGTATGAAACCAAAAACTTACATCTTTGTACAATTAAAGATTTTGAAACACTGTGTTTTGAAGAAGGTTTTGTTATTAACGAAAAGTTTTTTCTTAATGATAAAGGCGCTAAGAGCGCTATGGCTTCAATATTTCCAAACACTTTTGCCTCCGAGGGAATTTATCTAATTGCTAAAAAATAATAAAGTTCTTCTTGCTTCGTCTAATCAAGGAAAAATAAGGGAATTCAAAAAGATTTTTAAAGGCTTTGATTTTATATCTCAAGAAGATTTGGGAATTGATGATGCTGTTGAGGATGGAATTTCTTTTTTTGAAAATGCATTAAAAAAAGCTAGACATGGTTCAAATAAATCAGGACTCTTAACAATTGCTGATGATTCTGGATTGGTTGTGCCAGAGTTAGATTATGAACCAGGAATCTATTCAGCAAGATATGCGGGTGACGGAGCCTCAGATAAAGATAATAGGGATAAAATTATTGATCAATTAAACAAGAAAAATGTTTCATCTCTTGAGGCCTTTTATATATGTGTCTTAGTCGGTGTTCGCTCAGATTTAGATCCCATCCCTCTTTACTCTGTTGGTGAAATTCATGGAAGAATATCAACAAAAAGTTCAGGCGATGGAGGTTTTGGCTATGACAAAATTTTTTATCCAAATGGATATGATGTATCTATGGCCTCTATTGATCCTGAAGAAAAAAATAAAATAAGTCACAGAGCCGTTGCTGCAAGATCATTCATTAAAGAGCTTGAAAAACTTTAATCCAAATAAAGTACCTATATCACTTTATATTCATCTGCCCTGGTGCGAGAAAAGATGTCCTTACTGTGACTTCAATATCAACACAAATAAATTAGATGGGGATGAAGAAAGGCTATTGGTTGCTCTTAATCAGGATTTAAAAGACTCAATGAAATATATTCAAAAAAGAAAATTCTGCTCTATTTACTTTGGGGGCGGAACTCCGTCATTGGTATCTTCAAAGATAATAAAAAGCATTATCAAAAATTTAAAAGCTATGAAGCTTTTAAAAGAAGAATGTGAAATAAGCTTTGAGTTAAATCCAAAAGAAGTGTCTCACTCTTATTTAAATAAAATTATTGCTGCTGGAGTCAATAGAGTTTCAATAGGTATACAAAGTTTTGATCAAGAGGTGTTAGGTAGCTTAGAAAGAAATCATACTGCTAATGATAGTTACCAAGCAATTAAAGTTGCTTCTGAATATAAAAACATCAATATTTCAATTGATCTAATTTATGGAATTATGGACCAATCAATTGCTTCTCTAAAAAAAGATATTGAAATATTCTGCAAAAATAAAATTGATCACTTATCTCTATACCAACTAACCATTGAACCCAATACAATTTTTTATAAAAAAGAGTTAAATATCCCATCTGATAAGACCATAGAATCAATGGAATTGGCTGCAAAAGATATTCTCAATAGAAATAATATTTTTCAATATGAGGTTTCATCATGGTCCAAAAATAACAAAGTAAGTAAACATAATATGAATTATTGGTTATATGGTGATTATCTCGGCATAGGTCCAGGTGCTCACAGTAAAATTACATTAGAAAATTCAATAACGAGGATGATTAAATTAAAAAAAGTTGAATCTTATATCAATAATCCCTCAAAGATAACAAAGGTTAAAATAGATGACTCATCATATGATCTTGATCTTGCAATGAATGTCTTGAGAGTTAAAAACGGCACTTCATTTAAAGACCTTGAGAAAAGAGGCGTTTATATACCCGATACTTTTAAAGAAAAATTATTTATGGGTTATAAAAAGGGTTTAATAGAAAAAAATTTAATTAAGGCAACCGATCAAGGTTATAAGTTTCTGAACGATACCGTAAATACTTTTAACTAAATTTTCTTTAGCGAAAACGGATAAATTTTTCTACCCTCTTCTACAGCCCTCTGCTGGAACTTGGTTAACATTATATTTTCATAGGGAGATGAGCTTAAAACTTTGAAATCTAAATTTTGACCAATAGATTCATCGATTGATTCAGCATAATTCTCCCAATCTGTTGACATAAAAAGGTGACCGTCTGAATGTAAAACTTTATAAATTGAATCTAAAAATTCTGAGTTTATCATTCGTCTTTTATGGTGTTTTAACTTGGGCCATGGGTCGGGGCATATTATTAAAACTTCATCAAAGATTGATTCATTAATTTCTTCTATAAATAATCTTATATCCCCGGTCACTAATCTAATATTGGCAAGCTCATTATCATTAATTGCTCCAAGAACCTGCCCAATTCCAGCCATATACACTTCTGAACCTATATATAAATTTTGAGGATTTTCTTTAGCTAAATTTATAAGATTCTCTCCGTTGCCAAAGCCTATTTCTAAAATAATTCTTTTAAAGTTGTTTTTCTCGAGAAGTATCTGTGCATGAGAAGTTACATGATATTTATGTAAAAAGTTCAGGTTATCTTCTTGGCTTTTAGTTATACGCCCCTTTCTTTGAACAAAAGATGGTAGAAATTTGTTGCGCATTTATAAATGAAATATCAATTAATCTAATTAGGCAGCACTTACCATTATGGCTTTTAATTTTTTTAATGCTCCATTTTCGATTTGCCTAATTCTTTCTGCAGAAACTTCATACTCTTCAGCTAACTCATGTAATGTTGCTTTATCGTCTGCTAAGTATCTTCTTTGAAGAATGTCTTTGCTTCTATCATCTAACATTTTAAGGGCTTCAACTAATTCGCTTTGATTCATATCATCAGCTTCTGCATTTGCAACAATAACCTCAGGATCATATGTCTTGTCTTCAATATATTGAGAAGGTGACATCATCTCATTATCATCACCAGAGGGAACTGGAGTATCAAATGAAGCGTCATTAGATGAAAGCCTGTTTTCCATATGAAGCACATCCTTTACTTCTACATTGAGATCTTTAGCAATATTCTCTGCTTCTTCTTTAGTAAGCCATTCAAGACTCTTTTTCTTGCCTCTAAGGTTGAAAAATAACTTTCTTTGAGCTTTTGTTGTAGCTATTTTTACAAGCCTCCAGTTTTTAAGTATGTACTCATGAATTTCAGCTTTAATCCAGTGAACTGCAAAAGAAACAACTTTCACCCCTCTATGAGGATCATATTTATCAACCGCTTTCATTAGTCCAACATTACCTTCTTGAATAATGTCAGCCAAAGGAAGGCCGTAACCCTGATATGATCTTGCAATATGAACAACAAATCTTAGATGGTGAATAACTAACTGTCTTGCAGCATCTAGATCGTCTTCTTCATATAGTTTGAGCGCTAATTCCTGCTCTTCTTCTTTAGACAATATAGGAATTGAGTGCACAGAAGCTAAATAGGACTCAATATCCTTGCCAGGACTATTTAACTGAGATGGTTGTAACTGTGTTCCCATACTTAATATAAATTTTGTTTATAATTAATTATATTATTAATTAATGTTATACACAAAATTATACCAATTTTTTATAAAACTCGCTCAAAATAGGCAAATATTGGTCTTTTATGGCTTCATTTCTAAATGCTGCAAAAGCTGGATTTAAGATGCTTTCCTCTTTTGAGTATTTTAGGTCTTCAGCATTTGCCATTTGAGAAATACTTCCGCCATATGCATTTAATATAGCGTTTCCAGCTGCTATATCCCATTCTGAAGTGGGTCCAAATCTTGGATATATATCAGCCTTATTATCTGCGAGTGCGCACAATTTCAATGAGCTACCCTTTTCTATTATTTCGTAAGAAACGTTTAAACTATTGAGATAATCAAGAAACATTTTGTCTTTATCTGTTTGATGGCTTTTACTCATTACTATTCTTAAACTATCTGGTATCGTTTCTTCATTTCTAATAATATTAAATTTTGATCCAAACCAAATTTGAGTTGAAATTGGCGCACATATAATTCCAAAAATAGCTTTCGTGTTTTCTATCAGTGCAATATTTACAGTAAAGTCTTTGGACTTATTTAAGAACTCTCTTGTTCCATCCAAAGGGTCAACCAACCAATATGGGATATTGGGTACATCTAATTCTTTTTTATAAGTTTCTTCTGAAACTATCGGAATGTTTGGAGTAATTTCTTTGAGAGCATCGACAATGATTTTGTTTGCATTTTTGTCAGCTTCTGTAACTGGGGAACCATCGGATTTTACTTCGCTTTCAAAATCATCTTTTCTATAAACGTCCATAATTGCATTTGCTGCATCTTGCACGATTTTTTTTAGTGGCTGGTTTAGGCTTTCTAGAAACCCTGCATCAATTGACATAACGTTAATTTGCCTTATCTTTTAGCTTGAGTGCTTCCAGCCTCATTTGCATAAGCTCATCTTCTGTATCTGGATACTCATTGTTATAGATTGATGCCTCCCATCTTCCATACATCGGATTGGTAATCATGAACCATTTTGAACCCCACATATGTTTGTAGGTGTCAGCCAGGTTTTTTCTTGAATCTAATTCAAGCGTTGTTTCATCTAGTGGTAAAAAATCACCAAGTTGATCACCAATAAGCAATAAAATTCTATAATCTTTTGCAATCAACTCTCTTCTTGAAACCTTGTCAGAGGTCCAACCATTTTCATCCTTCATTAATAAAACATCTCTATCCGTATCAAGAGGAAGTCCAAGTCTCTTTATGTTATTACGTGTTGCATCTTCTGCAACTGCAATCCTATTTGTTACATAGAAAATTTTTACACCCTTGCTTTGTGCATATTCTAAAAAGTCTGATACTCCAGCAACAGCATCAGAAGATTCTTCAAGCATCCATTCAAGCCATCCTATCGGATAGGATTGACCATTAATAATAGATCTAGCTTGAAAAGGAATATTATTTAAGACTGTTTCATCAATATCTAAAATTATTGCAGGTGGTTTATTTTTGAAATTTTTTTTCTGCTCTATTGCTGCAGTCCAGCTAAGATCATTTAGTGCTCTATCAAGAGCTGACTTTGCATTAACATATGTTTGTATATTGCTTGCCTCATGCTCTGCTGAAGACTGAGCATATAGGACTGAGAGCATTGATTGAGCTTGAAGAGAATTATCTAATTCTTTTTCTTTTGCATGCATATTATCAACAAACACGCAAAGGATAAGGCAGAAATATAGTAGATTCCGTGATTTCATAGATTAAGAGCATTATAATGCCAATAATTAAATTTAAGTTACAAAAACCTATGAATAGTGAACTATTAGAAAATCTTAATAAACTAAAGAAAATGCTTGTTTTGTTAAGTGAAGAGAGAAAAGTTGTAATGTCTCATCATAAGACATTTGAGCACGTGGAAAAGATGCGCAACATTGTTAATGAATCAATAGAAATTGCTGAAAATGAGTAAATATTCTTGTTTCGAAGTTCAAATTAATGATGGCATTGCTCATCTTATTATGAACAGACCTGATCAATTAAACTCAATGACAAGAATTTTTTGGAAAGAGCTACCAGAGATAGTTAAAGATATTGATAAAAAGTCTGATGCAAGAGTTTTAATATTATCTGGTCAAGGTAAACATTTTAGTGCTGGTATGGATTTTGCTAACTTTGCACCTCCAAAAAAATCTGAAAAAGAAATTGATCCAGCAAGGAAAAGAGAAGCTTTTTATCATGAAGTCTTAGAACTTCAGGATACTTTTACAGCTCTTGAAGAATGCAGAATGCCAACCATAGCTGCTATTCAGGGTGGATGCATTGGCGGTGCCATTGATATGGCAGCGGCATGTGATATGAGATATTGCTCTGAAAATGCTTTCTTTAAAATTGCAGAAGTTGATATAGGTATTGCAGCTGATGTTGGCACACTTCAAAGACTGCCATCTTTAATTCCTTTGGCTGTTTTAAGAGAACTTGCATACACAGGAAGAAAATGTGACTCTGCAGAAGCTAAATCTCTTGGTCTTGTTAATGAAGTTTACTCATCAGTAGATAATATGATGAAAGAGGTACAGAAATTAGCTCAAACAATTGCGAGCAAATCTCCTCTTGTTACCAGAGTAATTAAAAAACAAATTAACTATGCAAGAGATAATTCAGTAAGAGATTCCTTGGAATATCACGCCATGTGGAATGCCAGCTTAATTAGTCATAAAGATACAGAAACTGCACTGACAGCATTTATGAATAAATCTGAGGGTGAATTTGATGACCTAGAAGAGATGAAATCTTTTTGGGAAAAAGAAGGGTTAATTTAATCTCTTAAAAATACTGGCTCTGTAGCCGTTGATTCAGCTTTAGAGTAATAATAGCCATCTGAGTTGAAATCAGAAAGCTCTTCAAAATCTTTTACGTTGTTTTCAATAATCCACCTAGCCATGAGGCCTCTGGCTTTTTTCGCATAAAAACTAATAATTTTGTATTTCCCATTTTTACAATCTTTAAATACAGGCGAGACAACATTTACATAGTCTGGCATTTTGCCCAAAACGCTAAAATATTCTTTAGAGGCTAAATTGATTAAAAGATCAGATTTTTGAGACTCCAAATCATTCAATACATTTTCTTGAATTGAGTCACCCCAAAATTCATACAAGTTTTTACCTTTACTCGTTTCTAGTTTTGTCCCCATTTCTAATCTGTAAGGCTTAATAACATCCATAGGTCTTAATATTCCATATAATCCTGATAGGATTCTTAAATGCTTTTGAGCAAATTTAATTTGCTTAGCATTGAGGGTTTCAGCATCGAGCCCTTGATAAACATCACCTTTAAAAACTAACAATGAAGGCTTGCTATCTTCTGATAAAGTTTTAGATGCCTTCCATGATTGATATCGATCAAAATTTAATGCTGCTAACTTATCACTTAGCCCCATAAGACTGGCAATATCTTTTGGTTCCTTGTCTTTAAGTGTTTTTATAAGACTTGAAGATTGGCTTAGAAACTGGGGTGCAGTATGATTGCTTGTAGAATCAACTTCATAATCCAGAGTTTTTGCAGGTGAGAGTACAATTAACATGATAAATATTCTAACTAAATCTGAGTCAGACATCTAATGAAAGTTCTAGAAAAGTATATAAATTTTGTAGGTGAAAAAATATCCTACCTGATACCGGTTATGGTTATCTTAATGATTTTTGTAATTGTTAGTAGGTATTTTTTTGGGATTGGGAGAACTGATATCCAAGAATTGGTTATGTATTTTCATGCTCTAGTGTTTCTTGGTTGCGCAGGTTATGTAATGAATCATGATGAACATGTAAGAGTTGATATTTTTTATAGAAATGCATCTGATAGGTATAAAAAAAATATAAACACTATATTTGGTTTATTATTTCTGCTGCCTCTAATTGCTGTTACATTTTTTTATTCTGTTGGAACAATCGAAGCTTCTTGGAAGATGAGTGAAACTTCTACAGAAGCTGGTGGCTTGGCATATGTATACATTCAAAAAACATTAATGGTTCTATTTCCAATAACGCTTTTAGCAGCACTAGTTAACCAATTTATAAAAACAAAATGGAAATAATTCCTTTATTACTTCTAGTTTTAATCTGTCTGGCTCTTTTGTTTGGATATCCGGTAGCATTCACACTTTCTGGTATCTCCATTCTTTTTGCTCTTGTCTGTATTCCATTTGGAATATTTGATGAATCTATTTTAAAAAGTATTCCTCTTAGAATATTTGGGATTATGAATAATGTGACTCTTCTTGCAGTTCCCTTATTTATATTTATGGGAACCGTTCTTGAAAGATCTGGCATTGCTGCAAAAATGTTGGAGAACATGGCTTTGGCATTTAAGAATATTAAAGGCGGTCTAAGCATTTCTATAATTGTTGTAGGTGCTCTATTAGCAGCAAGTACTGGTATTGTTGGTGCAACAGTTGTAACTATGGGTCTTATGTCTCTGCCAGTTCTAATTCAACAAGGCTATAAAAAAGATTTTTCATCAGGCCTGGTTGCATCAACTGGAACCTTAGGACAAATCATTCCTCCTTCAATTGCATTAGTGCTTTTGGGTGATGTTATGTCTAATGCATATCAGAGAGCTCAAAACAACATGGGTATTTTTTCTCAACAAACTGTTACTGTTGGAGATTTGTTTATTGGTGCCATTGTTCCTGGAATTATGATATGTCTTGGATATCTGATTTATACAATCTATCAAAACTATAAAAATCCAAATATCTTGTATAAGCCAGAAGCAAATTCAACATCATTCAAAGATATTCTTAAGACTCTTGCCTTACCACTACTTTTAATTATTTTAGTTTTAGGCTCTATTATTGCTGGGATAGCAACACCAACAGAGGCATCTGCTATTGGTGCTGCTGGTGCACTTTTAATAGTATTGATAAATGGTGAGTTGTCTATAAGCTTTATAAAAGAAACTAGTCAGAAAACTGCAATAGTATCAACAATGATCTTCACAATATTAATTGGTGCTTCTATTTTTTCATTAATTTTTAGAGGAGTTGGTGGAGATGACTTAATTGAACTAGTATTTGGCTCCCTTCCAGGTGGTCCATATACAGCATTAATTTTTGTTTTAATTTTTGTTTTCTTGCTTGGTTTTATTTTAGATTTTATTGAAATTTGCTACGTAATCGTTCCATTGGTCGCCCCGCCTCTTTTGATGATGGGTTTTGATCCTGTTTGGTTAGCAATTCTTATTGCAATTAACCTACAGACTTCTTTTTTAACTCCGCCCTTTGGTTTTTCTTTGTTTTACCTGAGAGGAGTTGCAGATGAATCCATAAAGACTTCAGAAATTTATAGAGGAGTTATTCCATTTATTTTTATACAGTTATTAGTATTAATTACTGTTTTATTTTTACCTTTCTTGGTTTTATAAAATTATAGGCCGGCATTATTTTTTTCAAGAGCTCTTTCAGCTCTATAACTTGATCTGACCATAGGTCCTGAAACAACTTCTAAAAATCCCTTTTTTAATCCAATCTCTCTATAGGCTTCAAATTCCTCTGGAGTTACCCATCTTTCAATGGGTAGATGATTTAGAGTTGGCCTAAGATATTGTCCAATTGTTAGAATATCTACTTTATTAGCTATTAAGTCGTCCATCGTTTGTTCTATCTCTTCATCTGTTTCACCAAGACCGAGAATAAGGCTGGTTTTTGTTAATACCTTAGGATTAATTTTTTTTGATTCTGCTAAAACATCTAGTGTTTGTTGATACCCGGCTCGAATATCTCTTACCGGATGGGTGAGTCTTTCAACTGTTTCGATATTTTGTGCAAAAACTTCTAAACCACAGTTAACAATTGTGTCTATTGAAGATGACAGACCTTTAAAGTCTGGTGTAAGAGCCTCAACTGCAGTATTAGGATTTAGATCTTTAATAAGCTTAACAGTTTCAGCAAAGTGTTTTGCCCCACCATCAGGTAAATCATCTCTATTGACAGATGTCAAAACAACATATTTTAATTTCATTATTTTTACAGCCTTTGCTGTATTTAAAGGCTCATCTTTATCTAGCCAACCTTTAGGGTTGCCAGTATCTACAGAGCAAAACTTACACGCTCTTGTACAAACAGAACCCATCAGCATGAATGTTGCTGTGCCTGCCGACCAACACTCGGCAATATTTGGACAATGAGCTTCCTCACAAACTGTATTTAATTTTTTTTCAGAAACCTGATTCTTAATTTTATGAAAGTTTGGATTAAATTGAGCTTTTACTTTTAACCATTCCGGCTTCTTTAAGTTGGGAATATGTGAATAGGCATTCCCTTTTTGACCATTTTTAATCGCCTTTACACCATCTCTATTTACAATTTTTTTGGTTGGGATTATTTCCATAAAGGTATTTTACAACGAAAAAAGATGAGTAAAAAAAATGGCTGCAAAAAGCAGCCATTTTTGTCTAAAGTCTAGCTATTAGAAATTCCAAGAATAACCAATTTCAATCCATGTATCGCCATCGCCATCATACAATGCTCCAAGCTCAACATTGCCACCACCAGCAGGAATCTGCACCTCAAAATCGGCCATGCTGTCGTCAGCAGCTATCAGGCCAAGCTTCCACTGAACTCCGCCATTATCTCTAACAACGTATCCAACTTCTACATCAGTCTCTCTATCTACTCCACTAACATTAGCATCTACAGAGGCAAGGCCTGCATAGAAAGATCCATCACTAATCTCACCAAAAGCATAACCAAGATGTATAAAGTTAAATGTTACTCCAATAGGACCATTTTCTAACCTTTTAACATCCACATCATATACAAGCGAATCACCGTTTCCAGACAATGATAGGCCATAACCATCTACATTTACGTAATCATTATAATTAATACCGACCATGTTATTAGCAAATGAATTCAAACTAAATACAGCTAAAAATGATAAAGCTAATTTTTTCATATTAATCCTCCATAGATTATTTATGAAATTATAATATAAGTGTTAAAGAAAAACATATTAATATTTATATTATTTAGCTATAAAATTTATTAATAATTATAGAAATATCTTTTATTACTTTTTTTATAGTTACATGACCGATGTGCTCTGATATTTGGGTCATAGAAAGGTTCTTATATCCACAAGGGTTTATATTGCTGAAGGGATCTAGATTCATGTCTACATTAATACTTATTCCATGATAAGCCTTTCCTTGAGAGAATCTTAAGCCGATGGATGCTATTTTTTTTTCATTAACATAAACACCCGGAGCACCCTCAATAAAGTTAGATTTGATTGAGTAAGTTGTAAGTAATTGACTAATAATTTCTTGAAGCTCTCTGACAAAGGCTTTGGGGCCAATGCTGTGGTTTTTAAGATCTAACATGAAATAAACGACTAATTGTCCGGGCCCATGATAAGTAACTTCTCCACCCCTATCTGATTGAAAAATTGGTATGCTGGTTGAATTTAAAATATGCTTCTTATCTGCAGCAGTGCCTAGAGTAAATACTGGCTCATGTTCTAAAAACCATATTTCGTTTTTGAATTCATCTGCTTTGAGATGGAGCATCATTAAATCATAGGCTTTGCCATACTCTATAAGACCAAGATTTTTAAAATTTATGTCTCTTATCACTTGCTGCTTCTAGCTTCAATGAATGCATCTTCTGAAATTTTGTGGTATTCGGTTACGTTATCTTTAAATGATATATATGATTCATATACTTTAGCAATTACTTCATCTTCTTTTGCTAAATCACTTAGTATTTTATTTGAAATAGTCCTAAATTCATCAATAACATCATCTGGTAATTTTCTAAGTTCTACGCCATGAACCTCAATTAACTCTGTTAGTGCTTGATTGTTTCTTGCTAAATATTCATCAAGAGTGTCTTGATTAACTGCTTTGGTAGCTATTTCAATTATTACTTGGAGGTGCTTTGGCAGGCTATTCCAAGCGTCCATGTTAATTAATAATTCAAGCATAGATCCGGGCTCATGCCAGCCTGGATAGTAATAATATTTAGCAGCTTGATGGAAACCAAATGTTAGATCATTATATGGGCCAACCCATTCAGTAGCATCTATAACGCCTGTTTGAAGCGCTGTGAAGAGCTCACCACCTGGCAAAGTAACTGGAATTCCTCCTGCCTCTTTGAGTACTTCTCCTCCTATTCCAGGAATACGCATTTTTAAGCCTTTTATATCTTCAAGAGAATTAATTTCTTTATTGAACCAACCGAACATCTGAGTTCCGGTATTGCCGGCTGGAATAGGATAGATATTAAATGGTTTATATATTTCTCTCCATAGCTCTAAGCCTCCCCCTCTGTTTACCCAGGCATTAATCTCATCTGCCGTTAATCCAAAAGGGACGCTTGTAAAAAACTGAGCGGCTGGAACTTTTCCTTTCCAAAAATATCCTCCACTATGGCCCATTTGGTGAGATCCGCTAGAAACGGCGTCAAAAACTCCAAAAGCTGGAACCTGTTCACCGGCTCCATAAACAGTTATCTGCATTTGACCATTACTCATTTCTTCAACTAAATCAGCTATTCTTTCAGGAGCCATTCCAAGGCCTGGATAATTTTTAGGCCAAGATGTAACCAATCTCCATTTATAAATTTTATATTCTTCATTATTGGTCACATTTGTTGACTCTTGGCCGCCATTACATGCTGAAATTAACCCTATCAATAAAATAAAAATTAAACTATTTTTCATCATAATTTCTCTAAATTTGCATAAGCCATAACAAGCCACTTTGTTCCTGCTGAATCAAAATTGATTTGAATTCTAGCAGCATCTCCAGATCCCTCATAATTTAAAACTACTCCTTCACCAAATGACTTATGCTTAACTCTTTGTCCAAGCGATATACCTATCTCATCTTCAAATTCAAGTCTGGTCTCTTTAAAATCTTTTCTATTATAAGGTATATGCGTCTGGGCCCTAGGTCTTATTTCATCAATAAGTTCTTTAGGAATTTCTTTTATAAATCTTGAAGGTGGGTTAAATGTATCGGAGCCATGCAATCTTCTTGATTCTGTATAAGTAATATAAAGTTTTTCCATAGCCCTTGTGATGCCAACATAACAAAGCCTTCTTTCTTCTTGAAGTTGTTCTGGATTTTCCATTGATCTTCCATGTGGAAATAATGTTTCTTCAAGACCAATAATTAATACTAATTTAAACTCTAACCCCTTTGCTGAGTGAAGTGTCATTAGTTGGGCTGCATCATCATGCTCTGAGGCCTGTCTATCACCAGAATCTAATGAAATCATATCTAGATACTGTTCAGCAATTTCAATATTTGTTTTTTCTTCTCTAATGCTTTCTTCAAAATTTGTTGTTGCACTAACAAGCTCTTCTAAATTCTCAACCCTTGTTTTACCCTTCTCTCCAGGCTCTTTCATATGATAGGCCGTCAAACCCGAAGTTTTAATTATTTCTTCCATTAAATCTGAGAGAGTATTATCTTGAATAAACTCCTTACATCGAGCAATAAATTCCAAGTAAGATTTAAGCCCAGTTCCGCCTCTGCCTGATATGGAGCCATCATCAATCAATTTAGCGGATGCTTTAATGTATGAAATATTGTATTTGCTTGCAGTGGAACGAATCTTTGCTAGAGTTTTTTCACCAACTCCCCTTGTTGGATTAGAAATTGAACGTTCAAAAGCTGGGTTGTCAGAATTATTAAAAATGATTTTTAAATATGCAATTGCATTCTTTATTTCCATTCTTTCATAAAATCTTTGACCCCCATAAATTCTGTAAGGAATGCTTGATCTTAATAAGGCTTCTTCTAGTGCTCTTGATTGTGCATTAGATCTATACAAGACCGCAGCATCTGAATACATCTCACCTTTACTCATCCAATCCTTTAGAATGTCTGCAACAAATCTGGCTTCATCTTGTTCGTTATAGGCTTGGTATAAAGTTATTTGCTCCCCTTCGACTTTATCCGTCCAAAGGTTCTTTCCTAGCCTGCTAGTATTATTTTCAATTAACGTATTAGCTGCAGCCAATATTGTGTTTGTAGATCTATAATTTTGTTCTAATCTAACAATTTCGGTTTTATCAAAAGTCTTTGTAAATGAATCAACATTTTCTACTTTAGCTCCTCTCCAACCATATATTGATTGGTCGTCATCGCCTACTGCTGTTATAGATGTTTTTGCAGAAGCTATTTCTAATAGCCAATTATATTGAATGGTATTTGTATCTTGAAATTCATCAACCAATATTGATTTAAATCTAGAGTGAAAAAAAGCTTTTACTGATGCATCATCTCTAATGAGTTCATATGATCTCAATAAGAGTTCTCCAAAGTCTACAAGATTATCTCTAAGGCAAACCTTTTCATATTCTTTATAAATTTTATTTATGCTTTCCTTAAAATAATCTCCCTTATCGTCAACAGAGTTGCTTCTAAAACCCTCATCTTTCCATGCATTGATTTGCCACTGGCTCTGACGAGATGGCCAAACTGATTCCTCAAATCCTAGTTCTTTTGATATTCTTTTGATAATTCTTAATTGATCGTCTGCATCTAAAATCGTAAAACCAGCACTTAACCCTGCTTCTTTGTAAAATCTTTTAAGTATCCTATGGGCGAGTCCATGGAAAGTTCCCACCCAGCCATCCATTATTGGTGTTTCTAACAATTCTTCAATTCTAGATCTCATTTCTAATGCGGCTTTATTGGTAAAAGTCACAGCCATAATAGAGGCTGGATTTTTTCTCAGCGCCTCAACTTCCCAGGCAATTTTATGAACCAATACTCTCGTTTTTCCTGAGCCAGCTCCTGCCAATACGAGTAAATGCTGTTTTTCAGACGTAACTGCTGTTCGCTGTTGTTCATTAAGATGTTCTAAAATGTGTGATACGTCCATTTAGGGATTCATTTTTTTGCTTAAGAGAGATATTCTAACCCTATGCCAACGAAATTATTGCGACAAATTAAAAATACTCTTCCAGAATTAAGAAAATCTGAAAAACTCGTAGCAGATTATGTTCTGAAAGATCCAAAATCAGTGATTACCATGAAAACAGCTGAAGCATCGTCTGCAATGGGTATTAGTGAGCCTACATTAATAAGATTTTGTAAGGCGCTGGGTTTTTCTGGATATCAAGAGTTTAAGATCAACTTGTCTCAACAACTTGCAGCAGATGATTATTTTGTCATGTATGAAATTGAAGAAGACGATAGTATTCATGAGCTATGTGAAAAAGTCTTTGACACAACAATTAGTGAAATTCTTAATGTTAGATCTCAAATAAATCAAGATATTTTAGAGTCAGCTATAGAAGCTCTTGCTAATGCTAAAAGGGTTGAGGTATATGCTTTTGGTGGCTCTGCTCCTGTTGCCATGGACGCACAGCACAAATTTTTTAGATTGAAAATTTCTTCTTCATTTATTTCTGATCCTCATATTCAATTAATGTCAGCGAATTCATTATCTAAAGATGATGTGGTGCTGGCTATTTCGCAGTCTGGAACCACTTCTGCATTAATTGATAGTGTAAAAATTGTTCGTAAATCTGGAGTTAAAGTAATTGGCATCATGCCTGAAAATTCTCCACTAGCTAATATCTGTGACTTCCCTATTAGTATCAATGTTGGTGATAACTACAGAATTACAAAACCTCATACCTCAAGAATTGCATACACAGCTGTTATTGATGTTATGACTATGGGAATTGCTCAATTAAAACCAGAAGCTCAAGAGCATTTGTATAATATAGTAGACAGTCAGAGGTCTCTAAAAATTAAATAAATTAATAAATAGCTTCTTGTCTGAACCAAAGATTTACAGCCCATTTTTCACCGGCAATCACAGGCGAACCTCCATGCAGCGAATCAGGATGGATATCAGATGTTCCATCAATGCAATTGTGGAATACAACAACATCTCCTTTATTTGGCTTTACTGAAACTCCAAGCTCGGGAAAGTCTGTTGCGCCTCCCTCCTCGACGTCATTTAGGTATGCAAGAGCTGTAACTAATCGTTGTCCTCCAGGAAACCAATTTTTTCTTCCCTCCTCGGTATCTTTATCGAAGGAGTCAAAATGAGGCTTGTACTCAGTTCCTGGGCCATAATGTACTAATTGAAATTGTTCAGCATTATTTATTGGCATCTGGACAAGAATTGAAAACCTTTTACTTGCTTCGTGAATAACATCATTTGTATCATGCGCCACCCAATGATATGTGTTGGTTCTGCTAGCATGGACTTCATGCTCACCATCTGATATCACAGTTGCTCTATTCATTTGTCCTTCCCCCTCTTTAATAAAAGCATCGCATTCATAATCAGAAAGAAAGTCAGAAACAACATAAATTATTGGATCTGCGTTTAGGAGGGTGACATTTTTTGATATTTTTTTTGGTTCCATCGGTTTTGTTTAAAATTAATAAAATTTGCAATATTTAAAATTGGCTTTTATTGTAACAATTCAAATATGAAAATTTTTATTTCAATAGCATCATACCAAGACCCGCTTCTTGAAACCACTATTCTTAGTGCTCACAATAATGCGTCTAAACCCGAGAATCTTCACTTTGGAATATGTGATCAATCACGAAAAAGTCTTCACATAGCAGAATTAAACCTTCAATCTAAAATATCATATGAAGTTGTAGACCCTTTATTGTCAGAAGGGCCCTGTTGGGCGAGACATAGAGTACAAGAATTTTTTGAAAATGAAGAATACTATTTGCAAATAGATTCTCATATGCAGTTTGATGCTAATTGGGATGAATATTTAATTTCTTATTTTGAAAAAATTAAGTCTGAAACAAAAAGCTTTTGTATAAATCCTATTATTACCTGTTATCCAAGAGCTTTTGACGTCGTGGATTTAAATGCACAAAAATTTTCTCTTTCAGATGATGACAAAGGAACACATACTATAGCCTATAGAGAAGATTCTCTTTTTATAAAAGATTCATTTTCAAGGCAAATAGGTGCTATAGCAAATGCAGAAATAACTCATGGATATCTAATTGCAGCTGGTTGCATATTTACTGCTGGTTCTTTTATAAAAGATATTCCTTATGATCCAGAGTTTTATTTTTATGGCGAAGAAATTTCTTTAATGTTGCGAGCATTCACAAGAGGCTACGGAATATTTCATATCCCATGCGTACCAATATTTCATCTTTATACAGAATTAACAGATATTAAAAGGGCTCTTCATTGGGACCCAGAAGAGGATACTAATAGGTCTATCAAATGGCATGAAAGAGAAGAAAAAAGTGTTCAAAAGCTTTCAAATATTATTAATCAACAAGTTGAGGGCATTTATGGTCTCGGTAACAAGAGAAACTTATCTGATTATGAAGCTCTTTCGGGAGTAGACCTTTTAAACAAAAAAGTAACAAATAGAACTAAAGCGTTAACAGCTTCATTCATTTCTGAACTACCATGGAACCAATCACCCTTTCTGAGAAAATAAATATTTTTTGGGTGTTATCATAAACAAAGACAGCAGGAGAATATTATGAGTCAACAAGTTAAAGATTTTTTTTCAACCTATAGCGAATTTGTAGAGAAAGTTACAAGTCAACCTAGCTTAAATACAGAAGCTCTCAAAAGAAGCATAGATGAAATTGAATCTAGTTCTAATATAAAAATACCTAGACTTTTAACTGCAGCTCTTGGACTGGGGAGCGAATCAGGAGAATTTGTTGAAATAGTAAAAAAAATGATTCTTCAAGGTAAGCCACCATCTGAAGAAAACATCTTTCACATGAAAAGAGAACTAGGAGATATTATGTGGTATTGGACAACAGCATGTGCCTCTCTTGGATTGGATCCCTATGAAGTAATTAGTGAAAATCAAAAAAAGCTTGAAGCGAGGTATGGAGAACAGTTTGAAGTTCAAAGAAGTGAAGTTAGAAAAGAGGGAGATTTGTAAATCTTAGATGAAAGATAAAACAAAAGACCTTAAAGATATTACCCCGTCGGCGACAGAGGATTGTGCTGATGTCACCTCAAGGTACGAAAGATATAAAAAACAAAATAAAAAGTCTCAATTTCCACCTATTAAATATGAAAAACCGCCACACCATTAAATGATAATTTTTTTGGCTTTCATATATATCTTTTCTGCTGTTTTGTATTTTTATACAAACAAAACTGGCTATAGTTTTCTAAGATATATTTGGAAAAGAAAAAATATTAATGTTTATCTTGCAACGGAAATATTCTATTTAATACTTACATCACTTATAGTTTTTACTAGCAATCCTCTTAATTGGATTGTTGCAATTTTAATGTTCCTTCATCTCATTGGTATTGCATGGCTTATGGCAAACCCTAATAGTTTTTATCAAATGGCAGAAGAGTCACTTAATCTAGATAGCGAAATGATGGAAAACACTTTAGTTATAATGTTTTTGACATATGCAGGCATGGCTCTGTTTTCAAGAATCCTTATCTAAGATTCTAGTCTTCTTAATAAGCTTGATGTATCCCACTTTCCGCCACCAAAATCTTGAATATCTTTATAAAAACTATTAACAATATTTGTTATCTCTAAATTAGTGTCTATGCTCTTGGCATGTTCTAAGACTATTTCTAAGTCTTTTCTCATTAAATCAACTGCAAAACCATGTTCGTATTTATCATCAATCATAGATTTCCATCTATTTTCCATTTGCCATGATTGTGCAGCCCCTTTTGATATTACTTCTATGACGTCTTTGACTTCCAAATTTGATTTTTTAGCAAAATGTAAACCTTCGGCCAATGATTGTATTAACCCAGCTATGCATATCTGATTAACCATTTTTGTTAACTGCCCATAACCTGAAGATCCCATAAACTTTGTAAATTTAGAATATGAATCTAAAACCTCTTTTATCGACATATAAACCTTCTCATCTCCGCCAACCATTACAGATAAGGTTCCTTGCTGAGCCCCTGCCTCACCCCCTGAAACTGGAGCATCTAAAAAATACGACCCCTGTTTGACAAGAATCTTATTCATCTCTTTGGCGAGTTCCGCTGAAGTAGTTGTATGGTCAACAACAACTGTTCCGGGCCTAATAAAATTTCTAATTTCGCTGATAATCTGTCTAACATCATTATCATCTCCAACACATAAAATAATAATGTCGCTGTCTGTTGCTATATCTTTTAGGGAAAAACAAACTTTGGCTTTTGTATTTTTATTTAACCATTTTTCTGACTTCTCTTTAGATCTATTGAAAACACAAAGGTTATAACCATTTTTAATAATATGGCTTGCCATAGGGCTACCCATTGTTCCAAGGCCGACAAAACCTATATTAGTCATAATTTTTTTCTTCTTCTTGATATTTTTTTAAGTCTTCCCAGTCGTGAGGCGTGCCAGCGTTTAGGCTGGAAACTGAATTCTTTGCTCTAAAAAGACTTTGAGTTCTTAATTTTGTTTTGTCTTCTTCTCTACCAAATAATTTATTCCAGCCTTCTATAAAATGCTTTCTTAAATTTCTTTTGGCCATTGAATATTTTATACGATATATTCTTCTCTATCTTTTTTTGCTGTTCTCTTTATGCCTGACTCTGTTATGTACTCATCAGTTATACCCTTAGAGCCGCTTTTGCCCTCTTTGCATACGTACATCATATTAACAATTGCTCCTCCAGCAATGGCACCTATTAAAACTAATATTATTGTCTCCATACTCTCCTCCAGATAATATTATTTTTCGATAAATTCTATTTTTGCTTGATTATACTCTTCCTTTAGTCTTGTTACTAAATCTTCTACGCTTGGATCATCTTTGATTCCTCCAATTCCTTGACCCGAGCCCCAGATATCTTTCCATGCTTTTGCATCGGTGTTACCACCAGATCCGAAATTCATTGAAGATTTATCTGCCTCAGGAAGATTATCCGGATCTAATCCAGCATTTTTAATTGATGGTTTTAAATAATTACCCGAAACACCAGTGAAAAGACTTGAATAAACAATATCATCTGCTGCGCTATCAATTAACATTTGTTTATAACCCTCATCAGCATTAGCTTCTTTTGTGGCAATAAACCTTGTGCCCATATATGCAAAGTCTGCACCAAGAGCTAAAGATGAGGCAATGGAATAACCATCTCCGATTGATCCCGATAATATAACGGTTCCATCAAACCACTCTTTTACTTCTCTCAATAAGGCAAATGGAGAGAGAGCTCCAGCATGACCTCCAGCACCTGCACAAACAAGAATTAAACCATCAACCCCTTGCTCAGCAGCCTTTTTTGCGTGACGGACATTTATAACATCATGATAAACAAGGCCACCGTAACTATGAGCAGCTTCAACTAATTCTGCTGGCGGTCTTAATGAGGTGATAATAATAGGAACCTCATGCTTAACACATGTAGCCATGTCATCCATGAGCCTATCATTTGATCCGTGGCAAATTTGATTAACTGCAAAGGGAGCAACTTTTTTACCTGGGTTTTGTTCTTTATATTCTGCAAGTTCTGTCTTGATTCTTATAATCCATTCTTCTAAAACGTGTTGCGGCCTAGCATTCAATGCAGGAAAAGAACCAATAATTCCTGCCTTACATTGAGCGATTACTAATTCAGGGCCTGAAATAATAAATAATGGTGAGCCTATTACCGGCATAGAGAGGTTTTCTTTGATGTGTTCTGGTATTGCCATCAGTCTGCTCCTTATAATTGTTTATGATTCTATGCTTTTATTGAAGATAGGTATAGACTAATTTGGATAATCTAGCACTAGATTTATAAATGCTCTTACTCCAACATCAAGCGCTCCGTCATCAACTACAAAATATGGAGAATGATTCCCAGGCGCTTCCATAATACCCGGAGCATTTACCCCAAGCCAAAAGTACATGCCGGGTATTTCATTAGAGAAAAATGAAAAATCTTCAGCTCCAGTAGATGGAGTCATTTCATATACTTTGTTTTCTGCAGCTTCTCTTAAAGAGGGGGTTAATCTTTTAACAAGATCTTTATCATTAAAGGTTACTGGATAAAAGCCTCCAACATCAAATTCAACAGAGACTTCTGTTCCAGTGCCAAGAGCAACACCTGCTGCAACTTGTTCTATTTCATTGTAAATTTCTTCTCTAAGCTTCGGATCAAAGGTCCTAATTGTTCCCTGGATTTCTGAATCCTCTGGAATAATATTCCCCCTTGTCCCAGATCTAACTATTCCAACTGATATAACAGCAGGATTGTTCACAATATTTATTCTTCTGCTGACAATAGTGTTTAAGTTTTGAATGAGTTCAGCAGTCGCCATTACAGGATCAATTGAATCCCATGGTCTTGAGCCGTGAGCTTGGACTCCTTTAATTTTTATTCTATAAGTACTAGCAGCTGCCATCGCTGGGCCTGAAGCAACACCAATATATCCATGCGGACCGTTTCCAACATGAAGACCAAAAATGACTTCGGGTTTATATCTATCAAATATTCCCTCTTCGAGCATCATTTTTGCGCCACCATTTTCACCCTCCGGAGGACCTTCTTCAGCTGGTTGGAAAATTAACATCACATTGCCTTTAAGTTGATCTACATTTTTTGATAAAAATTCTGCAACACCCATTAAAATAGCCACATGAGCGTCGTGTCCACATGCATGCATGATTCCAACCTCTTGGCCTAAATATTCAGTTTTTTCTTTTGAAGCAAAAGGTAACCCCGTCTTCTCAACTACCGGCAAAGCATCCATATCTGCTCTTAATGCAATTGTTGGTCCTGGCTTAGAGCCTTTTATTAATCCAACAATGCCTGTGTACGCAATACCAGTTTCAACTTCAATACCAAGTGACCGCAGATGATCTTCAACTTTCTTTGATGTTCTGTATTCTCTATTGCTAAGTTCTGGAAATTGGTGAATGTCATGACGCCACTCAATTACTTTTTGCATTAATGGTTCAATATTCTTGTTTAGGTCATTTTTTAAATCAGAGAATACTTGTGTTGATATAACAAAAATAAGTAAAAGCATTATTTTCTTCATTTTAAGATTATAATCCCCACTTTTTTAAAACACTAATAACATGGACATAAATAATCTAAGAAATATTGCAATTATTGCCCATGTTGATCATGGAAAAACAACACTTGTAGATAAGCTTCTTCAACAATCAGGAACACTAGACAGAAAAAACATGGATTCTGAAAGAATCATGGACTCCAACGACCAAGAAAAAGAAAGGGGTATAACAATTACTGCTAAAAACACTTCAATCAATTGGAAGGATCATCTTATCAATATTGTAGACACTCCTGGTCATGCTGATTTTGGTGGAGAGGTTGAAAGAGCACTTTCAATGGTTGATTCGGTGCTTCTACTTGTTGATGCAGTTGATGGTCCAATGCCACAAACAAGATTTGTTACTCAAAAAGCCTTTGAAAAAGGCTTGAAACCAATTGTAGTCATTAATAAAGTTGATCGCCCTGATGCCAGGCCTGACTGGGTCCTAGATCAGGTTTTTGATTTATTTGATAGGCTGGGCGGAACTGATGAGCAGCTAGATTTTCCAGTTATATATGCTTCAGCTATTGAAGGTATTTCAGGCTTAGAGCCTGATGAGATGACTGATGACATGACTCCTTTAATAGAAATGATAGTTGACAAAGTGCCTGCCCCAGAAGTTAAAAAAGACGGTCCTTTACAACTGCAAATAAGTGCTCTTGATAGCAATAGTTATGTCGGGGTTATTGGTATAGGTAGAATTAAACAGGGTTCTGTTAAACCAAACGATCAGGTAACAGTAATAGATAGGGAGGGTAAGACAAGAAAAGGTAAAGTTCTTCAAGTCATGGGATATGTTGGATTAGAAAGAGTTGAAGTTGCTAATGCTGAAGCCGGCTCGATAGTTTGTATAACTGGAATTGATAAACTGAATATATCTGACACGATATGCGATCCAATGCATGTTAATGCTCTTCCTCCTCTATCTGTAGATGAGCCGACGGTCAGTATGACTTTTCAAGTAAACGACTCTCCTTTTGCTGGAAGGGAAGGAAAATTTGTTACTTCCAGAAATATTAAAGAGAGACTGGAAAAAGAATTAATCTCAAATGTAGCTTTAAGAGTTGTACAAGGAGATAGCCCAGACAAATTTATTGTCTCAGGGAGGGGCGAGCTGCATTTATCAGTTTTAATTGAAACAATGCGCAGAGAGGGTTTTGAGTTGGCTATATCCAAACCACAGGTTATACAAAAAGAAGTTGGCGATGAAATTCATGAACCATATGAACAAATTGTAATTGATGTTGAAGATATACATCAGGGATCGGTTATTGAAGAACTTGGTCCAAGAAAAGCTGAGCTTAAAAACATGGAACCGGATGGCAAGGGAAGAGTAAAACTTGAATTTATGGCCCCATCAAGAGGAATCATTGGCTTTAGATCACATTTTTTAACAATCACCAGCGGAACGGGAATAATGACAAGTGTTTTTGATCACTATGGTCCTGTTAAAACTGGGGAAATTGCTAAAAGGACTAATGGTGTTATGTATGCAATGACTGCAGGCAAAACTCTTGCATATGCATTATTCAATCTACAAAATCGTGGCAAATTATTTCTTGGACATGGTCAAGAGGTTTATGTCGGCCAAATTGTTGGCCTTCATTCAAGAGATAATGATCTTCCGGTTAACCCTACCAAGGCAAAACAATTAACAAATATCAGAGCTGCAGGCACAGATGAAAATTTGATCCTTGTTCCACATATTAAACATACATTGGAGCAGGCTCTTGAATTTATTGAAGATGATGAGCTGGTTGAAGTTACGCCCGAATCAATAAGATTGCGAAAAAAAGGTAGAGTAAGAACCTAGAAAATTACTATAAAGAACAGGTCATGTCATTTCCACAACATAGTGGGGATTTTATTTTCCCATCGTAGTTTGAGCAATCAACCTGCTTACATTGTGAGATTTGAACCTTGCTTCCATCATCTAAATTAAGATACCCATCTACAAGAGATTCATTACATTCACCACAAGATGTATTTACTGACATGCCACATTCATTACATTTATAAGTTGCCATAATTATTTCTCCTAAAATTTTGATCAGTTATTACTCATTGCTTCAAGTATTTCGAGTAACAAATTAATCATATCCAAGTAGAGAGTAAAAGCAAATTCAAAAGCAGTTTCCCAATTATTCATACCCAAGGTTCCTTCTCTTCTTTTAATCATATTAAAGTCAACTAAAAGAAATATAGAAAAAATTATTGCTCCAAATATAGCCTGATATCTTGTTGCCTTCCTGCTAAAACCAATAACTGTTCTGATTAAGCTGAGAACTATTAATCCCAATAAAGAGAAAAATAAAAAAAACTTCAATCCAATATTTTCAGAGAATGAATAAAAATCGCTATAACCAATGTAACCAGTTAGAAGAGTAACAAATAAAACTATTTTAAGTGCCTTAAGTCCATCGTTCTCATCCATCTGAAGCATAATGAACCCCAAGAGTATTCCAAAGGCAATGCTTTGAATAGTAAAGATTGTAAGTCCAATTGGTAAGCTTACTCCAGAAGTGGCAAGAAATAGGGTTGCCCAAATACCAACAAACCATATTATTAGGACAGGAAATAGTCTGTCTTTCGTTTCATAGCCATAACCATCTCGAATCATTTCTAAGGCCTCTTCTCTACTATTTACTTTTTGTGTAAGAGTATGTTCGGGTATCATTTTTTTTGTTTCATTATCAAAATGTTCTTCAACAACCTTTGACATAGTTGCTGGATAATTTTTTGGGGATTCATGATATGGGACTAAATCTAGTTCTCGATTCATGTTCATAGCACCTCTAAATGAATATCCAAATAATTTTGTTCCATTTTTATATGCAACTTGTGCTTGTTTGATTATGAAATATGCTAGGCCAAAAACAATGCCTATCTGGGCCGATAAAATAACCATTGTTTTAAAAAGTAACGAGGTTTCAAAAAACATACTATTAAGATTAGCTTATAAATAAAAAATAGGGTTATTTTTACACGTTAATTTTATATATTATTTAATAAGGTATTTAACAGAGTGATCTTGAAAATTTCTTTCTGCAACTTCTAAAAAACCATTTTTTGCATGGAAATCAAGAGATATTTGATTTACAGGAATTGAATTTACTTCACAACAAATTGGTAACATATCTTTTTGTGCTATCTCATCAAGGTATTTGTAAATTTTTGTTCCGAGCCCCTTTCTTCTGTATTCTGATTTGATAACAATCCTATCAATGTATAAAAATTTTTGTTTATTCTCATTAAAGTATTTATAGTTTAATGATTCATATTCTGAATTTTCTCTGAAGCAAATAATAAAACCTACTATCTCAGCCTGATGCTCAACCAATAAACTAAGAGCTGATATTTCAAAAAGCCTAGAAAAATATTCTATGCTGCTAATAAATCCAACCTCAGGAGAATTTCCTTGATTAAGGGAATATAGGGTCTCTAGGGAACTTCTTGACAACTTTTTATCTAGAACTCTTATTTGTATGTCAGATAATAATTTCAAAATTTATATTTATGCTCTATAGACTTCCTTCAAGCTCATCAAGCGCATTATTAATTCTAGTTGCAACATCTTTAATAAAAAGCTCTTTAGTTAACGTATAACTTGGGTGTCCCATTGTTGCTAAATCTGTTGCTTTTGTAATGCTAGCTTCCATTAAACTTTCCTGATCAACAACCTCATCCATCAGCCCCGCATCAACTGCAGCTTCAATTGAATACATTTCAGCGCCTAATATTGCTCTATATTTGTGCCTTTGCGAAACTCTAAATCTAATAAGCTCAAGTATTGGGGTGGGTATAACCATATTTGTTCTCATTTCATTTGCGCCAATTAAATACTTTCCTTTTGCACCAATTCTATAGTCGCAACAGCATAGAAGAAAAGTTCCCAAAGCAATGCCGTGCCCTGTGCATGCCGCAAGAACAGGTCGAGGAAATGTTAATATTCTTGATAGTAGTCTAAATCCACTAATAGACATTTCTTGAATTAATTTCATATCTCCAGAAGAAATTATTTTTAGATCAAAACCACCAGAGAACATGCCATCTCGTCCAGTAATAATCAGCGCACCCTTATCTGTTGGCACTTTTTCCAAACAACTATGAATACTATCAATCATTGTTGGAGAAAAAACATTTGCTTTGCCATCATCAAGTGTGATTATAGAGATGTCATCTTTTTGAGAGATTGTAGCTAGTTTTTTAGTCATTTTTATAGAACGTTAATTATTTACATTAAGTCTATCAAAAAACTTATAATATTTTTAAACAAATAGTATTTAATGGATATTAAAAAATGGTAAAACGAATTTTTAAAACCCTTGGAGTCCTGACTTTTTTTGGGACAAGTTTAATTTCACTATACTTGATTAATCTTTTTTATATGAAGCCTGCTTCAATAGATCATTATTTGGCTAAAGAAGTCATAACAGATTTATTAGATTCTCCTGAAGCTATGACTTACATGGGAGTCTTTGATGGTCTGAATTGGTTAACCAACCATAATGCAATGCTATCTATTCCAAAAAGTGATGACCTCAAAAAAGATATACAAAGCGCAAGAAACAGACTAAATATTTTAAATAAATATGACAATGAGTCATTAAAAAGCGATCAAAGAATCACAAAAAAAATTGCGATTTTTGATACTGAAAATCAATTAAATCAATTAGAGCTTTTTCCATATCATGATTATCCTTTGAATCAGGTTCGTGGAGAACATCACAATATTATTAGCTTTATGAGCGACATGCATCCGGTAAGAAATTTATCTGAGGCAGAAGACTTTATTAAACGAACTGATCTTGCTATTGAGGTTTATTCAGGACTTTATGACTGGTTACAAAGACAAGCAGCTTCTGGGATATATGCTCCAAAATTTGTCTATGCACACATAATCGAGCAACTCAACGAATTAATTAATTACTCACATGAAGAGCATCCCTTGTATACACAATTTATAAAAAAAATTAAGCTGCTTGATTTATCAGATGATGAATTTAATTCTCTAAAAAATTCTATTAAGAATTCAATTCAGAAAAGTGTAACTCCAGGGTTCGAATTACTAAGAGATTTTATGCTTGAGACAGAAAAAAATGCCAACCCTCATCATGGAATATGGTCTCAGCCAAACGGTGATGAGTTTTATAAACTTAGAATTAGATCTTATACAACAACAGACTACAGTCCTGAGAAAATTCATCAAATGGGACTAAGCGAAGTAGCAAGAATTTCTAAAAGAATGAAAGAGATACTTGTGTCACTTGGATATGACTCAAATAAAACTGTAGGGATTTTAATGAATGAGTTAAATGAAGATCCATCTATGCTATATGCCGATACCCCGGACAGAAAAGAAATTGTTGTTCAAGATTATATGAACATGGTTAATGAAGCTACAGAAGGTATAAAAGAATATTTTCATACAATGCCTAGAGCTCCTGTTATTGTAAAAGCAGTACCTGAGTATTCTGAACAAACAGCTCCAGGTGGCTATTACCAAGCACCTGCCCTTGATGGAAGTAGACCCGGTGTTTTTTTTGCAAATCTTTACGATATAAAACAAACTCCTAAATACAGCATGAAAACATTAACCTTTCACGAGGCGACACCCGGTCATCATCATCAGATAGCTCATTCATTAGAAAATGAAGAGCTAACCCTATATAGAAGGTTTGGTTACAGGACCTCTGCATTTTCTGAAGGCTGGGCTTTATATTCCGAGCAACTGTCATTAGAAGCAGGCCTTGCTCCAGACCCTTATGATGAATTGGGTATTTTGCAGAGCGAAATATTTAGGGCTGTTCGTTTAGTTGTTGATACTGGCATACATTATAAAAAATGGACTAGAGAAGAAGCTATAGATTATATGAAAGCCAAAACCGGTATGTCTGATACAGAATGCCGTGTTGAAATTGAAAGATATATTGTTTGGCCAGGCCAAGCCCTCAGCTATAAAGTAGGCATGATAAAAATGTTGGAATTAAGAGAAAAGGCAATTAAGGCTCTTGGAAAAAACTTTAATATTAAAGACTTTCATTCAGCTGTTCTTGATTATGGAAATCCGCCGCTATTTATTGTTGAACAAAAAGTTGAGGAAATGATCGAAAGAGCTTTAAAAAATTAATATTTCTCAGGATGTCTTGCTTTAAATCTAGTGAAGTAGTCTTTTACCCATTTTAAATCTTCCTCACTGTTTCCTGTTGGCTTAAAAAATTTGTCTAATAAAATCCTTTTTTTATCAAAATCAAATGATCCAAGAAATATTTGACCCTCAACAGCATTTGCAATTCTTAAAAATCCAGACCTTAATTTTTCAGTTTTTGCTCTAGTTCCCTCTGGAGACATTGCTATTATTGAGCCATTGAGTTTTTTCATATTTTTTATCGCGGTGTCTGTGAGTCCTGAGCCTGGATTGGTCTTGTCAACAGGAATTCCGCCCATATAATTTAGAAATTTTCCCAGAATGGGTTTTTTAAATAAGCTATGTTTTCCAAAAAATGTGATTTTTGCATCTAATCCTAAAATTGCTGCAAAGCCAAAAATACCATCCCAATTTGAAGTATGAGGTCCTGCAATAATTATTAAATTTTCGTTACCAGAAACCCTGGGCACAAAGCCATCTACTCTCCAGCCAAATACTCTCAAAAAACCTCTAGCTACCCACTGAACTATTTTGGGTCTTGCGGCCCAGTATTTCTCAGGTATCTGCGATCGAGATACAACTTTATTCACCTTTTGGTTCATATTTTTATTTTGGCTTTATCTTTAAAGTAATATGGGAGATACATCAAATAACACAGAACAATTGCCACAAGATATAAATCAAAGATGTGAAATGGCTCAGAACGCATAAGAGACATTATGTTATCACCAACTGGTTTTTCGACTAAAAACCAATAATTAGTTCCTAATAAATAATTAACAAAATAAGTAAATAAAAGAAGGATTGTTGCATATGCAAGAGCTTTAAGAACATCCAACATATAGGGCCGCTGATTATCAATAATAATTGCATATGATACTCCCATCAAAATCATGGTGTGTCCTATCTGACTTTGTATATATCCAATATAAGGAAATCCATAGACGGTATCAGGTGTCAAAATTGACATTCCTCCACCAGCAATGCCAAAAAAGAAAGCAAAGACAAAAAACTCACGGTTTTTGGTAATAAAATATAAAATTACAGCTATAGTTGAAAAATCACACAAATGTAAGGGCAACCCCTCTTTCCAGTTATTAGACATTAGCCCTTCTCTATAAAAATCCATCAATTGATTGACTAGTAAAAGAAAAATTATTGAGTATCTAAATAGACTTCTAGCTCTTGGGGCTGATTTTTTAAAGTATTTTGGTAAAAGTACTATAGAAGCCAAGCTTAACAATACAGTTAAAACATGAGAAGCACTAAGTAAATTTAGTTCATTCATATTTTAATAAAGCTCTATTACGTAACTAAGGCAGTTCTGGTAAAGCGTTGTAATTTAAATCTTCATATGGATTTTGAACAGCAATAGCATCCGGGTGAACAACAGATATATCTATATCACTTCCATAATCACCAGCAAAAAATCCAGCAGCAGTATTTCTTGGAGAGATATAGATAGTAGCAAATCTACCACTTTTCTCATAAACCAATGTGACTTCTTCACCAACTTTTGATGACATAAGCTGCCAACCTGTAGACAACGTTTCGGTACCATAGAATATTAAGTTTTCAGCAGGACTAAAGCCTGATTCCATGATTATGCGACCTGATATTGCTTCACCTGTTCCCAAAAGGACCGTTGGAACCTTAATAATTTTTGCATCATCTGGCAAAGGCAAATCCTCTAAAAGGTATGCAATTACTTTTCTTTGGTTAGCTTGATATTCGTCTGTAATTATGGCGCAACCTGAAGCCATTGCCATAATTATTAATGCAACAAAAGTATTTTTAAATTTCATGTGGAAAGTATTACACCTTTTTTCCTTAATTTCATCAAAATTTTATAGAAAGTTGGTAAAATTTATGTAAAGTAAACTTGACATACATTACTTCGTTGAAGTAATCTTATTAACTATGTAGATCTTTGGAATTAACGAAATATCCACTGGAACAATGGGTTTTATAAGTGGGATTATCTGCTTGGGTAAAATACAAAAACTAATCAAAGATAGGGAGATAGAAAATGGCTAAAATAACTCATAAAGGATCATGGATTCAAATAAAATCTTTAAATAAAGAAGATAAAAGAAATTATCTAACATCCGTATCTTTTTTCCTTATTGGAGCTTTATTCTGGGGTGTTCATTTAACAACAGTAGATGGAATATTTGGTCCAGCCTTAGAGCAAGATAATAGCTTTTTTATGACTATAATTAGGTCCTTGATAATAATTTTTTGGGTTATTGCAGCGATATATCAAAATAAATTTATCAAAGCACAAGATGAACTTATGCATAGGTACTATCTTTACCTAGGCGCATGGGGAGGCATAGGTTTTGTTAGTTTTGGTATGCTGTTTTCAATCCTTTCACCTTATTTAGGTTTTGAAATTGGATTTTATGAATGCTTTTTAGCATGGGCAATTGGAACTGGTATTGGTGGATTTATATTCGATAAGAAATATTTAAGAGATGGAGAATAAATTAAAAGACCTGCGCCAAAAAAGGCAGGTGAGTCAAAATGCTTTAGCAGAAGCTTTGTCTGTTAGCAGACAAACTATCAACTCAATTGAAAATGGTAAGTTTGATCCTTCATTGACTCTTGCAATCAAACTAACAAGATTTTTTGAAGTATCTTTAGATGAAATATTTATTTATAAAGATTGATCAGGTGTAAACTTGTCCAAACCTATTATCTGTAAAATCGTCCCAAGAAACAGATTCTTGTTTTATGAAACCTTTTGATTTTATTTTTCCATTAATATACATGTCTAAGACACTACATACTCCTGAGGCAGTTGTTCTTTGAATTGCGCTAAACTTATCATCGCCGTATATCTTCTTTAAATAAGTTTTCTCTTGAAGAATTCCATTTATTTGCCCTATCACCTTTACATAGAAAATGATTACATCATTTGTTGTTCTGGGAACCTCTTTATCAAAAAGTTTTTCTAAAACATCTTTGTTCTTCTTTAGATGCAGATCATTAAACAAAAATTTCATGTGATTTAAATGCCCAGGATACCTAATGGTTTTGTATGATAAGTTTTCAACTTTATTTTCGTAGGTTTCACACATAGTGGCACAGCCACCGCTAGTATTAAATGCTTCATATGACTCACCTTCTATTGTTAGCTTTTCAGCCCCTTCAAGAGGCATAACTTTTATTGATTTCCCTTCATATATAGCATCAGCCTCATTACAATACTCATTAATCAAGCCATTGGTAGACCAACTCAAATAATAGCTCATTTCATTATTAGTAAAGCGGGGGAGCGCACCAACTCTCATCATTACTTCTTTTACATTATCAAATTTACCAATCATGTTGGCAGCACAGATATTGATTGCTCCCGGAGCTAATCCGCATTGGGGCATCATAATACTTTTAGAATCTATGCTTCTGATAAATTCTGTAGTTTCAACATCTTCGGTCAGGTCAAAATATCCTATGCCCATCTCTGAGGCAACTGTTCCAATATTTTGATTTATGGCAAAAGGTCCTGCAGATATAACAGCATCTGTTCCTTTTAGAAATTCTCTGACTTGATCGATATCTTTAGCATCAAGACCTTCTGTAATATCTCCATGCTTTATTTCATAATCATCTTTCAGTAACTGTTTAATGGCCCAGCCAATGTTGCCTTTTCCAATTATAGCTATTTTAGCTTTCATCAAATTCTACTCCTTGAGCAAGCGGAAGATCACTACCATAGTTAACAGTTGCTGTGACCCTTCTCATATAAGCCTTCCATGCATCTGAACCGGACTCTCTTCCACCACCCGTATCTTTCTCACCACCAAAAGCGCCTCCAATTTCAGCCCCGCTTGTACCAATGTTTACATTTGCAATTCCACAATCGCTCCCTTCAGAGCTTAAAAATAATTCTGATTCTCTTACATCATTAGTAAAGATAGAACTACTTAATCCTTGTTTAACATTGTTTTGCATGTGGATAGCATCTTTAAGATCCTTAAACTTTTTAACATATAGAATGGGTGCGAAGGTTTCTGCAAGCATTTCATCTTCAACTTTGGCTACCTCAACAATGGCTGGCATTACATAAAATTCTTTTGGGTCACCAACCTCAAGCCTCTGTCCGCCATGAATTTTTACATTCTTTTCTTTAAGTGATTCCAGTACATTCTGCATGTCGTAAAAACTCTTTTCAGAAATTAATGGGCCTAATTGAGAAGATGTATCAGAAGGATCGCCAACTTTTAGGGTTGCATAATACGCATGCAGTTTTTCCATAAATTCATCATAAATGTCTTCATGCACAAAGGCTCTTCTTAATGTTGTACATCTTTGTCCGGTTGTACCTGCTGCCGAAAATGTTACTCCTTTTACTGTCAAATCTAAATCTGCTGTTGGACAAATAATTGCTGCATTATTGCCACCTAGCTCTAACAATGTTCTACCCAGTCTTGCTGACACTAATGGAGCTAATTCTTTGCCCATTTGAGTGCTGCCAGTGGCAGATATCAGAGGGATATCTGAATCTTTACATAAGGCTATTGCTTCTTCATTACCTCCATTAAGGATGAGTACTAATTCTTTATGATCCCCCGCAACTGTGTCCCATATTTTTTTTATGGAGTCAGCGCAGCCTGTTGTATGGGGGCTTGGTTTCCAAATAATGCTATTGCCACATACTGAAGCTAAACAAAAATTCCATGCAAATACAGCCATGGGAAAATTAAAAGCAGTAATGCAGCCCACTACACCAAGCGGTTGCCATAATTCTTGCAATCTATGATCCGGCCTTTCGCTTGGCATGGTTAACCCATAAAGCTGCCTACTAAGACCAGTAGCAAAATCACACATATCAATTGCTTCTTGGACCTCTCCTTCTGCTTCAGAAACAATTTTTCTTGCTTCTTTTGTAATAACTTTAGCTAAATCAGTTTTTTGATTTCTTAACTCATTACCAAATTCCCTTATTATCTCTCCTCTTTTTGGTGCTGGTATAAGCCTCCATTTTTTATGAGCCTCTTTTGAAGCATTGACCAATTCATCATAGCTATTAAATTGCATTCATCTCTCCTTTTGAAATTTTAATAATTTGATATATAGAAAATATTCCAAAAATAATTACATATGACATATAAAAATTTTGAACTAGGGGGTCCTCAATCGAGTTTGCAAGCGGATTGCCTGGTGGCACTCTCTGAAGGACTTCTGCTGTCGTCGGCAGCATGCTGAAAAAAACTGTTCCAGTTAAAGCAAGCTGCTTAAGGTAATGATTTAAAAAACCAAAAATAGTTTTTTTATGTAATAAATACGCAAAGAGAACTGCCAAAATAGTCATTACAGATAAGATATGAGCCGTATTAAATGATCCCGTTGCTCGATAAATAAATAAAGAAGAGGCTGACGTCACAACAGTGGCAATCAAATAAAATTTTGCGATGCCGGAATCTATGTAAATAAATCTATCTCTAAATAAAAGATAAAGGCCTGCTAATATTGCTGGTATTCCAACAATAGTATGGAACCATCCCATGTAGGTAATTCCACCAATCATATTTATACCTCCCCATATATATATGTTTAAAATATATTTTACTCTATTTATGAAGAAAGATATTTGAGAAGTAAATTAACCTTCTTATCGCCGCCAAAATAGTCTATTTCTTTATTGTCAAAAGTATTGATACTTAAAATTAAATTTTGCTTTTGTTCAGGATAGTCATGAATTAAAAAGAGTGGCTGGAACATGACATTAATAGTAAATAATGAATAATCTTCATGGAATCTGCACAAAGTTTCTTTTTCAGATCTTATGAACCATTTCGCTGGATCATCTGATAATGAATTTTCTTCAGAGAGATGGAACCTTTTTGTATCTCCATGGATTAACCAATTTTGCCTTGCAAACGGTTTCATAATTGGAGCTTGTTTTATGAAAGTAGAAATTCTATCGCCAATTTTTTCATTAAGTGTTGTTACAGGATGGTGTATTTCTCTTAACGACTTTCCTATTTTTGACTTAACATTCCAATAACTTGGAGAACAAATACTTGCAGCCAAAAGCTTTTGATCTCCTTTTGCTCTAATTAGACACAAATCATCTTGAATGTTTAAGCTCACATCAGCAATAGGATCCTTATATATTCTCCGAGTTAATCCGAACTCCCTACTTAAAGCTTCTTGAGCATCAAGTGAATCATTGGTCACAGCAACAACGTCGTTATATTTGTTATCTAGTAATTCTTTCTTATGCTTATAAAGACTAGGTCCAATTTCTCTGTTCAACCATTCGTCTTTAGCTATTGGCTTAAGTCCCAATCTATATTTTTGTTTGCCATTTCCCCAAGGAGGATTCTCCCAAAAGGAATAATCAACATCTAGCATTTAAACTTTTTTAGTTTCCGATTCCTGCGGAGATCGGAAGATTGGCCAAAATAATTGAGTTAGTACAGATACCTCTGATAGGTTTTCAACTCCAACTTCTTTTGGATATTTCCTTGTTATCCTTGCAGTGCCGAAAATCACATCCCACAAAAATAATAAATTGCCATAGTTACCTTTGTAGTGGGTATTCTCATCAGTTAAATGTTTTCCATGATGCATCCAGTGTGTTGAGGGTGTCGATATTGTTCTTTCAAGAATCCACATAATAGGACTCATCCACCTTATCTCATAAAGCTTCTTATCCCATCTTAAATCTGTGTGGGCTCCAAATATTACAGCTTGCTTTATTACGATATAAACAGCATAAACCCATCCTGAGCCTAAATAAAAAAGAGCTCCTGCGAACCAAAGTCCTGGCATTAATATGTAATATAAAAAAGCATTCCTGAACACAATTCTAATAGACATGTACTCAGAGTCATGGTGAGCTCTATGAAGGTTATATAAAACTGGAACATTGTGGCAAGTTCTGTGCCACCAGTATTGTGTCAAATCATCAAAAATTAAAAGCAAGCCAAATATTGCAAAAAATCCCCATTCAGAAATAAGGCCTTTGGCTGCTGGAAAAAGAGTTTCAGTCAAACCATAGCCGAAGCCAAAAACTATTGGGAGTACAAGAAAGTTCAATTGAAAGAAACCAAATAGTTCAACCAATCCATCTTTTGGTCTTTGGTTGTGTTTGCTAAAGAAATTTGTGTATATGATTTCTAGAAGCACAAGGCCAAAGAATAGCCCCAATATTACTATTTGATATGTTTCCATTAGGTTTTAAAAAATCTTATGTTTGCCCTGAAGTATTTCTAAGTACATCTTATGATCGCCAATAAAACTCCAAAAAGGATACTTAAAGGTAGCTGGTTTATTTTTTTCAACAAAAAAATGTCCTATCCATGCAAACCCATATCCAGCTAACAATGAATATAGCAAATACATTAGATCAAAGGTCATGAAGAACCTTATGTAAAGATAGATAGCTATACTGGTCCCAATAAAATGTAATAATTTTGTTGTTTTATTGCTATGTTCGCTTAAATAATAAGGATAAAAATCTTTAAAATTTGTGTATCTTTCCATATTAGTCCCCCAAGTGAACTATAAAGATAACCTTAATTTATCTTAGAAACAATATTAAAAACTATTCAAAGATGGTAATTAACTTTTCAATTTTGAGCAGGCGCTGCCTTTGGGCAGCGCTTCTTTTTTATTTGGGCGCTGACTCTGGTTGGTAATCGTAATAACCATTAACTGGAATCATAAGATGAACATAAGGCGTATCCTTAAACATTACATATGGAGCTCCTGTTGTATAGTCAGTAGACTGGCCATCCATTGAAGACGGGTCTTTTGGCATCAACATTAAATGAGCGCCAGATTCGATGAAATGCTTATGTCCTGCATTTTTTTGTCCATCAGTGTAAGGCTTAAAATTGTCTACGCCCAAATCACCATGTAGCATCCAGATCCAACCATCTCCATCTAATTCTGGCTTAGTATTGGATTTGTATGCATTCGCCCAGGCAACAGCATTCTTATCTGAGCATGCAGCTGCAGACTCATGCGGGTCTTTAAAGCCATCTTTTGGCATAGGCATAAAAGGCTCGCACCTCCATCCATTTGTGCCCTCTCTCAATACTTTTCCTGAAGCTCCAATAACAGTAGCATGGTCTCCAATAAATGCAGGCGCAGCTGATGTGTATGCTTTTATCTCCCAGTCCTCTGAATTACCCATACCGCCATGACTATGAGATCCATGATCTCCAGCGGTGAGGCCAATCGAAGTAAATAAAAATAATACTCCTAATAATTTATTTTTCATGATTCCCCCCATGTATTTAAATTACTTTTAATATAGTTATAACATCATGTGTGGTCTAATAAAAATATAAAATTTATATTTATTATTTAGCTACTCTAATGAGAGTAACGCCTTAATAAGGTAAGACTCTATAAGATTTTTAGAAAGACACCTTCTGTAAGGCTCAGCTCCGTATGCTGGTGTTCCGACTAAAATTAATTCTGATTCATTCGTCGTAAAATCCCATCTTGTTCCCGTTTCAATAGATGTAAATTGATAATTTGAAATAATCTCTATTTTTGAAGAATTATTAAATGGGATTGCCTCAATAGTTGTCTCAATGGTCAATGATGATTCAAAAATTCTTTCGATATAATTTACATACAGTTCGTCATTCATTTTTCCACAATCTATATAGTCTTGAATATTTTTTGGATTAATTACAAAGGATGCTTTTTTATTACTTTTATCAAAATTAATCTGTTGATTGTCTAAAAAATTAATCTTTGATGCCCTTGACCAGAACTCATTGACTTCAAGATTTATATAAAACTTGTTATTAAAAAATTCTTTTTCAGCAGGAGGTGTGTATTTGTTTTCTTGAGGTGGCTCCTGACATGAAAATACTAATATAGTGCAGATGACTAAATATATTTTTGGCATTTTTAATCAATACTTTTTGCTATAGCTCTAAACATGGCTACATGAGCTGCCTTTGAATATTCTTTTTCAGCAGTAAATCTATGATTTGATGAGGTTTTTGCAATTACAATATTCTTCAAAGGATCTATGTATATGTACTGATTATAAACTCCAGAAGCAGTATAGTCTGTATCAGGAAACCCTGGCACCCACCATTGTAATCCATACCCCCAAGGAGATGATGAAAGATCGTGTTCTCCTGGTATCAAATGTGGAGCATCTGTATGATGCGATGCATCTACCCAGCTTGATGGAACAATATTTTCTCCATTCCACTGACCTTTGTTTGCATATAAAAGTCCAAACTTTGCATAATCTCTTAATGTTGCATTTAGGCCTCCAAGAGCCATTTCAACACCGTCATTATCAACAATAAAATAGGCCTCATCTTCCATTCCAATTTTATTCCAAAGCTTTTCATACAAGTAATCTTTCAGTGGCATGCCTGTCACTTCAGCTAGCAAGAAACCTAAAATTTGAGTATCAATGCTTACATAATGATGAAAAGTTCCTGGCTCCTTCTCTCTTTCAAGGGTTTTAGCAAAACCTCTAAAAGAAGAGCCTTTAGCTATGGTTCTTCCAAATCTATTTATGTCAGAGTTTGGATCAGCGTAATCTTCATTCCATTTAACGCCTGAAGACATCTGCAATATATCTTTAATGCGCACGCCCTCATACCCAGTCCCATTAAAGTCTGGTAAATATTTTGTGATTGGGTCTTCAATGCTATCTATTAATCCATCTTGATGAGCTATTCCCACCAAAGCTGAGACAAATGATTTAGTTACTGAAAAGGCTATATGTTGGCTTGTTTGACTATTACCATTCCAATAATTTTCATATAGCAAATTACCGTTGTGCAAAACCATAAGTCCGTCTGTTTTAAAATGTGATAAACCTTCCTCAAGGTTCCTTTCTTGTCCTTCAAAATAGTAAGTAGCTGGAAGATCAAAATCCTGTCTTGGAAAAGAATGAGGGTTATTAGAAGATGGTATAGGCTCTGAAACTTGAAATATTTTATCTATGTTAATAAAGTTGCTTGCGATTTTGTCTTCGTTATATAAGTTTGCAAGCTTATAAAGTCTAGTAACTTTCGGTCCATAAAAAGCTGCGAGAATAACTAGCAGAATGGAAATACTAATAAGAACTGTTTTAGTCATTTGTTTAAATTATTCCAAGTCTAGACAAGATAATAATCGCCCTATTCTCTTGGGAGTCTGAACATGGTGCAGACTTTATTTCCTGAAGGGTCAAGCAAATATGCCAAATACATTTTTACTCCTCCGCCCTCTCGAACTCCAGGTGGCTCACATAATTCTGGGTCTAGGCCTCCTGCTTTTTTTCCTGCCTCATACCATTCATTAACCATCTCTTCACTTGATGCATTGAAGCCTATCGTTGCACCATTACCATGAGATGCTTCTTTGTTATTTATAGGCTGAGAAATAATGAAGCTATTTTGATTATTTACAAAATATATATATCTTGTGTGGCCATCGTGATTTAAAGATAATTTTCCTGGTCTTGCTCCTAAGATAGAAAGAGTAGCATCATAAAAAGCTTTAGACTCTTCAATATCGTTGGCCCCTAACATTACATGACTAAACATATAAATCTCCCCAATTAATTTTTATTAAATAATACTACGTCTTTAGCAATAATTTCACAATTCCAATCTCTTTGTTTGGCTATAACCTCAAAAGTTTTTTCAGCATAAAATACTACATGTGTTGGATCTCTTCTGTAATGCCATGAATCAAAAGCATCATGAGTCGTTAAAAAGCATGTCATCACACCAAGCCATCCGTCTTTTTTAAGCAACGTGTTTATAAGGTCAAATTCTTTTTTGGGATTAAAAAAATGTTCAGCTGTCTCTGTACAGGTTATAAAGTCATACGTTTTAGAAAAAACGTCTTTGTTCGGAAAAAAGAATGGATCATAAAGATCTATTGAATATTTATTCTTTATAAATATATCTGCTAAAGCTGGTCCATGACCACAACCAAAATCTAGACCCTCTGCATTTGGATTAATTTTATCCATTAAAGGATTAGAGAGTTTAGACAAAAAATCCCTATAGCCTTCGTCTTCGATAATGTTCTCATGTTCCAGATATCTTTTCTTTTCAGAGTCCTGATCTATATAATGTTTTTTGTCTAAGAACTTGGTGCCGCATGAATTACAGTGCCAGTACTTTAAACTATCAGATGTCTTAAATGACTCGACTAGATTACTGCTACATACTATACAATCTTGGATAATCATTTATAACTTTGGTGCTTTTACGAATTCCATAGGCTCTCAAAAGAGTTGTTTTTTTATCATATAATCTTACATCCAATCATGCCAAAAAATACTTTTTAATAAATGAAAGACTCCAATATCAAAGATGAACTAAAAACTTTTGATAACACGTTAGATCAAATTCTTGAGCTGTTAAATTCTGATACACAACAATTCATTTATCTAACAGGAGCAGCTGGAACTGGTAAAACTACACTTATTGAAAGGGTCTTGGATGAAAATAATCTCAAAAAGATGGTTGTAGCTCCAACCGGAGTTGCTGCACTTAATATTGGAGGGAGTACAATTAATTCTGCTTTTAGAATAGGCTTTGATATTTTCCCTCAAATTCAAGAGTCTAATGACCCAAGATTTAAAAAACTACTTAAAAAACTAGAGTTACTAATTATTGATGAAATCTCTATGGTTAGGGCTCCAATGCTTGATGCTATATCCGAAACTTTGAAGCTACACAGAAACTCTTCAGAACCCTTTGGCGGCATTCATGTTTTGGCATGTGGAGATCTTTTTCAACTCCCTCCAGTAGTAAAAGATAATGAAATTGATGCTATTGATGAAAAATATGAGTCTGTATATTTTTTTAGCTCTAATAGCTATAAAGAAATAGATTCTCCAGCCTTTTTTGAGCTCACATACTCTTTTAGACAAAGTGAAGATGAAGACTTTTATTCTTTACTAAACAATATACGACTAGGAGAAAATCTTTCAGAAACTATAAATAAAATAAATAAGAGATGCTTTAATCCAGAGTTTGAAAGTGAGTCGTCATTAATTATCACAACTAGAAAGTATAGAGCTGACCAGATTAATGAGGCAATGCTAAACGAAATAGATGGTCCTGCGACCTCTGCAAAATCTGAAGAACTTGGAGAGCTCAATGAAAACGATCTACCTGCGCCAAGAAATCTCAGGATAAAAAAAGATGCAAAAGTGATGTTTATTAAAAATGATAGTGAGGGAAGATGGGTAAACGGCACTATCGGGGTAGTCACGAACTGTTCTGATAAAAAAGGAAGGTTTTTAAGGGTGCGGGTTGGAGATGAGATTTTTAAAGTTAAAAGAGAAGAATGGAATAAAATCAAATATGTATACGATGAATATAACGATGAGATGGAGGAAGAAATAGTTTCATCTTTTAAACAGTTTCCATTAAAACTGGGATGGGCGGTAACTATTCATAAGGCACAAGGATTAACGTTAGAGAGTTGCTCCATTGATCTTGGTAATGGTGCATTTGCTACAGGTCAGACGTATGTAGCTTTAAGTAGATGCAAAACTCTTAATTCAGTTAATTTATATCAAGAGCTTAAAGAAAGAGACGCCCTAGTAGATGCAGCAATAAAAGATTTCCACAAAGAAAACTTTAATTCTTCTGCTTGATTCTCCTTAAGTAAATAATCCCAAATAACATAGTATAGATAATGGCTTTAGTTTTGCCGTGAGGTGATTTGATAATAAGATTTTTATATACAAAGCATTCTATAAAATGGATAAAAAACCAACCAAAAACCAGGTAGGTAAAAATTTCCATCCTTAATTTTCTGGACTTTTATCTTCAGCGAATTGTTGTTTCTTTTCTAGGCTAACCTTATCCTTCAGGCTCATAATATATGCTGCTGCAGCCAGAATAAGTACGGCGCTTGCTTCTCCTATAAGCATAAGGGCATCCATCTCTTTTCCTTGCATGACTATGAGTCTACATAATGCAGTTATAGCAATAATTATCGGCAAGGTTACAGGTATTCTATTAGTGCTATAAAAAGCCCCTACCATGCCTATAATTTCTACATAAATGAAGAGCAAAAACAAATCTGCTAATAATATTTCTCTTGCTTCATACATTTGAAACAAATATTGAGCAGCTGCAATGCATGTTGCAATTCCTATAATTGCTAAAAGAACTTTCTCACTTGTTACAGTGGTCCAGTGAAGATTTTTGTCAGAAAAAGGTAATTTTAATTTCATGCTTTTTAGAATACTCAAACTTTATCTACTAGTCTAGTTTCGGATTAATTAAACAAACTCTGCTTCTAAAAGGATAGATTGCGGTAATTTAAAAGCTCCTCTTTTTATTTTCCATGACTTTTTAATATCCTCTACCATAAAGTCACCATATAAATGACCGAAAAACCCTTTTCGCTTACTATCTGAATCAGTCAATTCATATTTTAAATTAGATGCAATTTTTTTCATGTTAGGCAAAAGCAATATGACCTCTTCATGGTCGGAAAAGTATAAATCTAAACTTGCTGCTAATTGATTAGCGTTTGAAAAATGGATAAATCCATCTTTTTTATCTAAATCTGTAGTTACATATCCTAATTTTTGAGCTTCGTCCCATTCTCTAATGCTCAAGATTTTATAAATGTTTTGATTTTTCATTTCTCATCATTGTATACATAAAAATGAGCGTGTTAAAAAATAGTGAAATATGCCAAAATCAAAAAAACAAAAAATATTATTATGGATTTCAAAAAATTTGCTGAATCAAGAAAAAGCGTTAGAGGCTTCTTAGATAAACCTGTCCCAAAAGAGTTAGTCGATGAAATTATTGATGCTGCCAAGTGGGCTCCAACTTCATATAACACTCAAACATGGCATATTCATGCAGTTGCTGGTGATGTGTTGAATAAAATAAGGGAGGGTAACATTGAAGAAACAATGGCTGGCAAACCCCATGTTAGAGACTTTCCTTATAAAGAAGAATACGAAGGTGTCCATAGACAAAATCAAATCGATGTTGCTATACAGCTTTTCGAGGCTATGGGAATTGAAAGAGATGATAAAGAAAAACGTATGGATTGGATGTTGAGAGGCTTTAGACAATTTGATGCTCCTGTCTCTCTGGTGCTTACTTATGATAAATATTTAGAACCCGCAGCAATCAGTCAGTTTGGTCTGGGATCTTTAGCTTATGGAATTGTATTAGCTGCATGGGAGAGAGGAATAGGTTGTGTTATTAATGGTCAAGGAATTATGCAATCTCATGTTGTTCGAGAACATGCACAAATACCCGATGATCAAAATATAATGATATGTATAGCCATGGGCTATCCTGATGAGGACTTTCCAGCCAACCATGTACGCTCAGTAAGAGCTGATAATAGTGATTTTGTAAAATATATTGGTTTTGAGGATAACTAAGATTCTTCTAAAACTTTTCTAAGCCCTTTTATTGAAATTAACATTCCTTGGTGGATAGCGTCTGCAAATATTTCTGGATCGATTTCGGTTGTCCAACATAATAGAGATTCATTATCGCCTGATTCAGAAATTTTAATAGTTGCTAGATGATGGTTTATTGGTGCCGGCGTCTCTACTGCTGAATATTGCAGCTCCATAGATGCATTGTCTAACTTAATAATGCGCTCTTTAATTTTTCCCATACCAGCCATCTCAAAAACTCTGCAGTCACCTTCCATCTCAATATTATCAACAGTATCTATCCAGTCACAGCGTGTTACATCAGATAATATTTTCCATAATTTAATAGCTGCCCAATTAAATACCGCCTCTTCTTTTAAAATCTTCAAAACATCTCCTTGCTTCTAGTATTGGGAGGACCAAAAAATAAATTCAATGCCTGTGAAAAGCTTTTTGATTGTTTGATATCCTCCAAAATTGCTTTCCATCCCATGAAAGTTATTGTTACAGGATTATATGTGTTTACATTCTTTACTAGCCCATATCTTACTGATTCCTTTTCAGGTTCAAAAGTTCCAAACATTCTGTCCCAAATTATTAAAAGATTTCCATAGTTTTTATCAATATATTGCTCATTAGATCCATGATGAACTCTATGGTGGGAGGGAGTATTGAAAACCCACTCCAAGGGTCCAAGCTTATTAATAATTTGTGTATGTCCAACGATACCCCAAAGAGTGCTTATTACTCCTGCAACTGCAATAATTGTTGGGTCTAGGCCAATTAAAGGAAGCAGAATAAAAAAAGGTATCTTTGAAATTGGTCCAAACCACGCTTGTCTAAAAGAAACTGCAAAGTTCATTTCTTCGCTTGAGTGATGGCTCATATGAATTGCCCAAAGAAATCTAACTCTATGCGACATTCGATGATAAATATAAAAAACAAAATCTATTAAAATAAACGTCAGAACCCAATTGGCCCACAAAGGTATATTTTGTGAAATATCAAAAATTCTAAATTGGTAAACATAAAAATGAAGGGCAAGCGTTAGACCCTTAAGCCCATAAACCATAATAATATTGCCTATCAATAGGCCAATTGTGCATAAAGTATCTCCTTTGTTGTAATAAGATTTTTTATTCGAGCTTGAAACAAGAGCCTCTATAAATATCATAAACAGAACTATAGGAAGTCCAATCACATAGATTTGGTTATAAGTTATATCTGTCACTTAAGATTTTTTCCTATTATAAAAATTAATAAGGCCGTATAAAAACCACGTAACAACTAGCCCCCACCATAGTGCAAAGAACCAATCATTTTTTGTTGTGCCATTCCATGCAAGATACTCGAATACAATACCCTCCATAAATAAATCAAATGAAAACAACACAAAGAAACCAAACACCCAGAGTAGAAAAAAATTTGTAGCTTTCATTTTTTCAAATCTCATATTAAATAAGTTATGCAATTAATCTAAAAATTATAGAAAAAACTATTAAGTTTAGTATAGGTATAACAATCAAAGAAAATATTCGTCCTGCTTTTTGAGTATCAGAGCCTGAGCCCGATCTCATGTTAACCATAAATTCCATATAGTTAGATTTTAGATGGTATGCCAAAGAAAAGCCTATACAAATATCTAATAAAGGATAGAAATCATTTATTGGAAGAAGATATAACAAAGAAATGAAAATTGTTAGTGTGGGAAAAAAGTATGGTGAAATTTGTATCAACCAGTTTGTTCCACCTGTATAGCGACACATGCCCATTGCCCCTACCTCTGGAGGATTCATGTCTATCCTGATGTTGCTTTTAAATGTTAAAAAACAAAAAATTGCATGGGTAAGTTCATGCTCAAAAGTCAAAAATCTATTTGAATAAGAAAAATTGACAGCAAAGAATATAATTGCTCCAAGAATATATAGCATACTTGATGAAGTAATAAATAACTCAAAGCTAAGCATAAAAAAGAAAAAAATTTCTTTGATATAAAAGATTAACAAAAATGCTAAGGGCCACTTAATAATTTTATTTAGAAAAAAATTGATCGATTTAGAAATAGCTAGTTTCATCTAAACCAAACCATTGTGATGCTCATAATTACAATAAATAATAGATGAGAGACAATATTTAGAGTAGCAATATTTTGATGAAAAATAATTCTTGAATCATTCGCAAAAAAATATTTCATAACCCAAAAGATTATCAATAAAAAGGTAAACAATAAAAACCATGGTATGTCTTTAGCAAAATTAAACCCTTCATCTGAAATTATAATCGCTGCTGATAGAGCCCATAATAAATATAGAGTGAAATAAATTGAGTAGCAGTTCTTAAGAAATACCCTCATAAATGCTCTATCAATAATGTTGGTACATTATTTGTATGAGATTTTATGGTTGCAACCAATGTGTTTTCTTTAATGCCTTTTTTTATTGGAGTTACCTCAATACCATGCTTTAAAAGCCTTTTATGAGCGTCTTTAATTGAATCAACTTCCCATGATAAACCCCAAAGCTTGTCGACCACACCTGCTTCTTCTTTTTTTTCAATGACTTCTATTGTGGTCTTATTGCATCTAAAAAATAGCATTCTGCTATTCCATGGCTCAACATGCTTGTCGAGTGCGAGCCTAATGCCGTATATGTCTTTATAAATATCAGTAAAACCATCAGGATCATTTGTTTGAATTACCACATGATCTAATTTATTTACTGCAGACTTGTCATCACTCTTATAATCTTCAAGCTTTCCTTTGGTGTGTTGAATAATGAATGCAAAAATGCCTCTTGTTAATTCGGCTGGTAAAAAAAGATTTTTCCATTTTCTAATTTCGCCATCTTTAGTATTTACTCCTTTACCCTCAGAAATTTCACCAAGCGCATATCCCTTACTTTGCAGGACCTTATAACACTTGTTTATATCTTCTGTTCCAAGGACAATTCCAATCAACCCATCACCACTTTCTTGAAGATAATAATTTACCAAGGCCGCCCCCAGACCATCTCCTTTAGCTGCTAATAATTCAAAGTAAGTATTTTGAAAATTAAATAAAGAATTTTCAGTGCCTAATTCCTTATGCTCACCTCTCCATACAGGATTAACTCCAAAGACTTTAGTATAGTTTTCTTCAGCTGAATCTATATCTGATACAGCAATAATTAAATGATCTAAAGCCTTAATCATAATCTTATTAAATCATGCTAGCTTAAAAACCACTATTCAAAAGCTCTTCTTCCAAGGCATTAATTCTCAGCTCAATAAATTTACTAATTGAAATATCTTTTGAATCACACATTTGACTTGTGTCTACTGCATCTATTGCTTGAGGGTTATAAGTAACCTCGCAGCCACCTGGTGACGCTGCATCGGTGTTGATTATGGCGTCCCTTACTAAGTTATTTCGAGAATATAATTTTTCTGAAACATCGTTCCATTGCATAAAATTATCAATAATAAATCTTATATTTTCATATAAAAGGTCTTTGTTGGTTTGTTCAGAAAAAACTATATCCCACAGTATTGGATTTACATTTCCAAGCTCTCTGCCAGCCCAATGCACTTTATTACTTTCAGGAAAGGCATAAGTACCAGTGATATCTCTAAAAGCAGCTGCCCAATCCGGGGTTCCCCATGCCAACGGATGATGATCTCTGAAAGTGAAATCAAAATCATTTGGCATATAAACCCACTTTTCAGTAAGAGGATTAAAATAAAGATAATAATTATTAGCAACTCTTACATAATGGTCTACAGCTCCAATAACTATTTCTGCAGCTTGGGCTTTGATAAATCCGTTTACATCAAACTGTTCTGCTAATATTGAGGCACTCGGATTAGTTTGTACAAATCGAATAAAATCTTGCAACATGATTCTTCCTTCATCGATGCTCTTTTTTTTCGACTTTAAATCATAATTTGGTTTGTAGGGTCTAAATTGTGATTCTTCTCCCCCATCATTGATATCAGAATTCACAAAAGATGGGTTCAAGTAGTTTTCTGTCCCAAGCCACTCTTCTCTGGATTCAGGATCAGATTTTTCAACACCAATTTGACAAAAATTTGCGTCTACATATTTATCAGACTCTTCATAAAATACGCAAAGAGGATCAATTTCAGTTGAGCCGGCTAAGTCACCTCCACCAATTTTGAACAAAAAACCATTTTTACCAAAGAACCTTTTCAAGAATGGTTTATCGACCTGTTCAACCATTTGGAAAACTCCCATGTTATAGGTAACTGGCAAGGGTTTTCCAAAATAATCTCCTTCTCCTACAATCTTCAACTCAAGATTTGCATGAGCAACTCTTGAAAGCGGAATACCAATAGAATTTAAAATATCATGAGCTAGAAGCTCTCTTTGATATGATGGATCATCTCTGTTATACCTAAAAAATATTTTTTCAAGGCCCATAAATTCTCTATCATCATTTTCTGGAACTTCATCTAAATCTTTTCCAACTCTGGACCAGCAAGGATGGCCTTCAACAGCTGCAGGCTCTCCAGAACTGTCTATACATGAATATACTCCTTCATCTTCGTCAAATTTTTCATCAAATTTTATTGAAAAACTAAATCTTCTTGGTCTTGGATCCCAGTTACCGCTCTCATCGTTATATTCTTCTGGCCATTGCCTGCTAGTATTTCCTTTCATCTTAAAGCCAACCTTTTCAGCTGTGCTCAATGTGTTTCCAGCATCATCTAAGTATTCAAAATCTGTCTGTCTGTATACCTCACTGTGAGTCCAAGTATTCCACTCAGTTATATTTCCATTTGCATCACCCGTCGTATAATTTGCTCTTTCTGTATCCAATACAAATCTTTGCCATTCATCAATGGTCATTGTCAGACGAATTTTATGCATCTTATCAAGTGAAAATAACTCAGCTGATTCATCTTGAAAACAGTCAGCTTTAATAGTTACATCCTGAGCTTCAACAACTCCTTCTGATAATTCAAGTGAGCACTCTTGCCTTGCCGGATCTCTTTCAACCTTAACCTCAAACGAATTTCCTGTTTTTATCCCGCTATTAAATGTATAAACGCCATTTTCATTCAATGTTATAAGCTCTTCTGATTCGGCGCATTCATTAGTATCCTGATTTTCAAAACAGCCTTTTAATTCGAAATCCATATCTCGATATTCATCCATATCATTTAGTTCAAGGCTTATAAAAAATATAGGGGATGTAACAGAAAATGATAATGGTCCTAGGCTTGCTTGGCTCTGGCCATCTGAAACCACAATAGTAAAAGCATAATTTTCGCCTAAGGCTGTTTCAGGTGCCTCTCCATTAAGAGATCCTGTTGCAGTATTAAATGTTAACCACTCTGGTTTCTCTGAAATGCTAAAAGTTAGACTATCTCCATTACTATCGAATGATGTTGGTGTGAAAGAAAGGGTTTCTCCTACCCTGATGTCTGAAATCTCTCCAGAAATTGTTGGCGGATAATTAACATCTAGCTGGGGTATATCACTGCTGCCGCCTCCACCTCCTCCACAAGAGGACAAAAGAATTATCAGTACCAGCGATTTAAGCGTGTCTTTATTCATAGCAGGGTCTTTATTTTGTATTATTTAAGCCACTTGCTCTAAGTGGCTTATAAATACAAAATGGTTATTACTTTACAGGATATATTTTTAAATCTATATCTCCAGTTAAAACATCCATTGTTCCCTGAACATAATTAATACCATCTGTAACGCTATCAACAGATTTCATATGAAAAACACTTCCGTCTCTTTTCCATACGCCCATTAAGATACCAGCTTGAAGTTGTCCATCTGGACTCATGCCTCTACCATGACCCTTCCATGTTCCAGAACCGGGAATATATGGATTTTGAGTAAAAGTATAAGATACGTATACTTTTCCATATTGCCCCACATCTGCTGCTGCACTTGATGCATTTACTGTTACTTCATTTTCACCAACAGTCATTGAGTCAATTTTAAATTTACCCATGAAATGATCGCCGTTAACCTCAAATGCATGAGCTCCAACAGATAGAACTAGTACTAAAGCAAGAATATATTTTTTCATTTTCCTCTCCCAAGAATAATTTATGTGCTTACTAGATTATATAGAGCGAAAAAATATATTTGTGTTTTTAGAAAAGAAATTACTTATAAAAAATATAACTATTTTTCTATATTTTAATTTTCTTCTTTACTTTTGTGTTTTATTACTTTTATTTGAACGTCTACATTATCCAGATCTTCTAATTTCTCAAGGTCTAATCCCTCAAGAACGTCCATATTTTGTAGCAAATCTAATTCTTGAATTTCTTTTAAATCAGTAACATCACTGCTTTGAATATCTGATTTAATGATCATATGTTTTTTTATATTTTTTTCTTTTTCTGGCTTCACATAATCATCAAGTAAAATTGCTCCTCCAATTAAAGACCCCAGGATTGCTGCTTGTACATATTTTTCATTCATATTTCTCTCCCTTATAACCCATTGACAGCAAAAGATGCTTAAAGTTCATTATTGCTACTTGCTGAATGGCATTACCTTAAACTCTCTAGTGATTATATATCGAATAACAATTGCTAAAACTAGAGGTATGCTGGAGGCTGTAAGATGAATAAAAACTTCATCTTTGCTTTCGTCAAGCGCTGATGCAAATAGCATAAAGCAAAATATAATAAAGCCTATCCAGTGAATTACCTTTGCAATGCCTATTTTCAAATCAAAGTTTGTTTAAACTATTAATAAGATCTTTATTTTTAAGATTTTCAACATAATCCAAGGACTTAAGATTATTTTCTAATTGATTAACATTAGATGCTCCAAGTATTACTGTGGAAACATTTTTGTTAAGCAGGCACCAAGCTATAGCAAGCCTTATTGGGTCTAGAGCATACTCTCTGGCTATGTCGATATATGCTGAAACTTTCTTCATTCTTTCTTGACCCCTATCAGAATCAATCATGTGTTTTCTTAACCATTCATAACCTTTAAGAGATGCCCTAGAACCCTCAGGTACTCCTTCTAGATATTTTCCAGTTAATGCACCAGATGCAAGAGGCGACCATATGGTTGTTCCAATATTATATTTATCAAAAATTGGTTTATATTCAATTTCAAATCTCTCTCTGTCTAATAAGTTATATTGTGGCTGCTCCATCGTTGGTGGAGTTAAATTATTTTGTAAGGCAAATTTATATGCCTCTTCGATTTCATGAGCAGCCCATTCTGAGGTGCCCCAATACAAAATCTTTCCTTGGGTTATTAAATTATGCATAGCCCATACAGTTTCTCCTATGGGTGTATCAGGATCTGCTCTATGACAAAAATATAAATCCAAATATTCAACCTGTAATCTTTTAAGCGCCTGATTACAAGCCTCTGTTACATGCTTTCTACTTAAACCCATTTGAGTTGGAAGGGGGTTGTCATGTGCTCCAAAAAAAACCTTAGAACTAACACAATATGAATCTCTGGGTCTGTTAAGTGACTTGAGAGCTTCGCCCATAACAATTTCTGACATTCCTCTTTCATATCCTTCAGCGTTATCAAAAAAATTAACACCGGAATCTAAACAAAGACCAAACATTGTTTCAGCCAATTTTGAATCGACTTGTTTATTAAAAGTTACCCATGAACCAAAAGAAAGCTCTGAAATTTTTAAACCGGAGTTTCCAAGTTTTCTGTATTGCATTTTTATCTCTTAAAGTTTTTTAAACAGCAATGTCATGCGGTCGCTTTCGCCAATCTCAATATATTTGTCCCTATCAATGTCTTTCAGCCTTAGGCTAGGCGGAAGGGTCCAAACTCCTCTTGGGTGATCTTTAGTATCTTTAGGATTTGCATTAATTTCTGATTTCGCAACCAACGTAAAGCCATGTTTTTCTGCAGCTTTGATTGCATATTCTTCTGTTACATAACCGCTTTTTTTCATATCGTCTATAGAGGTTCCGGACTCGGCTCTATGTTCTACAACCCCAAAAATTCCTCCCGGTTTTAAAGCTTTAAAGCTATTTGAAAAAATTGCATCCATTTGTGGGCCCAACCAATTATGCAAATTTCTAAATGTAATAACAGCGTCAACACTCTCTTCTTCAGCCAAGTTGGAGCTAAGATTAACAATGTAAACATTATCGTACATTGGGTTTTCTACAATTTTTTTCTCAAACCTGGCCCTGCTATTCTTAAAATATTCCCTTTCTGAGTTTTTATCAAAATGGGCAGCTATTAGAACACCAGGATCATGCAAATAGTTGGCTAAAATTTCTGTATACCACCCGCCTCCTGGTGATAACTCAACAACTCTCATATTGGGTTTAATTTGAAAGAAAGTTAATGTTTCTCCAGGATTTCTGTATTTATCGCGTAAAACATTTTTGGGGTTTCTGTCTTCGCTTTGAATTGCAGCCGCAAGATCATGGGCCAAATTAATAGAAGAAAAAGAAAATAATAGACTTAAAGATAAAAAACTTATTAATTTATTCATGCTTCAATTCTAAACCCAATTCAACATTTTGAAAAATAATTAAATGTAACCTTTACTTCTCATAGCAAAGATGATAAGTTTGCGTTACATTAAATTGGAGAGTTTACATGATTGATGGTTTAGTACATTTGATTACCTCATTAACTGGGTGGGTGGCTATTTTAATGCCGGCTCTAATTCTATGGGTAATTTTTTATTACAAAACGAGAGAAGAGATAAAAAAATATGAGACTATGGTAGAAATTGCTAAAAACCTAGATGATCCCTCTGATATTGAAGATCTATTAGAAAATTTTAAAGAAAATAAAAAACCAATAGACTACAGAAGAACTGGTGTGATTACTATATTTGTTGGTTTTGGTTTGTACCTCTTTGGCCTGATTAATATTCCAATATTAAAAGGAGTTGGTCTTTTAGTCATCTGCGTTGGTTTTGGTTCTTTGGTTGCTGGTTACATATATCCAAATAACACTGAAGAAATAGATAAAGCGGTTGAAAAATTTGAAAAAAAATAGGAGTGAAAGATGAATAATCCAGAAGTAATAATACCGGTACTAGGAATAATGTGTGGAATTATAGTTCCACTTGGAGTCTTTGTTTGGCTGTATTTAGAAAGCAAAGATAAAAATAAAACAATTTTAGAGATATCTAAAAATATAGACGATCCATCAAAGCTCGAAGACTTAGTGGGCTTGCTTGATGAAAGAAAAAAAGAGCCAATTGATTATAGAAGAAGTGGTGTTGTTACCCTTTCCGTTGGTATTGGTCTTTTTCTTTTTGGTGTTTTCTTTCTAGGAGCAATCTTGAAAGGTGTTGGAGCCTTGGTGGCCGCTATTGGTGTTGGTCAAATTATTGCTGGGTATTTATATCCAAACACTAGCGAAGAAATTACAAATGCAGTAGATGCATTTGAGAAAAAATAAGTTAATTAAATGAAAAAGTATATAAAAATAAACTCTGAATTACTTGGTGTTGGGATTGGTTTTTTAAATTTCTATATTCTTTTCTACTCATGGAATATATCTTGGGAAATTAGTTTTGCAGTTGCATTTGCTTCTGGCTTCATAGCAAGCAAGTTTTTGGATGTTTATGCAGGAAAAATGAGCGAGGAAGATCTTGATAAAGAAAAGGCAGAGGAAATTTCTAATGCTATAAATGATTTTGAAAAAAAATGATTTAATTTTAAGAGCATAAAAATGGGCAAACATCACCAAAACCTTTTAAACAATCTTGAAGAGCTAAGAAAATCAGCCGGTCTTACTCAACAAGATCTATCTGAGAGTGCAGAGGTTTCAAGAAAAAGTATCAATGCCATAGAAAATGGAATCTATGTACCCTCAACAGTTCTTGCATTAAAAATTGCAAAGACTTTGAAGTGTAATGTAGAAGATATCTTTAAGTTGCCCTAATATTTATTAGTTGCATAAGAGATAAAGTATGAACAAAAATAAAAAAAAGAATTTTGATAACTCAGGTGCATGGATTGGTGTTGGCACTGCCGTAGGAGCAGCAATTTATGCTGCAACCAAGGAGCCAACATGGTTAGCTGTAGGTGTTGCAATCGGTGCGGCGCTAAGTTGGAATAAGCCACAAAAAAGCGATGACAAAGAATAATTTCATGTTGTGGTTTATATTAATATTTACAACTTTCATGTATTGGTGGTTTCTCAATACATAGTGATGGTGGGCTTTTTAGGCCTTACAAACCGGAAGAAGATTTGGCATTTGGTAGATATTTGAATCTAAACTATCCTGCATATCAATTGTTAAATTAAATTTTTGATCAAACGAGCCTGGCTTGTAAATCTTTACCTCGTTAAAAATCTCGCGATAGCGATCAAAATAGTCTATTCCGGTCTCTCTTATTATTCTTTTATCTGGAGGTCTTTCATCAAAGTCAATAGTCTTATCATGAAGCATGGGTACTGGCAAAAATGCTAAGCCTCCAGGTCTTAAGACTCTCTTTATCTCTTTTATGGCTTGTTTATCATTTTTTACATACTCTAAAACATGCGAAGCGAAAACCAAATCAAAAGAGTTGTCTGGATAGGGTATGCTCTGTATATCAAATTGCTGATCAACATCTTTGCGGTATAAGTCTGAAGAAATATAGCTCTTGTAGTTCTTCTTAAATATCTTTCTTAAAAAATTTTCGGGTGAAACATGAAGCACATCTGTTTTTGATGCTTTTTCTGAACTATATATCTCATTAAGAACCAGCATAGCCATTCGTGCCCTTTCAAGCTCACCACATTTAGGGCATTTAGCTCTAAGGCGATTATTTTTGTCTAAAAAAGGACCGTAATAATTGCAAATTGGGCATCTGTACTTATATGCTGATCTAAAATTAATTACTTTATATATTGGCGCTCTTAAGCCTTTTAAGAAATATTCAATTGCTTTGAATTTTCCATCATTATAGCCATCATCCTTTCTTTTTTTTCCCATTTTTATCTTTTGTTTTCTAGGTGGTTAGAAATCTATTTTTCAAAATAATATTCTCGAGTATAGTGATTGTATTTAAGCTTAGAGCCAGGCTTAACAAAACTATAGCTTTTTGTGTAAGGGTTATATTTTAATTTAGCGCTTGGATCTTCATAAGTATACTCACGAGTATAGTGATTGTATTTAAGCTCTGAGTTGGGATGAGCAATCTCATGCTCTCCGGTGTGGTGATTATATTTTAGGTTTGCAGCTAAAGATATTGAAAAAAATAGCACTATAAAAACCGGTATATTAACTCTTATTGATATCATTAAAATTAAAATAATGTTTTAAATATTTGTTCAATAAGTATATATTTGAAGCATATTTTATTTCAACTAGGGGTTATTTTTTATTGTGCGGAAGACGTTAGAGGCCATCAAGAGCCACTCTTTATTTCAAATTTCTGTAACAACAGTGATAGTATTTTCTTCCCTGGTTGTTGGAATAAGCACTTATGATGTTAATGAAACTTTTTTAAGGGTTCTTTTGATAAGTGACATGTTTATAACAATATTTTTTGTTATAGAAATTCTAATAAGGTTTTTTTCGGAGGAGCATAAAAAGAATTTCTTTAAAGATGGTTGGAATATATTTGACTCGATTATAGTGGTTTCATCATTAATACCTGCTGGAGCTGGAAGCTCTGTAATGGTGTTGAGGCTGCTTCGATTGGCTAGGCTTCTAAGGGTGATTTCTTTTGTACCTGAGCTAAGATTTGTAATTGAGGCTCTCATTGAATCACTCAAAAAGAGTGTTTATGTCTTATTGCTAATATTTATCTTGCTATACATTTATGGTGTAGCGGGGGTAATTCTTTTTGAATCTATAGAGGGAGGTCGCTTTGAGGATCTTGGTGAGGCCATATTAACTCTTATACAGATAATGACCCTTTCATCTTGGGAGACAGTGATGTTGCCTGTGATGGAAATTTATCCAACTTCCTGGATATACTTCATTAGTTTTGTTGTGTTTTCATCAATAATAGTATTAAACCTGTTTGTTGCTATTTTGGTTGATGTGGTTTCGGAGAGAAGAAAAAGACTAAGTGCTGAAGAATAGTTATTATTAATCCCAATCACAAGTATATTTAATATCATTGGGTGAATATCTATTACCATCCCATGATGGGCCAATTGATAAATGCCCTATAAACCCTTGAGAAGAAATAATTGCAGGCGGACTATCAGCAGAATTGTTAAATACAGAGGTGTTGGAATAAGAGTTGCCATATATGCTACTAGTATTAAATATACTGTTGTGTGACCAAGTGCTTGAAAAGCTTGATGAGGAATTAAAAATAGAGTCGGCTAGCCATCCAGGCCCAAGCACTCCAAGATAAACACCTCCCTCACCAACAATTCTTGCATTCTCAAATTTATTACACTCCCATGCGTTAACCTCGCCTGCATAGATATTATTTGAAAAAAGAAAAAACATTAATAGAGCTGTCTTCGTTGGGTTTTTTTTGATTGTGCTATATCTCATTCCAAAATTCTCTTAATTTACCTTTAGTTGAAAAAAACTTTAATAATGTTTTTGGGGCAAACCAAAAAATAACCACTGCAAAAAAACTTAATAAAATGCCTGTAATTACTCCAACAATTCCCTCAGAATTAAGGATCTTGAATACAGTAAGGATGTTGTCTTGAATATTGGTAGGGAAAATAAGTCCCAAAATAATTAACGCAAAAAAAAGGGTCGTTAATAGCTTATAAGCCTTAAAAACATGCCTCATTAAGTTTCTTTTAAAAGTCTCCACTGATTAACTTTTGCACTTGCGCTTAAAACAAGCAGCCCTGCAAAGATGCCTAAATTCTTGAAGAAATTCTGCATCTCATGCCCAACGTCCATATTCGAATATTCATTCCAAAAATCGTGCATGCCAAAGTTTATAAGCATAGTCATGCCGGCAAGAATTATTGCTGTTTCTTTTATTTTGTACCCAATAATTAACATTATTCCTAAGGCTATCTGTAATACTATGGTTAAAGGCAAAAGAATATCTACCAAAGGTATATTATGCAGTGTCATATATTCAATCATAAAATCATACCTTGGTATTTTTGTTATTCCGGGGTATAAAAAATAACCCCCCAGCATGATCCTGCCTACAGTAATGAAAATTTTTTCGATAATTTACTCTCCTTCAACATTAAATAGTTTGGTGTAAATCTTCCACCCTTCTTCAACTTTCATAAAAGATAAGGAGTCTAAAAAGGTTATGCCAAGATATGTATCTCTAACTTTTACCATTGCTGTAGTTCCCTCTACTTCGATTGCTAGAATTTCAAAAACCACATCCTCGCCTTTTTCTTTTGGCGATGGCTGTTGAGATGATACAAAGCCTGCAAAATCATCAACAGACATTTCCATAAAATCTCCATGCAGATATCCAACTACTTTGGCATTGTGATGAAATGCTTGTTTTACTTTGTCTGGATTAGATTCATCCATGCTATCAACATAGAGTTGGACAATATTTTTAATTTCTTCATGATCATTCATAATAATTTCCTTTTAGTTATTCAATTTATCACTGGGTATAGTTTTTAAAAAAATAGTTATCTCTTTCGTCTTTTTTCATGTCGGCGGTTTTATCCATAAAGTTATTTCTATCTTCTCTGGTTTTAAAAACCCAAATACAAATACTATCATGTGAATGGTAAATTGCTTTTAGCTCATCATCTATTTCACATATCTCTTCTGGGATCTCTGTTTTGATACAAATTGAAGTTTGATTCATTAAATTTATTCCTATTTAAAAATAAGCTTAGACTAATAATAAATTAAATTATTAAATTGACATAATAACTACCTATACATACATTATTAATAAGTGAATTTAGAAAAGGACTTACATGGATTGTGGTTGTGGAAGAAGCCCAACTGGCAAATGTATCGGTTGGCATAAACTTTCTGAAGAAGAGTATCAAGAAAAGCTTAAAGAATATCAAGACAAAGAAAAAGAAAAAGAATAGATACTCCTTGTGAACAATGTTTATAAAATAATCCTTTGGATTTTGTTTTTTACTTCTTTTTTAAACCTCTTATATACTTTGGCCTATCAAGGCCAGCCAATGAGTCAGGTTGAGTTTTTAGTTAGGGCTTTTGGAAGCATATTATTAGGAGGCTCTTCGATTCTCTTGTTGATTATAAAAATTAAGTAAACTTTAAACTTTTTTTCATAAACCAGATAAATGGCAACATTTGTGAGAAAGACCAAATCAATATCAGTTTTTCTCCTTCAAATAAAATATACATAAAGCCAAAACTTACAGGCGGGTATAGGCATAATTTTTTAAAAAAAGAATTAAAAAATTTTAAATATCTCTCGATATCAAATTTTTCTTTTTGTTTGGGTGTCATGGTGTTGTAACCAGCAAGCAAATATTCAGCATTATCTTTGTTGATGCCGAAGCCTATTAATAAATATATTAATGACATAAACATTATGGTAAAAATTAAAATAGAAGATTCCATTTGTCTATATGCCTTGAGCCACTTTAATGTAACAGAGTGGAATTAACATCAAGTTATCAACTTAGGTATTATTCCTAGTTGAGCAAGAATACCAAAAATAATTAACAATATAATACTAGAGATTATTTTAAGATTTTTCTCTTGAATCCAATCAAATAAGTCATCTATTAATTTTCTTATCCATTTATCTACTTTATCTATCCATTTAACAGCTTTTCTTGTCCATTTATCAGTCACATCGATAAATATAAGAAAAATTGCTGCAATAAGAAGCCAGACAAAACCATTAAGAATCATGTCTATAATCCAGCCTAAAATTACCCAGTTTATTTCCATCATTAAGTTCTAAAAACTAATATTGATTTAATCTTCCTTATAATTCTCTTCAAGAATTCCTTTTTCTTTTAGTTTGCTTATTAATTTTTGAACCCGCAAAAGTGCTATCAGTCCAAATAAAAATCCCACCATTCCCCATATGTTTATTTCCATAATTACACCTTTTTAAATCACTGTTCGAAACTACTCGACAGTAACCGAATGTTTTGGAACAGTGATTATAGTTTAGGGTAAACAACTTTAAAGTACTCTAACAATAGAGTCATGTTTTTATTAAACTCTATTCCAAATTCTTCACATTCACGGGTAAAAAAATCAACATGCACTTTATTCCACCAAGATAAAGATTGATCGCCTTCTCCTTCTTTGCGAGCGTGTAGATCATTCACTTCCGAAAACTTTACCTCTTTAATTTCTGTAAACTCAACAATACAAACAGGGGCATTATCCCAATTAGTGACAATAAGTAGATCGCCTGCCATCGGTATATCAAAATTAGTATAATTATAACTTTCTTTTAGAGAACAAGAGGCAGTTTTAATCCCAGAAAGGACTAACTCTGCACATAAATTTGCGTTTTCTTCGTCAGAGCAAAAATGATCTGCTGATATGTTTTTAATCTTAGACTTTTCTATTGGATTTAAAGTTAAAAAAAACTCATTTACAAAATTTTTAATATCCTTGTTAAAAATTTTATTCATTGATGCAAATCACTATTTAAAATTACTCCACCGTAACGGAATTGTTTTGGGGAGTGTTGTTTTTTATTATTAATTCCGTTAATTCCTCTAAATTTAACCAAGGTTTTTTTCTATGAACCATTCTGTGACAATTTGAACATAATAAAACCAGGTCTACTAATTTTGTTTTTTCATTTTTTTCAATCTTTGAAACTGGTTTTATATGGTGACACTCTATAAATCCCTCTCCTCTTTCTCCGTAATTTACCCTAAAATTAAAACCACACCCCTCACACTCAAGTTTTCCTTTGTTTTTAAGGACTTGTTCCTTTTTCTTTTTTACTATTTTTGAATCTCTTTCTCTGTATTTATGAACTCTAGTTAAAAGTTTTCCCTCTCTACCCTCATAATCATCATCAACATCAATAATTTCTTTAACCGTAGGGTCATAGTCAGAAGAATTAACTATTTCCTTAATCTTTTCTGAAATCTCGGAAAGTTCGTCTTTCTTGTTTATAAATTCTTCAAATATTTCTCTATCTAACTGTGATACTGACTCTAAACCCTTACCTGAGTATTCAGGATTAATATGATGAAAATTCATTAACTTCATATAAATACCATTTTCATTTCTATATTTTGAATCAATATTGTTATCTAGAGTTTTTTGAATGTTTCTAAGTGTTTTACTTAAGGAAGAAATAAGGTCAGAGTTTTTTTCTGGAATTTTTGGGAAATTCTTATGATAAAAATCAAGTGTTAAGAGTAATTCGTCTCTAGTCCACTTAGGGTTTCTCATATACTAATAACCCCATTAACCAAAATCATTCCACCGTGACTGATTTAGCTAGATTCCTTGGTTGATCAATATCTGTTCCTCTTAGTAGAGCAACTTCGTATGAAAGAATTTGTAATGGAATGTTATAGACAATTGGTGTCATAAAGAAATCACATTTAGGCATGTGAATTAATTTTCCAGATTTCACATCCATGTTTACTGAAGGGTCGGCACAAACATAAAGAGTTCCGCCCCTTGCTTTCACCTCTTCTAAATTAGAAATTAGTTTTTCTGCTATTTCGCTTTCAGGAGCTAGTGCTATGACCGGCATATTTTCATCTATTAGAGCAAGAGGACCGTGTTTAAGTTCACCTGCCGGATATGCTTCAGCATGAATATAAGAAATTTCTTTCAGTTTTAGTGCGCCCTCTTTGGCAATGGGATAAAAGATACCCCTTCCTAAAAACAGAGCATTATCCTTGTTGGCAATGCTTGGGGCTATTTCAATCATGTACTCTTTTGAATTTAGGGCTTCTGCAATCGTCTCTGGTAATAGTCTTAGCGCCTGAACAATTCTTCCTCTAAGCTTTGGGTTTAACCCCCTGCTTTTTGCCAACGATAATGCAAGCAACATTAATCCGGCCAATTGAGTCGTAAAAGCTTTGGTTGAGGCTACACCTATTTCAGGGCCCGCATTTGTAAATAGAGAAAAATCTGACTCTCTAGCCAGAGAACTTGTGGGGACGTTACAAATAGTAAGAGTAGAAAGATAGTCTTTTTCTTTTGCATAGTTTAATGCGGCTAATGTGTCAGCTGTTTCTCCTGATTGAGAAATAGTAATTAATAATGAATTTTCATCTACATGAGGGTTTCTATATCTATACTCACTAGCATAATCAATTTGGCACGGGAGCTCGGCTATTGATGAGAACCAATTTGCAGCGACCCTTCCTGCATGAAGGCTTGTTCCGCATGCAACTATTTGAATGCGTTTCACTTTTGAGAATAGTTCGGTGGAGCCTAATCCAAAAATATTGTCTAGAACGTCTTCACCACCTATTCTTCCATCGATTGTTTTTGAGACAGCTTCGGGTTGTTCGTATATTTCTTTTTCCATAAAGTGTCTGTAATCACCTTTTGAGGTTGCTTGAGATGATATATCTATATGGGTGACTTCTCTTTCGGCTTCCATTTTTGCTTCGTCAAAGATTTTATAGCTATTAGCAGAAATCTCTGCAACATCACCATCTTCTAAAAAAATAAAATCATTGGTTTGTTGTGCAATAGCAAGGGGGTCTGAGGCTGCAAACATTTCATCGGTTCCAATTCCTATTAATAGAGGTGATTTGTTTCTTGCTATAACCAAATTGGTATTATCTTTTATATCAATAGCTGCGATTGCATATGCTCCCTCAAGTTTTTCTTTTGCTGAATACATTGCATCGATCATTGACTGGCCTTGGTTAATATAAAGATCAAGTAAATGAGCGATTAGTTCTGAATCTGTTTGAGATATAAATTCATAACCATCTTTCTTGAGCTCTTCTCTAAGCTCAACATAATTTTCAATAATGCCGTTATGAACGATATAAACAGAATCTTTGGACTTATGAGGATGAGCATTAATCTCTGATGGTTCTCCATGCGTTGCCCATCGCGTATGAGCAATACCCAATTTACTTTTTGGCTTTTCAGCAATCATTTTTTCTTCTAGAAGCTGAACTTTTCCAAGAGTTCGAAGATGGGCTATGCCGTCATCTTGGTGAAGAGCAATGCCCGCTGAATCATATCCTCTATATTCCATTTTATGGAGACCTTGGACCAAGAGCTTTCCGACATTTCTATTTGAAGCAGCAGCTATAATTCCGCACATGGTTAACCCTTTTTCTTAGACCAGTTTTCTTTATTGTTTTGTTTTGATCTACCAACACCAAGGGCTCCATCAGGAACGTCTTTTGTTATAACAGATCCGGCGGCTACTGTTGCGTTTGATCCAACCGTAACAGGAGCAACTAGTGATGTGTTGCTTCCTATAAAACTTTCATCGCCAATGGTTGTTTTGTGTTTATTGGTACCATCATAATTACAAGTTATAGTTCCAGCCCCAATGTTTGTTGACTTTCCAACCTCTGTATCACCAAGGTAGGTAAAATGATTTGCTTTTGAAGCACTTCCAAGTGTTGTATTTTTTGTTTCTACAAAGTTGCCGACTTTGGCTGAATTTTCAATTTTGCTTCCTTCTCTTAGTCTTGCATAGGGCCCTATCACACAGCCATCACCCACTGTGGCACTATCAAGGTGAGAAAAAGCTTCTATCTTAGAGTTATTTCCAATGGTTACATTTTTTAAAATTGTATTCGGTCCAATCTGAACATTGTCACCCAGGACAATATTTCCTTCTAATATAACGTTAACATCTACCAGACAATCCTTACCCGCTTCAACCTCACCCCTTATATCAAGCCTTGCTGGGTCAGCTACTGTAACGCCTTTATTAATAAGCTCCTCTGATTTCATTGCCCTATATATTCCTTCTAGCTGAGCTAGCTCAGCTTTACTATTTGCGCCCTTAACTTCATTGTTAGATGCATTGTATGTTTTAATTTTAAACCCTTTATTGCTTATTATAGAAACTAAATCAGTTAAATAAAATTCTCCTGCAGCATTATCATTATTTAATTCAGCCAGTCCTTCTTCTATAAGCTCTTTTTGTCCACAAAGCACACCTGTAAAAATTTCATTAATTTCTTTTTCCTCAACAGATGCATCTTTCTCTTCAACTATTGCCAGAGCATTGCCCAAATCATCTTTTTTTACCCTGCCATAACCATATGGATCTTCTAATATAGTCGTTAATATTGATAATCCATCGTCTGAACTGTTTATTAGTTCCTCAAGGGTCTCTTTTTTTATGAGAGGAACATCTCCATAGAGAACCAAAACTTTAGAGCCATCTTTAACTTTTGTTATTCCACACCTCACAGCATCTCCTGTCCCAATTGGTTTTGGTTGATCTGCTGTAGAGATTTCAAGATTATATGTCTTAGATTCTTTTATAACCGAGTCTTTATCAAAGCCAACAACTAAGGTGATTTTTGGGCTTATTGTTCCAGCTGTTAAACATATTTTTTCAAGCATAGAGGTCCCACCAATCCTTTGGAGGGATTTTGCTCTATCTGATTTCATTCTTGAGCCCTCTCCGGCTGCAAGAACTATGGTATGAATGTTCACAGTTATATAAGGTTAAATAGATACCTTACTGGTTTTTGCGTAATTTTTGAATAGTTTTTAGTCTTGCTACAGCTTCAGCGAGTTGAGCAGATGCTTTTGCATAATCAAGGCTCGTATCTTTGTTAGCTAGTTCTTGCTCAGCAGCTTCTTTGGCTTTAATTGCTTCAGACTCATCAAGGCTTTCTGCTCTTTCGGCCGTATCAGATAAAACTGTTACAAGATCGGGTTGTACTTCTAAAAAACCTCCTGAGCAAAAAAATGCTTCTTCTTCAGAACCGTTTTGTACTCTTACTGGGCCGGCGGCTAAACCAGTTAGAAGGGGTGTGTGGCCGGGCGCTATACCAAGCTCACCTAGTGTTCCTGTTGCATATACCATGGTGGCTTCACCAGAATATATTTCTTCGCTTGAGGAAACTATGTTGATCTTGATAGTACTCATTTTATAAAGTCTTAGCCTTTTCTACTGCCTCTTCTATGGTTCCAACCATATAGAAAGCTTGTTCTGGTAGGTGATCATAATCACCGTTTAGTATTCCTTTAAAGGCTTTGATGGTATCTTCTAGTGAAACATATTTACCTGGTGTGCCTGTAAATATCTCAGCAACAAAGAAGGGTTGAGATAAGAATCTTTGCGCTTTTCTTGCTCTAGCTACTAACTCTTTATCTTCTTCAGAAAGTTCATCCATACCAAG
>CACEDQ010000003.1 GCA_902558375.1 uncultured SAR86 cluster bacterium
AACTGCTGCTGCTATAGCTGCTGGAGACAACTCTTTGCCAGCTGACTCTTCAACATTTTCTTCAGACGCATCAACTTCGTCGTTTGCTTCTTGAGCCTGAATATTTTGTGTTGCAAAAATGCCTGCGAAGAAACTGAATATAGTTCCCCATAAAACTCTAAACTTTGATTTTATAAATTTTGCCATTTCCTCTTCCTTTTATTTTAAATATGTAAATTAAAGCCTTACTTATATATTCTAATCTCACACTATAACACTATTTTTTATCTATTTTAATAGTATTATCTATAAAATATGTTGATATTTAAGACATATCTGAATACATTATCATATTATATAGTATAACTAAATTCATAAACAAAAATAATACATAATTTTTATTATCATGGTCGGGATGGCCGGATTTGAACCGACGACCACTACACCCCCAGTGTAGTGCGCTACCAGACTGCGCTACATCCCGATTGATGGTTATTATAATCTTTATTAATATATCAACATGAAATACAAATATTTTACATTATTCATATTTACTTTATTCCCATCTCTTTTTATTAATTCTTTCGAGCACGAGATAAAAACTACGTCCGGTTCTACAATAGGGTTAGTTGTTAACAACGTTATCAATTGGGATGATATCCCATATGCACAGCCTCCGGTTGGTAAATTAAGATGGAAATCTCCTCGCAAAATAGAATCTAGCTTAGATTATAAAATTATCAGACCAAAAGATGATAATTATTGCATTCAAGAGCCATCAGGAATGGGTGGATCTGAAGGCGATGACTTTTTTTCAGGTACAGAAGATTGTTTGTATTTAGATATAAAGGCGCCTAAAAGAATTTCTGATGAACCACTACCAGTAATGTTTTGGATTCATGGTGGCGGAAATACTTCAGGACTAAAGGATTTGTATGATTTTTCGACAATGGTAAGTAGACATAATGTCATTGTAGTTTCTGTTAATTATAGACTAGGGCCTTTTGGCTGGTTTACTCATCCAGCAATTCAAGATCTACAAATAGGATTAGATAAAACTTCTAATTTTGGTACTCTAGATATTATTGCCGCTCTTGAATGGGTTCAATCAAATATCTCGCTTTTTGGCGGAGATCCAAACAATGTAACAATATTTGGAGAATCTGCTGGAGGGCATAATGTTTTATCATTACTAGTGTCAAGTCAAGCAAAAGGTCTTTTCCACAAAGCAATATCGCAATCAGGTTATACGACTTCTTATTCAAAAGAGGAGGCATTAAAGCCAAATAATAGCTCATCGACATCAAAGCACTCTAGTTGGAATATCGTTAACAAGATTCTTAAAGAAAAATCACTAAATTTCAGCCAATCTGAAGATATCAAAAAAGTGAGAAAACTTTTAAAAGATATGCAAGCAAAGGAATTTTTTAGATTTTATGTAAAAAGACCTTCATATGAAAATCTACCATTATTAACTGCTGATGGAATCGTTATACCTGAAGTTGGTTTAACCGAAGCATTATCAAGACCTGAATTTGTCAATATAGTTCCGACTATAGCAGGCTCAAACAGGGATGAGGTAAAATTATGGTTAGCTTCTGCAAAATATTTCGTTGAACTAGATTATTCCTTTTTAGGTTCTTTATTTAGAATTCCTAAAGTTAAATTGAATGATGTAGATGCTTTTAATATTTTTAATAAATATAGAAGTAGAGCATGGAAAATAAGAGGTGTTGACGAGCCTCTTAGAAATTTAAAGACAGCAGGGAATAAGCAATTATATGCTTATAGGTATGATTGGGATGACCATAGAAGATTTTTTATAGCAGACTTTAAAGAGCTTATCGGAGCTGCTCATGCAACAGAAATCCCTTTATTAACTGGAAATAATAAATTGGTAGGCAGTTATGGTTTTTTAATATATCCAAGAGGACCGTCAAAAAAATTTACTTCAAATAATATGATGAAATTTTGGACAAATTTCGCAAAAAAAGGTAATCCAGGTATGTCTACAAATGGTATCGAATGGATTAAATATGGTGAATCTAGTAATTCAGACTATATGGTTCTTGATAGTCGTGACAATCTTGGGATGCAGTCTGATAGCTTTTCATTTTCTTCTTTGGTGACTGAGCTAAATAAAGAAGAGAAATTAACAGAATTAGAAAGGTGTGTTGTTCTGCTTCAAATGCTTACTTATGTAGGCACTGATTTGTATGATCAATATGCACCTAAATATCCTGGCCAGTGCTCTAGAAAACAATCGGAACAGTTTTTAATAGATAATTCTGATTTTATTGATTATTAGATTTCCTAGACTCATCTTTCAGCCTTAGAACTTCTATATCTTTAATTTTAATAAGATCTGCAATTCTTCTTATGAGCCTTTCCTCATTTACTTCTAAAAATTTATCAGCATAAGCTACATCCCATAAAAATTTTATCAACGAAAGTTTATTATCTTTTGTATAGTCTTTATTAATGTCTTCTATAAATTCATGGAAAGAAACACTATTTTGACTGTATGCCTCAATTATTTTAATTATCTCATCTTCGGATTTTTTTACTTTAGAAGCAATGACCTTTACTTCCTCTAACAGTATATTGAGTTCTGACTCAGAAATATCTCCATCAGACCTAGCAATTTCATATGCCAAGATCGATGCAGTAAGCTCTAGTTCAAAGTTTTTAGGCTTTTCAACCTCCACATCTTTATTTTTCTTGAAGAACTTAAACATTATTAATTTTTTTTCTTGTTAAAACATAAAACATAATACTAAAAATGATAAATGCTGCAAAAGAAATAAACTCTTTATTTGGATATATTTGATTTAGCATCATACCGAAAGAGCATAGCGCAATAGTAATAAAAACATATATTAGTAGTATTTTTTTTGGACTGAGCCCATAATCTAATAGCTTGTGATGAAAGTGGTCTCTACCAGGTCTAAACGGCATTACACCTTTAATCGCCCTTGAAGTCATTACCCCAATACAATCAAGTAATGGTATTGCTACAAGCCACAATGCTGTAACTGGGTTTATAACATAACCAGATGTGCTATACCCTTGACTGTAATATATGCATAAAACAGCAATTGCAAAACCGATGGAGTTCGATCCGCTATCACCCAAAAATGCCCTTCTCTTTTTTCCAAACCAGCCTAAATTATATGCAAGAAAGCCAAGAAGCACACCCATTAAAATTATAGTCCCATAATGAACAGGACCAGAGAATCCTATAAAAGCTATGGGTATTAAACCAAATGAAGCACAAATGCCATTTAAGCCATCAGACATATTAAATGCATTCATAATCCCAACAATACAAAATATGGTGAAAACTTCAGACCATATCGGGGGTAAAATAATATTACCCTCACCAAAGAGGTTTCCAAGATTAGTAATTGTTTCATCGCTTAAAATAACCATTAATGTTGCTATACATGCTTGGAGGATTAATCTTATTGAAGCTCTAATTTCAAACAAATCATCAAAAGTCATGATCAAGATAATAAGTGCTCCGCATATAAGCATCGATAAAGTTGTAGTATCAATATTTATCCTTGGTGTATTTATGAGTTTTGGGGTAATAGGCTTTGTTTCTATGTCAGAAACTATACTAACTCGACCATTATCATATTTATAGGTTTCTATTTTTCCATTCGGTAATATAACTTCAAAAGTACCATCATTATTTTGAATTATTTGGATAGACTTACTTTTATCATCTCCACCATTTAAATTTATTGAAACTGAATTTTCAGTATTCTTTTTTTCGATTTGAAGTTCATAATTTTTTTTATCGACCTCATAACTTCTTGATATATTTGTTTCATTAGAGCTTAATTCTTTCATTAATCCTCTATCAGAAATATTTGTTTCAAAAGAAACGTTTGTTAAAGAGATAAGAAGAATAGCTGAGACTAAGGCGGCTACATATATAGAGACACCCCCTGTCAAAGGTGTTGCTCTAAAATGAAATTTCCTGCTTTTATCAGGAATATCAATTAGTACATTAAAATTTTTAGCAAGATTTCTAAAAAAACCATTGAATGTTACAGAAGCAAAAAAGCTTATTGTAAGTATTACTATGACCGATGTATTTGGCATTGTATTTCACTAATTAACAGTAAAATCATTATAATGAATTAAAGCTATTAAACAATTTATGAATAATTTATTCACATATTTTTAAAGACAAATTATTTTTTTAGTTAGCATGAATGATCTTAAAGTTGAAAAAGAGCTATTGACCGCAGTAAAAGCAGCGCGCATGGCTGGAACTTTTTTACAAGAAAATAAAAAAGATATTAATAAGGTTTTATTTTCAACTGAAAAAGATATAAAGCTCAAGGCAGACATTGAAGCTGAAAATATTATTAAAGCAGTTCTTAAAAAAGAGTCAGATATAGCAATACTTGCAGAAGAGACTGGTATATCAGAGGAATGTTTACCTGAAGTTTTTTGGGTTGTAGATCCTTTAGATGGAACTGCAAATTATTCCAGAGACATACCAATTTGCTGTGTATCAATTGCTTTAGTTTCAAAAATGGAACCCCTTTTAGGTGTAATATATGATTTTAACAACGATGCTCTTTTTCAAGGGTCAGTCAACACAAAAGCAGTTTGTAATGAGAAGCCTATTGAAGTTTCAAATATTACACACCCTGCAGAGGGAATCTTATTAACTGGGTTACCAAACGATACTGATTACTCTGATCAAGCCTTAAAAAAAATGATTATGGAATTCCAAAATTGGAGAAAAGTTAGAATGATTGGTTCAGCAGCAATGGCATCTGCATATATTGCATCAGGCAAAGCAGATGCTTACTCAGAAACGAAAACTTATTTATGGGATGTTGCCGCTGGTGCGGCATTGGTGAATGCAGCAGGAGGTAAAGCTGTAATTAAAAATCAAAATGATAAATTTCAAGTTGATGTTCTTTTTACAAACTCAAGCTTGAGCACATAAATGTTATGAAGGCTTTGGTATGGTTTAGAAGTGATTTGCGAACTCATGATAATCCCGCATTGAGACAGGCCTTTAAAGAAGCCGAAAGCATCGAGGCAATATTTTCATATTCAGAAAATCAACTAAACAACCATAATGAAGCGAATGTTAAAATTGATTTTTTAATTCAGCATCTATTTTCACTTGAGAAAACCCTAAGTTCTTATAATGTTCCTCTGACAATTATTGAAAGCAATGGATTTGATGAAGATCCAGTTTTAGTTGAGAAGTATTGTTTAGATAGATCTATTGAAAAAGTATTTTGGAATAATCAATTTGGTGAAGATGAAAGTTTGCGGGACAAAAAAGTATTAGAAACTTTAGAGTCTAAGGGAATATCTGTAGAAACTTTTCATGACCAGGTTATATATATGCCTGGTTATCTTAAGACTGGTCAGGGAAATCCATACTCAGTTTTTACTCCTTTCAAAAGAAAGTGGGTAGAGAATTTTCAAATGGATTTTTTAGATATTGATTTTCAATATGTAGAAAAAAATACACAAGACATAACATCTAACGTTTCAACATTTGATTTTAATTACTCAAGAAAGCATCAAGTAGACATGAGTCTTTGGGGCATAGGAGAGCATGCAGCAGAAAAAAGACTCCATGAATTTCTAGATGAAAAAGTTATGGATTATTCAAAAAATAGAAATGATCCAATTCTTGAGGGTACTAGTCGTATTTCACCATATCTTGTTTTGGGGATAATCTCGCCCAGGAAGTGTATTCTTGAAGCTCTTAAAATTAATAATTTTGAATTTACTTCTGGAAATACTGGTATTACTAAATGGATTGATGAGATTGTCTGGAGAGAGTTTTATAAAAATATTATGTTTTCTTTTCCAAAAGTTAGCAGAGGTCAGCCATTTCAAGATTATTCAAAAAAAATTAAATGGAGATATTCTGATGAGGAGTTTAAAGCATGGAAAGAGGGCAAGACTGGGTTCCCAATTGTTGATGCTGCCATGAGACAGATACGTAATGAGGGCTGGATGCACAATAGGCTTAGAATGGTTGTCGCTATGTTTTTTACAAAAAACATGCTTCATGATTGGAGATTAGGAGAGGCCTACTTTATGCAAAATCTAATCGACGGAGATTTTGCATCCAATAATGGAGGATGGCAGTGGAGTAGCTCTACAGGCACAGATGCTGCTCCCTATTTTAGAATTTTTAATCCTATCACACAGTCAACAAATTTTGATAAAGAGGGATTATTCATAAAAAAATATATTCCTGAATTAAAAGATTTAGATAAATCAGTTATTCATAACCCCCCTATAGAACATAGAAAATATTGTAATTATCCGGAACCAATCTTAGACATAAAAGAATCGAGATTAAGAGCAATCGAAGCCTTTAAAATAGCTAAATCTTAACCTTAAATTTCATAGTTTAGTGAGTAAACTTTATGTATACTTTCACATTAATTTATATATTTAAAATGGGGAGTATATAGATATGCACAAAACTGATTTAGAAATCGCGAATAATGCCTCAAAAAAACATATTAAAGATATTGCTTCATCTTTAAATATTCCTGAGGAGGCTTTAATTGTGTATGGTAATGATAAAGCAAAAATTAATTATGATTTTTTAGACTCTTGTAAGGATAAAAAAGACGGCAAATTAATTCTGGTGACTGCTATCTCTCCAACACCAGCAGGTGAAGGCAAGACAACAACAAGTGTTGGTCTTGTAGATGGACTTTGCCATATAGGAAAAAAAGCGATGGTCTGCTTAAGGGAGCCTAGCCTTGGTCCATGTTTTGGCATGAAGGGTGGAGCTGCTGGTGGTGGTTATGCACAGGTAGTTCCAATGACAGATATAAACTTGCATTTCACTGGAGATTTTCATGCAATTGGTGCTGCTCACAACCTTTTATCAGCAATTGTTGATAATCATATTCATTGGGAAAATAGTCTAAACATAGACCCAAGGAGAATAACTTGGAGACGTGTTGTTGACATGAATGATAGATCACTCAGAGATATAACATGTGGACTAGGCGGAACTGGAAATGGAATACCAAGACAAAGCGGTTTTGATATCACTGTTGCCTCAGAAATAATGGCAGTTTTTTGTTTAGCAAGTGATCTTGAGGATTTGCAGGAAAGAGTAGGAAATATTGTAGTTGGTTATACGAGAAAACAAGAGCCTGTTAAAGTTTCGCAGCTAAATGCACACGGAGCCATAACAGCTTTATTGAGAGATGCATTTCAACCAAACTTAGTTCAAACCCTTGAGAATAATCCAGCATTTATGCACGGAGGACCATTTGCAAATATTGCTCATGGCTGTAATTCAGTTATGGCAACTAAAAGCGCTCTAAAAATAGCTGATTATGTAGTTACAGAGGCTGGCTTTGGTGCAGACTTAGGGGCTGAAAAATTCTTTGATATTAAATGTAGAAAAGCAGGTCTATCTCCAGATGCAGTTGTTATTGTAGCAACTACTAAAGCATTAAAAATGCATGGTGGAGTTAAAAAAGATGATTTAAAAGATGAGAATGTTCGGGCTATTAAAGATGGTTGTAAAAATCTAGAAAGACACATAAAAAATATTGCTAAATTTGGAGTGCCAGTAACGGTTGGAATTAATGAATATTACACTGATACAAAAGAGGAACAGCAAGCAATAATTGATTTTTGTAAAAATCTTGGGGTGGCATGTAAAATATCATCTCATTGGTCAGATGGTGGAAAGGGTGCAGCAGATCTAGCATCACATGTAGCTGAATTGGCAGACAGCAATAGTGCTTCATTTAAAACTTTATACAATGATGATATGCCTTTGTGGGAAAAAACAGATCACATTGCTAAGAATATTTATGGAGCATCAGGAATTATTGCTGATAAAAAAGTTAGAAATAAGTTTAAAAAATTAGAAGAGGATGGTTATGGAAACTATCCTATTTGTATGGCTAAAACTCAATATAGTTTTTCAACTGACCCATTATTAATGGGTGCACCATCAGGACATGAGGTCCCAATAAGAGAGGTAAGGTTATGTTCGGGTGCTGAGTTTATTGTCGTGATTTGTGGTGAGATAATGACTATGCCTGGCCTGCCAAGAAAACCAGCATCTGAAAACATTGGAGTAGATAAAAATAAAGACATAGAAGGCTTATTCTAAATATTTTGTATAATATCATGCTGATTTTTTGAGGTTTAAAATGAAAGATAAATTACAGTTTTTTATAAATGGTTCATGGGTAGATTCAGAATCAAATGAAAAAATAGAAGTTATAAATCCTGCTAACGAGGAAATCATTGGTCATGTAACAGCCGGTACAAAAGGAGATATTGATAAAGCTGTTGCAGCAGCGTTCCAAGCTTTCTCTTCTTTTCAATACACTTCAAAAGAAGAAAGGGTAGAGCTACTAAATAATATTATTTCTGAATATGAAAATAGGTATGATGATTTTGTTCAAGCTATTACTGAGGAAATGGGTGCACCCTTATGGTTATCAGAAAAGGCCCAAGCGTCAACAGGCATTAAAAATATTCATGAAACCTTAGATGCTTTAAAAAACTATCAATTTGAAAAACCTGAGGGTGACTATACTTTAATTAAGGAGCCTATTGGTGTTATTGGCATGATTACTCCATGGAATTGGCCGATGAATCAAATCACAACAAAAGTATCAGCAGCATTGGCGGCAGGCTGTACCATGGTTCTAAAACCCAGTGAAATATCACCTTATTGTGCAATGCTCTTAGCAGAAGTTTTTGACGCAGCAGGGGTTCCAGATGGTGTATTTAACGTTGTTAATGGCTATGGACCAACTGTTGGGGCCGCATTATCTGAACATCCAGATATTGCCATGATGTCATTTACTGGTTCAACTAGAGCTGGTATTGCAGTGGCACAAGCATCAGCAGTATCTGTAAAACGTGTACATCAAGAACTTGGCGGAAAATCTTCAAACATTATTCTTGATGATGTTGCTGATTTAGAAAAATCAGTTAAAGGTGGAGCTGGTCATTGTTTTCTCAATTCAGGACAATCATGTAATGCTCCAACAAAAATGTTGGTTTCAGCACAAAACTATGACAAAGCAGTAGAAGTTGCAATACAGACAGCAAATAGCACTACCGTGGGAGATCCTCAGGGAGAATTTAGAATTGGACCGATAGCTAACAAAGCTCAATATGAAAAGATTCTTAGAATGATTGAAATTGGAATTGAAGAGGGAGCTAAACTTGTTGCTGGTGGTGTTGAAAAACCAGAAGGATATGAAAAGGGTTATTATGTAAAACCTACAGTTTTTGCTGATGTTACTAATGACATGACCATTGCTAAAGAAGAAATATTTGGTCCAGTTTTATCAATAATTAAATATAACAATGAGGATGAGGCTATTGAAATAGCAAATGATACTGAATATGGCCTTGCAGGTTATGTTCAAGGTGAGCCAGAACATGCGAAAGAAGTTGCTCGCAAAATAAGGGCAGGACAAGTAATTATAAATGGCGGTGCAAGAGGGACTGGAGCACCTTTCGGCGGCTATAAATCATCAGGCAATGGAAGAGAGCATGGTCTTCATGGTCTTGAAGAGTGCTTGGAAACTAAAGCTGTGATTGCTCCATAAATTAGTCTAATAAATCTGGCTGCATTTTAATAATTTTATCAAATGCTGGCTGATAACTTGCCCAAGCAGCTATATCATTTGCAATAAACTCTCGTGTTTTAATTGCTGTCTCGTGAGGAACTGATATTGGTATACCTGCCGATTCGGCCATTAATTGTGCTTGGCAACATCTCTCCATAGACATATAAAACCAAAGTGCAATATCAACAGATGGTCCTGTAGTCAAAATACCATGATTTTGTAATATTGCTACTTTCTTGTCTCCAAGAGCTTTAGCTATTTCATCTCCCTCATCCACTTCCTCAACAACACCTGAAAAGTCTTTGTAGATAGCTTGATTTTCATAAAACGCACACGCATCTTGAGAAATTGGGTCAAGTAATTTTCCTAAAGTTGAAAAGGTTCTCCCATATATTGAGTGAGAATGAGCAGCAGCATTCACATCAGGTCTAGCTTTATGAAGTCTTGAATGAATTGCAAATGCAGCAACATTTACATCTTTATCGCCCTGGACTACTTTTCCGTCATGATTAACTAGCAAAAGATCAGAAACAGATATTTGAGAAAAATGAACACCAAGAGGATTAACCCAAAAGTGATCTTTAAATTCAGGATCTCTATATGTAATGTGTCCTGCAACTCCTTCATTAAATCCAAAATAGTCAAACAATCTAAATCCAGCTGCTAATTTTTCAAGTTGATTTCGTCTCTCCTCAGCTGGGCTTGCAAATTCTTGAAAAACCAGTCCTTTTTCTTTTATCGGCAGCCTGCCGTCTGTAATATCTATTTTCATAGGTGTAACATTTGACATATTTTTTATTCTCCTAAGCTCTATAATGATAAAATAGCTTATCAAATAAATAATTAAATATGAAATATAGAACTGAAAAAGATAGCCTAGGCGATGTAAAGGTACCGGCAAAAGCATTATGGGGAGCTCAAACACAAAGGGCCATAGATAATTTCACAATAAGTGGGATTAAATTTGCATTTCCTTTTGGAAGATCTTTTATTGAAGCTTTGGGTATGATTAAATTCTCGGCTGCAGCTGCAAATAATAAGTTAAAACTCTTACCAACTAATAAAACAGCAGCTATAAAATCGGCTTCAAAAGATGTGCTTAGTGGATTGCATGATGACTCATTTCCTCTTGATGTTTTCCAAACTGGGTCTGGAACAAGTACAAACATGAATGCTAATGAGGTTATTGCCAATTTAGCTTCAAAAAAATCAAAATTAAAAATTAATGCAAATGACGATGTAAATATGAGTCAAAGCTCTAATGATGTTATTCCAACAGCTATATGCGTTAGTGCGCTCATAGATATGAATAGATTGCTTTTGCCAAACCTTGATAAGCTAATTAAATCAATTGATTTAAAAATGAAACAAGTCAAAGGTAAAGTAAAAACAGGAAGAACTCATTTAATGGATGCTATGCCAATAGATTTTTCTCAAGAATTGTCTGGATGGAAGGCTCAATTAGAAGCAAACAAGAAAACTATTATTCAAGCAACAAATAGGATGAATGAACTTCCACAGGGCGGAACAGCAATTGGAACCGGAATAAATGCACATAAAGATTTTTCAAAACACTTCTGTTCTGAATTAAATAAGCTTTCTAAATTTAAAACCAAGCCTGCAAAGAATTTTTATCAAGGATTAAGTTCTGTTGATAGCGCGGTTGAACTTTCCTCAGCACTAAAAAATTTAAGTGTAATTTTGATGAAAATATCTAATGATCTTAGATGGATGAATAGTGGACCATTGACTGGTTTGGGTGAGATAGAGTTACAGGCTTTACAGCCCGGTAGCAGTATTATGCCTGGAAAGGTGAACCCAGTGATTCCAGAAGCAGTAGCCATGGCTTGTGCTGATGTGATTGGAAATGATGTAACAGTAACCCTTGCAGGGCAAAGTGGTAACTTCCAACTAAATGTGATGTTACCTGTTGTGGCATATAACTTACTAAAAAGTATTAATTTGTTAGGAAATGCGATGCCACTTCTTGCAAATAAAGCTATTAAAACATTCAAAATAAATTCAAAAAATATTAACGAATCTTTATCAAAAAATCCGATTCTTGTAACAGCCTTAAACAGAGTAATTGGTTATAGTAAGGCCGCTGCCATTGCGAAGAAAGCTTATAAAGAGAATAAATCAATTATCGATGTTGCTCATGAAGAAACAGGCATTAGTAAATCTGAATTAAAAAAACTTCTAGATCCATCAAAGCTTACAAAAGGAGGTATTAGTGAATGATTTAACTTCAAGTTCCTGCGAGGCTTGTAGAATTGATGCTCCAATAGTTTCAGATGATGAAGCTTCTCTACTCATAAAAGAAATAGAGGGATGGGATATAATTAATGACGGAATAAAAAAGCTAAAAAAAGAATTTAGTTTTTCAAACTATAGCGATTCAGTAGATTTTTCAAATAAAGTTGCTGATATGGCTGACAAAGAGGATCATCACCCACAAATTATTCTTGAATGGGGTAAAGTTACAGTTATTTGGTGGTCTCATAAAATTAAAGGTTTGCACAAAAATGACTTTATTTGCGCAGCAAAGACGAACAAAATAAGTAAAAATTAATATGGAACAAAACGAAAAACCTTATCAATCATTGGCTTGGTTAGCTACTGGAATTCTTATCATTGCCGCAGCATTAGCAAGCTTTGTTCCTGAGTTAGAGTATCACCATTGGGCTTTTATATCTGCTAATACTTTGTGGGTCTATGTTGGATGGCTTTGGAAAGAGCAATCATTAGTGGTTCTTAATGCTGGATTAACACTAATATATATTTTAGGACTAATATTCTAAGAATTATTTTTTTTTAAAGTCAGTCTTGCTATAATCCGACATGGAAAAAGTAAAACAAAAAGCACTAACATTTGACGACGTTCTTCTTCTGCCAAGGTATAGCGACTTTGTACCTAGCGAAGCGTCGACTAAAACGAAACTCACAAAAAACATAAATATTAAAGTTCCTCTGGTATCAGCTGCTATGGATACTGTGACTGAATCACGAATGGCTATTGCTTTAGCTGAAGTTGGAGGAATTGGCATTATTCATAAAAATAACTCTATTGATGAACAGGTTCTAGAAGTTAAGACTGTAAAAAAATATGAAAGTGGAGTTGTAAGAGATCCATTAACAATAGAGTCTGATAAGTCTATTGGTGAATTAATTCAACTAACAACAGAATTAAACATTTCTGGTATGCCTGTTGTTGATAATGGAGAGCTCAAGGGAATAGTAACTAGCAGAGACTTTAGATATGCAGACAACATGGATGCACAAGTATCATCAATTATGACTCCGCATGATCAATTAATAACCGTAGAAGAAGGTACGCCTCAAGAAATGGTAAAAAAACTAATGCATGAAAATAGGATAGAAAAAGTTTTAGTTATTGATCAATCAGGAGCATTGGGTGGATTAGTAACTATGAAAGATATAGAAAAGTCTGCAGAGCATCCAGATGCAACTAAAGATAATTCTGGAAGCTTAATGGTTGGAGCTGCTTTAGGTACTAGTCCAGATACGCTTGAAAGAGCAAAAGCTCTATATGAAGCTGGGGTTGATTTATTTGTCATTGATAGTGCTCATGGACATTCAAAGAATGTTATTGAAACTATTAAAATTATAAAAAAAGAATTCCCATCTATTGATGTAATCGGTGGAAATGTAGCTACTCCTGAGGGAGCTATAGAGCTTGTTAAAGCTGGAGCTGATGCAGTTAAAGTAGGAATGGGTCCAGGGTCTATTTGTACTACAAGAATTATAGCTGGTATTGGTGTTCCTCAAATATCGGCAATTTTAGATATAAAAGAAGCTCTTAAAAAAATGGATGTAGGCATTATTGCTGACGGAGGAATAAGATTTTCAGGAGATATAGCTAAAGCCATAGCTGCAGGTGCTGATTCAGTAATGCTTGGTGGTTTATTTGCAGGAACTGAAGAGGCACCTGGTAAGGTAGAGCTTTTCCAAGGAAGAAGTTTTAAAACATATCGCGGAATGGGCTCAATTGGTGCTATGAATGAGAGGCAGGATGCAAACAGATATATGCAAGAAGATACAGATACAGAAAAATTAGTACCTGAAGGTATTGAAGGTAGAGTTCCATATAAAGGACTAGTTATAAATGTTATCAATCAATTGATTGGCGGACTAAGACAGTCCATGGGTTACATAGGTTGCAAAACTATTGAAGAGGTTCATAAGAATAGTGAATTTGTTGAAATTACAAATGCAGGCATGACAGAGAGCCATGTTCACGATGTAATGATTACAAAAGAAGCGCCAAATTATCAAAGAAGTTAATAATCAAAAATGACAGTTAATCTATCATCTACAACCAAACAAATTGACACTATTTTGGTTCTAGATTTTGGTTCTCAATACACTCAATTAATTGCTCGAAGAGTTCGAGAGAGCAACGTTTATTCAGAAATTCTTCCGTGGGATATCGATGAAGAAAAAATAAAATTAATTAACCCTAAAGGAATTATTTTATCTGGAGGTCCTGATTCAGTTACCAATAGCTTTACGCCAAGAATTCCTCAATTAGTCTTTGATCTAAATATCCCAATATTGGGCATATGTTACGGAATGCAGACTCTTGCTGAGCAACTAGGTGGACAAGTAATATCATCAGACCAAAAAGAATTTGGATATTCAGAGCTTCAAGTTACAGCAGATTGTGTTTTATTTTCTGATTTAGGAAAAACCCTTAATGTATGGATGAGTCATGGCGATCAGGTTCAAGACCTACCGGACAATTTTGACTTAGTTGCAGCTACTGCAACTGCACCAATAGCAGCAATGCAACATACAAGCAAGCCAATATATGCGCTTCAATTTCATCCGGAAGTAACTCATACAGAGGACGGAAAAACTGTTTTAGATAATTTTATTTTTAAAGTATGCAATGCCAATAAAGATTGGAAAATGGATGATTTAATTGGACAAAGAATAAAAGAAATTAAAGACCAAGTTCAAAATAACAAAGTCTTACTAGGTCTTTCTGGTGGAGTAGATTCATCAGTCACTGCAGCTCTTTTAAATAAGGCAATTGGCAATAAATTGGTATGTGTTTTTGTTGATAACGGTCTTCTGAGAAAAGGTGAAGCAGAAGAGGTTATGAATACTTTTAAGGAAAATATGAACTTAAATGTTATTAAATCTGACAGTGAAGAAGTATTCTTGAGGCATCTAAAAGGTATTGAAGATCCTGAACAAAAAAGAAAAATCATAGGTAGAACTTTTATTGATGTTTTTGATGCTGAGGCTACAAAATTAAAAGATATACATTATTTAGCACAGGGAACAATATATCCCGATGTCATCGAATCTTCAGGATCAGAATCAAAAGAGGCTAGAGTTATAAAATCTCATCATAATGTTGGTGGCCTTCCTGAGGAAATGAAGATGGAGCTTGTTGAACCATTGAGAGATCTTTTCAAAGATGAAGTCAGACGAATGGGTGTTGAGCTTGGCCTTGCTTCTGAAATGCTTAACAGGCATCCATTTCCTGGTCCTGGCCTCGGAGTAAGAATCCTTGGTGATATTACTAAAGAAAAAACAACTGTTTTAAAAGAAGCTGACCATATTTTTATAGAAGAATTAATTAAAGCTGATCTTTATAAAACAGTAAGCCAGGCTTTTGCAGTCTATCTGCCAATTAAATCAGTGGGTGTTGTTGGAGATGAGAGAAGATATGCTGAAGTTATTGGCCTGCGGGCAGTAGAGACTGTTGATTTCATGACAGCAAGATGGGCACATTTACCTTACGAGTTTTTAGAGCATGTTTCCAATCGCATAGTTAATGAGATCGAAGAAGTTAGTAGGGTGGTTTATGACATATCAAGCAAACCACCGGCAACCATTGAGTGGGAATAAAAATGTTTAGTCACATTTGTTTGGGAACTAATAATCTTTCTGAATCTATCAAATTTTATGACCAAGTAATGTCTGCGTTGAATATTCGTAGACAAGAAACAGAAGAAACGTATGCCTGCTATGGCGATAAAAAAGATGTAGGTAGTGGTGTAAATTGTTTATTTATCGGTGAAACTTTTAATGGTAATGAAGCAACAGCGGGTAATGGGGTGAATATTGCTCTGCTTGCTAAAACTAGAAATCAAGTGAAAGAATTCTACGAAAAAGCAATAAATAGTGGCGGGGTATGTGATGGCGCACCAGGTTTAAGAGATGTCCACCCTAATTTTTATGCTGCTTATATCTTAGACCCAACTGGTAATAAGTTGGTTGTGGTTTGCCATTCAGATGGAGATAATTAAAACATGAGTGATAAATTAGACTTAAAAAAACATATTAGAAATGTTGATGATTTTCCAATACCAGGAATAAAGTTTAGAGACATCACTAGCCTAATTGAAACACCAAAGCCTTTTAGAAAAACCTGTAAAGAGCTAACTAAGATAACTCAAAATTTTTCAGCAGACTTGGTTGTAAGCATTGAGAGTAGGGGATTTATTTTTGCTGGGTCTGTTTCAACCGATCTTCTTCTCCCGTTTGTCTTAGCTCGGAAGCCTGGCAAACTGCCAAATGAGACATACATTAAGAGTTTTGATTTAGAATATGGAAGCACATCAATCGAAATTCAGAAAAATACCAATATTAAAAAAGGTCAACGTGTTGTAATTATTGATGATCTTGTTGCAACAGGGGGAACAGCAATCGCTTGCGCAGAGCTATTGACAGAAAATTTTGGTGTTGATAAATCTGATATCTTAATTTTATGTATTATTGATCTTCCTGAATTAGGTGGAAGTAAATTAATTACCGATCAAGGTTATAACATTGAAACATTAGTCTCTTATTAATCTAAAAGAATAAATTTCAAAACAAATATCAAAAATAAAAACCAAGCACCCATACTTATATCAAGTGTTTTTCTTGCAGCTATTTTAAGAACAACATAAGCAATAAAACCAATAGCAATTCCATTTGCAATTGAAAAGGTGAGGGGAATCATGATTATCATAATAAGTGCTGGTAATAACTCAGTATTATCAGACCAATCAAGTCTCTCCATTCCACCAAGCATAAGTATTGCTACATATACTAAAGCACCAGCAGTAGCATAACTTGGTACCATAGATGCAATTGGCGAAAAGAAGATTGCAATTAAAAAAAACGTTCCTATTATCACTGCAGTTAAACCAGTTCTTCCTCCGGCCTCAACACCAGCCGAACTCTCAACATAACTAGTTACTGGAGAGCAACCAAAAAACGACCCAGCAACACTTGCAGAGCTATCCGCCTTTAATGCCTTATCAAGATTCATAATTTTGCCTGAGTCTTGAATTAAATTTGCTCTGGATGCAACACCAAGAAGGGTTCCAGCAGTATCAAAAAGATTAACAAACAGAAAAGATATAATGACGCTAATCATAGCAACGTCTAGTGCACCCAAGATATCTAACTTAATAAGAATCGGCTTTAAATCGGGAGGTGTAGATACAATTCCATTAAATTGAATCAAGCCAAGTAATAAGCCTGTGATAGTTACCGCTAAAACTCCAATTATTATTGCTCCAACAACTTTCCTAACAGCTAATACTAGAATTAAAAGAAATCCTAAAGCTGCCAGAAGAGTCTCAATATTTTTAAAATTACCCAAGCTTAAAAATGTTGCTTCATTTTGCACAATAATACCGCCAGTTTTTAAACCAATAAATCCAACAAATAAACCAACTCCAGCACCCATAGCAATTCTGAGATTCATAGGGATGCTATTTAACATCCACTGCCTCAAAGGAGTAACACTTATGATTACAAATAAAATGCCTGCTAAAAAAACAGCACCCAGTGCAATTTCCCAGCTGTAACCCATTTCACCTACAACCGTATATGTAAAAAAAGCATTTAGACCCATCCCAGGAGCTAGTCCAACTGGCCAATTAGAATAAAAACCCATGGCAAAGCATGCAATAGCTGCTGCTATACATGTACCAACAAAACTTGCTCCAAGATCCATTCCACTTGCAGCCATCATTTGTGGATTAACAAAAATTATGTAAGCCATTGTTATAAAAGTAGTGAAACCAGCTATAAATTCTTGCTTGATTGAAGTGTTATTTAACTCAAGCTCGAAAGTTTTTTCTAGGAAATTTTTCATGTTTTTATTGAATAATAATTTACATAATAATTCTACAATCTATAATGCAAAATTACTTTAATTGCTTGTATATTTATCATGCCATTTTGGCATGTAAATTGCTTTCATTAGTATATATAACAAAAACATAACTATGTGCTGCAGTATTAGCTTATACATAAGCACAAGGGGATAATAAACAATGAAATTTATAAAATTAAATACCTTCGTGTATTTTTCAATGCTTTTAATGTTCAATTTTGATGCAAATGCACAAAGTATGACCATTGAGGAAGTAATTGTTTCTGCTGAAAAAAGAGAAGAATCTCTTCAAGATATTTCTCAGTCTGTAACAGCATTAACAGAAGAAGAGTTAGAAACAAAAAATATAACTGACTTTGTTGGTCTTAGTGCCATAGCACCAGGTGTTACTGTCGCCAAAAATGAAGGTTATAAAACCATTATTTCAATCAGAGGTGTCGGTGATGAAACAAATCAAAATGCAATTGCGGCGCCATCTGTTGCCCTGCATATGGACGGTATATTTATAGCTTCAAAGTTTTCATTAAGAACTGATTTTATTGATTTAGAAAGAATAGAAGTTCTTCGTGGTCCCCAGGGAACATTATTTGGACAAAACTCTACTGGTGGAACAATTAATGTTATTAGTCAAAAGCCCTCTTTTGATGCTGCTAAGGGCAAAACAGACCTAGCTATGGGTAATTATGGTCTTATTAAATTTAGAAGTGCATTTAATATGCCATTATCAGATAAAGTTGCAACAAGACTATCGATAGTATCAACAGACAGAGATGGCTTTAGTGAAAATATATTAAATGGACAAGATCTTGATGATGCAAATCATACAAGCTTAAGGTCAGATTGGCTCTTTGATATTTCTGATACAACATCTTTAAGAGTATTTGGACAATTCTTTGATGCTAATAATAACGGTGCTGCTATGAAGGGTTTAGATGATCCAACACCAAACCCAAGAAAATTAGCTCAAGACTCTGCGTCAGATTATCAATTATCCTCAGAAGTTATTGCTGCAATATTGAATGTTGAGCTAGGCTTTGCCGATTTAAAGGTGTTAGCAAGTATTCAGGAAGACGATATTTATGTCAGTCGTGATAATGACAGACATAACTTTGGAGATGTTCATGCATCTGGTCCTCTCGAAGGAATACCTTATATAGCAGCTGAATATAGGCCTGAAACATCTATTGTAGATACAAAAACATTTGAAGTTAATTTAATATCGAATGAGCCTATAAATGATAAAATAGATTGGATAATTGGTGCACTATATTTTGATCATAAAATAGCCAACTCGATTTACGAAGTCAAAGATGTAAATAACATAAAACAAGTTGCTCTAATGGATGGTGCTTTTACTCCATACGTTCACGATCCAATTTGTGCTACAAATCCTTTTGCTGGGGTATGTTTTGCAGCATTTAATGCAGAACTTGGATTTGTGTCTGAAGCTTATCCTACTAGAGAATCTTTATCAGTTTACGGGCAAGCTACCTATAACGTTCAAGATAATATGAGATATATCTTTGGTATGAGATATACCGAAGATTCATTCTCTAGTGATGTTACAAATTTCTTTGGCCTTCAAAAATATCTTATAGAAGATGAAATTGATGAAAAAACTGGAAAGTTTGCTGTTGAATATGATGTTGATGGCGACACAATGGTTTATGCATCTTACACAAAAGGTTTTAAGCCAGGAGGAAGTAACTTAACTTTTGGTTATCCTGTAGATAATGAGCAGAACTTTGGAGCACAACCTGCACCACAACTTATATATCCTTTATTTAAGAGTGAGATTATTGATGCTTTCGAGCTTGGTCTTAAGACTGATTTAATGGATGGAAGAATGAGAGCAAATGTTTCTGCATTTATGTATGATTATGAAAACTTACAATTCCAATCTACAGATCCTGATGTATACAGGGGCGGTGTAGCAAACATACCAGAATCAGAAATGAGTGGTGTTGAGTTGGAGTTAATTGGTATCTTATCTGACTCTTTATCAATGGACTTAAGGATTTCTACTTTAGACACAGAGATAACTGAAGATTATGAAGCGTTAGATAATATCAAATCAGAGCTTTATTTCTTCGGCGAAGAACCACAAAGATATGCTCTAAGAGAAAATCTTAAAGGCAATAGATTGGCAAAGAGTCCAGAATTTACAGCTAATTTTGGTCTTCAATATAATGGAGAATTAAAATCTGGAGTACCACTTAAAGCTACAGCAGAACTAATACATAGAGGTGATTTCCAGCAAAGAGTATTTAATAGTCCATTTGTTGATCAGGTTGATTCTTATACTATTGTTAATTTAACAACTAGTATAGAAATTAATGATACTGCTGGTATTGATTTTATGATTTTAAATGCATCTGATAAGGATGGAGTTAACTCTGCGATGACAGATGTATTTGGTGTTGCTGGAACTGGTATTGAGTTAATACCACCAAGACAATTTATTTTTAGAGTAAGAAAAAGCTACTAATTCTGTATAAATTTATATGAGTACGTGTTGTTATAAAGCACGTACTCGTATAGCATTTGCAAATGAAAAAGACATTTATTCAAGCCGATCAGCTACTTGAGGACTCATTCAAGCTTGCTTGGAGTGTATATGAAAGCGGTTTTCGCCCTAATTATATTGTTGGCGTATGGAGAGGGGGAGCTCCTATAGGTATTGCTGTTCAAGAATTTTTAGAAGTATTAGGTATATCTTCAGACCATATAGCTATAAGAACATCACATTATTCAGGTATAGAACAACATAATTCAAATGTTAAAGTCTATGGATTAAATTATGTTATTAGACAACTTGAATCTGAGGATTCTTTATTGATTGTTGACGACGTTCATGACACTGGATTATCTATTCAGCAAATAATTAATGATTTAAAAGCTGCATGCAAGAAGAATACACCGGAGATTAAGGTTGCTACTCCATATTTTAAGCCTACAAAAAATAAAACTGATAGAAAGCCAGATTTTTATCTTCATGAGACTGATGAGTGGCTAGTATTTCCTCATGAGCTTGATGGATTAACTATCGATGAAATAAAAGAAAATAAACCTGCTGTAAAAGATTTGATAGATAAAATTTCACCAATAATCAATCAAGATAAATAAATCTACTTCTTGTTATCACAGTCCCATTTACATAGCTCAGTGAGCACGGGTTTAAAAGATCTTCCAAAATTTGTTAATGAATATTCGACCTTTGGAGGAATAACATCATAAACCTTTCTATTGATTAAACTGTCTTTTTCCATCTCTCTTAGCTGCTTAGTAAGCATTTGTTGAGTTATTGGGGTAAGTATCCTTTTTATCTCACCAAATCTTATTGGACCTTTGCTTAAAACATAAATAATTGCGATTTTCCATTTACCACCGACCAATTTCAATGGTTTTGATATATCTAGATTTGCGCATTTCATAGTATGAATTTATATACTAGTATGAATTCATTGTCTACTAGCATATTTCATACGATGGTTTAATATAGCCTAATACAAAAATTATAGAGGAGAGAAAATGTCAGATAATATTTCAAAAGAAATCCGTTCAATGGTTTCTAATGATGGAAACATCGAGCTATCAATCAAAACTTCAGAAATACCCACTCCATCTGCTGATGAGGTAATTATTAAAGTTGAAGCGGCTCCTATAAACCCCTCTGATCTTGGACTTCTTCTGAGTTTTGCTGCTGATATTTCATCTATTAGTACAACTGGTTCTGGTGATGAAACAGTAACAACTATGAAAATACATCCTGCTTTAATGGGCGCTATGAAACCTAGGCTGGATGAGTCTATGCAAGTAGGCAATGAGGGTGCCGGTATTGTTGTAGATGCTGGAGACAATGTAAAAGATTTGATTGGCAAAACTGTAGGGTTGGCTGGAGGAGCAATGTATTCTCAATATAGATGCGTTCCGGCTGCAAGCTGTTTAGTTATGGATGAGGGTACACTGCCTTCAGAGGCAGCTTCTTCATTTGTGAATCCTTTAACTGCACTATCTTTTATAGAAACTATGAAAATGGAAAATCATACAGCGCTTGTGCACACTGCAGCAGCATCAAATCTTGGCCAAATGCTAGTAAAGATTTGTAAAGATGACGGGGTACCTTTAGTAAACATAGTTAGAAAATCAGAGCATGTAGAACTCTTAAAGAATCTCGGAGCTGAATACGTTTGTAATACAAGCGACGATAGTTTTATGGATGATTTGGTTTCTGCTTTAGTTGCTACCGGAGCTACCCTAGGCTTTGATGCAACTGGTGGCGGAAATAATGGCGAACTTCCAAGTCAAATATTAGCTGCCATGGAGATAGCTGCTAATAAAACAGCTAAGGAATATAGCAGATACGGTTCTGATACATACAAACAAGTCTATATCTATGGTGGTCTAGATCAATCTCCAACTATTCTAAAAAGATCTTATGGAATGTCATGGGGTCTTGGTGGTTGGTTGTTAACTCCAATGATTGGAAGAATTGGAATGGAGAAATTTGGTCAAATGAGAATGAGAGTAGCAAAAGAGATTAAAACAACATTCGCAAGCTCATATGCAGAAGAAATTTCTTTTGAGGAGATGCTTCAGCCTGACATAATTAAGTCTTATGCCAAGCAAGCAACTGGAAAAAAATATCTAGTTAATCCTCATAAATAATCCCAATGTCATATATTGAAAATACAGGCAGCTGGGTTGCAGCCAGTATAGTATTAAGCTCAATACTTATTTCATGGACAATGAATTATACCAATCCAAGGGTAAGGGTTTTTGGAACATGTCTGGCAGCGTTGGGGTGTTTTGCAGTTTCTTATTGGTTTTTTTCTTTTGTTCTAGGTTCTGGCATATTAGAAAATCCAAAACCAAACCAAACACCAATGGATTCAGCAAAACCTTTTTTGTTATGGGTTCAAGCTCTTATATCACTATTTTCTGGGATATTTTTATTAGCAATAGCAAGAAAACAAAATGAAAATAACAAAACCTTAGATCTTGGAATCAAAAATGGTCCAGACAGATATGGCATTATTTCTCGATTACTTCATTGGACAATTGCTATCTTATTTATCTCATTAATACCGCTAGGTATTTTTGCATCAATGATTCCTGAAGATACTCCATTTAGATTGTCGTATTATGTTGTTCACAAAACAATTGGAGTTACATTATTCATTCTTGTCTTAATTAGAATAGTTTGGAACATTCTTTCAAAAAGACCGGAATTAGATAGCTCATTAAAGGTCAGAGATGCTAAATTAGCTCATAGAGCTCACCTTACTTTGTATTTTACAATGTTAGCATTGCCTATAACTGGCTTTATGATGACTAGTTATCATGGATATGGAACTTACCTTTATTTTTGGGAATTTTCACCACCAGTAGAAGAAAGCGATATATATATTGTATGGGGTCTCTTTCACAAGTATTTATTACCGTATTTAATATACGTCGTCTTGGGTGCTCACATACTTGGAGCATTAAAACATCATTTCATCGATGACGATAAGAATGCAATAAAAAGAATGGTTTCATAATGTTATAAAAATTAAGTGTTAAAATTTTTCTAATACTTAACTAATAAGATAATGAACATTAATTATCCTGATAGCTTCATAAAAAAAATTTTAGAAGAATCAAATACCATAGCTATTGTTGGAGCTAGTTCTAAGAAAGAAAGAGATAGTTACAAAGTAATGAAGTATCTTCTTCAAAAAGGCTATAAAGTCTTTCCGGTAAATCCTAACGAATTAGGAAAAAATATTTTAGGACAGAAATGTTATGAGGACCTAGAGTCCATTAAACAATCTGTCGATATTGTTGACGTGTTTAGGGCACATGATGCTGTATTAGGTATAGCAAAACAAGCTATAAAAATTTCTGCAAAAGTTTTGTGGACACAAGAAGATATTATTCATCATGAGGCTGCAGAGTTGGTTGAGAAAGCCGGACTAAAGGTTGTCATGAACAGGTGTCCAAAAAAAGAATTATCAAAACCCTATTGGACTAGTAAAACAAAATAGATTTTAATAGATTTAATATGAATGACAACTACTCAATAATTCTAAAAGATAATTCTAGTGCAGGTGTATTGCGTCTGGTTTTAAATGATCCTGAAAGTAAAAATTCTTTATCAGAAAAAATGATGAAAAGTTTGATCGATAGTATCTCAGCTGCTTCTGCACAAAAATCTGTAAAAGTTATAGTTATAGCTTCTAACGGCAATGTATTTTCTGCTGGTCACAACCTGAAAGAAATTACTGAGGCTCGTTCAAATGAAGATGATGGAAATACTTATTTTTCTGAGTTGTTTGATATGTGCTCTTCATTGATGAAGTTGGTAGTTAATTGTCCAAAACCAGTCATTGCTGAGGTGAATGGAATTGCTACTGCTGCAGGTTGTCAATTAGTTGCCAGCTGTGATTTAGCAATAGCTTCAAGCGATTCTAAATTTGCAACTCCTGGAGTAAATATAGGACTTTTTTGCTCTACACCAATGGTAGCTCTTTCAAGAAATGTTCATAAAAAAAATGCAATGGAGATGCTTCTAACTGGAGACATGGTCGGTTCGGTAAAAGCTAAAGAAATTGGTTTAATTAATGATTTTGTAGAGGCTGAGAAGCTAACCAAGACTGTTATGGCTTTAGCTGATAAAATAGCAAGTAAACCATCCTCAACAGTAGCTACTGGCAAGAAGGCTTTTTATGAACAAGCTGAAATGAGTCTTTCAAAAGCTTATGAGTATACCTCTGAGGTAATGAGGAATAACTTATTAGGTGATGATGCCAAAGAAGGTATAAGTGCTTTTATTGAAAAAAGGTCTCCAGACTGGCAAGACGATGAATGATTAAAAAAGCATTAATAACTGGATTTTCTTCTGGAATTGGTTTTGCTTATGCAAAGCATCTAGCAAACAATGGTTGGCACCTAGATTTAGTTTCACAAAACGATAACAGAGCATTGTCAGCACTAGAAGACTTAGATTATGATCATTGCTCTATTCATTCTTGCAATCTTAGTTCGCCAGAAGAACTCCACAATTTAATAAACGAAATTTCAACACCTAATTTATTAGTTGCTAATGCAGGAATAGGTATTAATGGGAGTGTCGGTAAAAATACACCTAGGGATATTCAAGATGCAACTTATTTAATGTTTGGAGGTGTTATTAATCTTATTGAACATTTTTTACCTAAAATGAAAGAGAAAGACTCCGGAAGAGTTGTAATAATTTCTAGCATTGGAGCTCTAATACCTATGCCAAAGTCATCAATTTATGCCGCTGTAAAATCTGGAATATATTCCTATGGAAGATCATTAAATGAGGAATTAGAGAATACAAATGTTTCTGTGACAGTAAGTTTACCAGGCTATGTTCGAACCAATATTCATAAAAGATCTGGTCTTGAGCACCTAACAAAAAAGATACCTAATTGGATGTGGATTTCAGCTGACAAAGTAGTAGCTGATACTGAAAAGGCTTCTAGAAAAGGAAAGTCGCAAATTATCCCTGGGTTTTTGTATAGAATCACAAGTATTTTCTTTAATCTTAAAATTACAAAAATTATTTGGAAGAAATTAAATGCAAGAAAGTAATTCTTTACAAAGTTTTGGTCGTTTAATAACCAGTATTGAGGGAACATCATTAACCATCGAAGATAAAAAGCTACTATCCAATAAACATGTAGGTGGAATTGTTCTTTTTTCTAAAAATTTTGAATCACAATCACAAATTCAATCATTATGCTCAGAAATTGAAGCGATAAAAGAGAATATTATTATTGCAGTAGATCAAGAGGGTGGAAGAGTCCAAAGGTTTAAAAATGAATTTACTGTATTACCCTCCATGCAAGCTCTTGGTGATTATGCTATTGAAAAAAATAATATGGGAATATGTCATGAAATAGGGTGGCTGATGGCAAGCGAGTTAATTGCTTCAGGGATAGACATAAGCTTTGCTCCAGTATTAGATGTAGATAGAGAAACTAGCAGCATTATTGGAAACAGGGCATTTTCAAATGACCCTAAGGTGCTCACACAATTGGCAAGAAATTTTATCAATGGAATGAATGAGGCAGGCATGCAGGCTACTGGTAAGCATTTTCCTGGACACGGAGGTATATTTGAAGATAGTCATATCTCTGAGCCTGTTGATACCAGATCATATGAAAAATTATTAGAGATTGATTTAAAACCTTTTATAGAGCTAAAAAATAATTTAGGCGCGTTGATGACAGCTCATATAACTTTCCCAAAGATAGATGGCATTTGTGTGAGCTACTCAGATGTATGGATTAAAAAAATATTAAAAGAGAAACTAGCATTTGAAGGAATAGTATTTAGCGATGATTTATCTATGAAAGGTGCAGGTGATTTCTCAATGGGTGAAAAAGCTATGAAATCAATCGAGGCTGGTTGCGATATGGTCTTAGTTTGTAACGATTATGATGGAACAATAGATGTTATTGATGCTCTTGAAAAAAACGATGTCCAGATGTCAGCCAAAATTAAAGATTTAAAGAATTCTGCAGATATCAATTGGAATGATTTAGAAAATCAAGATAGAGTTAAAGATATTAAAAATTTAATTAATAAAATGGGAAGAGCATGATGAGAAGAATAATTACAGGCCATAACAGTGAAGGAAAATCTGTTATTACTCTAGATGGCCCTCCAGCAAGAACAATAGGTGAGGATGTTGGTGGTTTATTTGAGATATGGAATACAGATGGGAATTTAATTGATACAACTGATTCTATTGATAGAGCTGATACTGATATTGTTTTATCTCCACCTGAAAATGGATCAAAATTTAGGTATTTTCAAATAAATCCAACTCCGGAAGGCGTGCCAATAGAGATGATGCAAGAAATTGCAGCTGATGCATTTGAAAAAATAGGTGCTGCTCATCATAGAGTTGACACATCAAAACATCCAGCGATGCATAAGACGGATACCATTGATTACATTATTTTATTAAAAGGAGATGTCACACTAATTTTAGACGAAGAAGAAGTAACTTTAGAACCTCATGATGTGGTAGTTCAAAGGGGAACTAATCATGCATGGGTTAATAATGGAGATGAGCCAGCATTATTGATAGCTGTCTTAATTGATAGCGATCTAAAATAATTAGAAGCTGATTGTCCCGTTATTAATTTGCTCATAGTTTTCACTAGTAAGCCTTGTGTAGCATTCACTTTTTGGTTCTCTGACAAATACTATATCTTCATTAACCTTGTCTAAATGATAAGCCTCTTCTCTAAGATCGCCTTTCTTTAATTTAAATGTTCCTGTTGTTTCCAGTTCTTCAATAATTCTCACAAAAACAGGCCTAGCATAGAAAGGAAGTTTTTCATCAACGAAAGCTGAAAAAGCACTCCAATCAAAGGTATTAGGATCACAATTAAAGGCTACCATTCCAGCTCTGCCTTCACTATGAGGTACCTTAACCCCATAGACATTTGCCATATTAACTTGCTCAAACGAGTTAAGTATTTCACCAACCTCATTAGTGGATACATTTTCAGATTTCCATCTGAAAGTATCCCCAACCCTGTCTACAAATTGATAATGCTGTCTTCCAAGCGCAAAACCAACATCCATTTTTTTTAATAGGTCACCAGTATCAAACCAACGATCGCCGTCTTCAATAACATCTCTTTTCACTTTCTTTTCGCTAGCTTGAGCATCTGTATAGCCGTTATAGATTGCATTAGGACCAATTTTTATTAATGCCAAACCTGGAGAATCATCTTTGACTTCTATATATTTTCCATTTTCATCCACTTTTAATTTATCCTCTGCAACATCATATTCAAATAACCTAATATCAACATTTGTCATACCAATTGTTTGATCTTTATTTAAAAGATTCATGAACATACCGTTAGCCTCACTCGCACCATATATCTCACAAATTCTTTCAACATTAAATCTATTTCTAAAAGTATCCCAAAGATCTGGTCTTAAACCATTTCCAACCATTTTTGATATTGGGTTATTAACTTCTTCTGGACAAGATTCTTGAAAGCTTAGATATCTGCATAACTCACCAACATAAACAAAAGCAGTTGTATTGAATTTTTGAGCTTCTGGCCAAAAAGATGATGCAGAAAACTTACGTTTTATAAAAGTCGAAGCGCCAACTTTAATAGTGGCACAAAGACCAAGTATTAAACCAGTCGAATGATATAAAGGAAGGCAGTTATACATACAATCTTCACTTGTCAGCCTATATCCAGCCATAGTGATGTTTGTAGAACCCGCTACAACTTTTACATTAGTAAATAATGCGGCTTTAGGCACTCCAGTTGTACCTGATGTAAATATGTAAAAAGCAGTATCACCAGCAACAACTTGATTTGTTTGTTCAAGATTAGCAGATTGGGACTGATCAATATTCTCAGTGATACTTGAAGCCCACTCAGGACAGTTATTTGGACTAGTATCCTCAACCCAAAGCAGATCAGATGATTTAGTAATATTAATTTCAGATAAGACGCCTTCTAAAGATTCAGATAACTCATCTCCAAAAATACATTTTTTAGAATCAGATGTATTTATACAATGGACAAGAGGCTTTCCTGTAAGACTAGTATTAATTAAGACTCCAATCGCTCCTAATTTATTAATTGCTATCAAAGAAATTACAAAATTAGGCCTATTCTCCATAAATAGAACAACTTTATCTCCATGCTCAATACCTTCATTTGCTAATTTATTTGCAAGAACGTTTGCAGCCTCATTTGTTTTTGAGTAGGTCCACACTTCATCTTCAAAATAAAGGAAATCTTTATCGCCGAATTCTTCAACTGTTTCTTGAAAAAGATGAGCAAGTGATGCATTTGAATCTAATTCAGGCCACTTATATCTAACCATTGGAATTATGTATCTAAGCTCAGATATAACTCTAAAGAATTCTTTTATGGAAGCTAGCATGTCTATATCCCCCCGATATAGTTATAAATTATTCAACAGATGTAATTATTATTTCATCCGAGTCTGTTGGTAATATTACCATAGTGCCATCATGAGAGGCAGTCCAGTTATCCATGATTTCATTGACACCTCTATACATAATATTTTCCATTAATTGGTTTCTTGGAGCTGGAAGGTGATGATAAAAAACTAAGTGACCCACATTTGCCTCTTGAGCAGCTTGAACAATTTCTGGAATAGGGGTGTGATAATCTTGAATATCTATAGTTACTTTTGCAGCCATTGTATTACCAATTCTTTTTGCATTTTTATTTATTAGATTTACAAGATCAAGGGACATAGATTCATGGAATAGAACATCAACATTTTTAGAATTATTAACTAGATTTACATCATAGATAGTATCGCCACTTATACTTATAGATCTGTCTTTATAATCAATTCTATATCCTAATGCAGGATCAACAGGATCATGAGAAACACTATATGCTGTAATTTTTAGATCCCCTTCATCAATTAATATAGGACTATCTAAATCAACAGTATGTGTATCAAAACCAGCCACCTCTAATGGAGCAACAGTATCTCCATGATGCTCGTTTCTAAAAAAATAATCTTTTGTAAAAGCAAGTTCTATACCATCTGTAAGCATTTGAACCCCCTCAGGCCCATATACTTTTTGCTTAGACTTTCTTCCGCCATTAATCCAAGTTGCTTGATGAAAATCAGCGATATCAAAGATATGGTCAGAATGCAGGTGGGTATAAAATATTCCCTTAACCCTATCCCATGGTGTATTCCAATCAGTAAGATTTTGAGCACTGCCTCCACCGGTATCAAATATAAAAATATTTTCTCCTGCTTGAACTAAAATGCATGTTTCAGCTCTGTCTGGTGCTGGAATAGGTGCTCTTGAACCACAAACTACCGCAGTCAAAGTATCTTTTTCTGGTAAATAAGATGAGGGAGCAGCTAAATTTTCTATTGCTGATTCTAACAACTTGTCTTGAAAGGCAGGTTGCCTTAAAAGGATGAACACTGTTAATACTAATATAATTAGAATTATAAATAGATATTTTAAAAACTTTTTCATCAAATTCTCCAGTTTTATTAAATAGTACACCTCGCGACATACCGTGTATATTAAATTGCTTGTAACTACGTTGTGCAAAAAAACTCAATGAACTAATATAGATGTCTATTTTTACTATCTATTAAGGGGATAAACATGAGCGATGTTAAAGAATACGATTTTGTAGTATTTGGAGCTACAGGCTTTACTGGTAAATTAGTTGTTGAATATCTAGTAGAAAAATATAGCAATAATTCTGAAATTAGTTGGGCTTTAGCGGGTCGAAATCTGGAAAAACTAGAAACAGTTGCTACCTCTAAAAATGTTCCTGAAGATACTGGACTACTTGTGGTTGATAGTAATGATATTGCAAGCATTGAGGAAATGGTTTCAAAAACAAGATGTGTATTAACCACTGTTGGTCCATATCAGCTATATGGCAATGATATCGTTGCAGCATGTGCAAAATATGGAACAGATTATGTCGATTTATGTGGTGAACCTGGATGGATGCATGAAAAAATTAATGAGCTGAGTGATGTGGCAAAAGAATCTGGATCAAGAATAGTTTTTTCATGTGGATTTGATAGTATTCCTTTTGATTTAGGCGTTCTATTTTTACAAAATGAAGTTATAAATAGATATGGTAAACCCTCTTCAAATGTTAGAGGCAGAGTTAGAGGAATGAATGGTGAATTTTCTGGAGGTACTGCCGCATCCCTTGGCGCCACTATGGCAGCCCTAAAAGAAAAGCCCGAACTTTTTGCAGTTTTAGCCAATCCATTTGCACTTTCAAACGGCTTTACTGGACCTGAGCAACCAGCTGACAACAAGCCTATTCTTGATGAAAAATTAGATACATGGGTAGCTCCATTTTTTATGGCACCAATCAACACTAAAAATGTTCATAGATCTAATATGTTGATGAATCATATGTATGGTGAGGATTTTTGTTACAACGAAATGTGGGTTATGGGTTCAGGTGATGAAGGCAAAGCTGCAGCAGACTTTATTTCTTCATCCAACCCTTTAAGCGATGCACCAAAACCTGGTGAAGGTCCATCAAGAGAATCTAGAGAGAACGGAAATTATGATGTTTTATTTTGTGGAGACATAAATGAAGAAAGTGTTCATGTTTCTGTAGCTGGCGATATGGACCCTGGTTACGGCTCAACTTCCAAGATGATTACTGAGAGTGCAATATGTTTAGTAAAAGAATGTGAAGATCTTGCAGGAGGCATTTACACGCCAGCACCCTCAATGGGAACAAAACTTATTAAAAGATTGCAAGACAATGCTGGATTAATATTTAAAGTTGAGAATTAATGATCAAAGAGAACATCAAAAAATGGCATGATCTTATAAAGGGAGATTACTCTGGAGGATTTGATGAGCTCTTGGATGATGATGTTAGTTTTTATTCTCCTATAGTTTTTTCTCCGCAAAGAGGAAAAGAGCTTACAACTTTATATCTTATGGCAGCTGGAAATACATTTGGTGGTGACCAATCTATAGATGGAACCCTTGAAGAATCTAGTTTCAAGTATACAAAAGAAGTTTTGGACGGCAATCAAGCAGTATTAGAGTTTGAAACTCAAATCGATGGCAAATATGTTAACGGCGTTGATATTATTACTTTTAATGATGAAGGAAAAATTATTGAATTTAAAGTAATGATAAGACCTCTTCAGGCTGTAAATATCATTCATGAAAAAATGCAAGATATGCTAAAGCAATTAAAATAAATGAGTGCATTCAAGATTTTTCATAATTCAAGATGCAGCAAATCAAGACAAGCTCTTCGAATACTTCAAGACAATAACTGTGATATTGAAATTATTAACTATCTTGAGACAGAACTAGATGTATCTCTGATTAAAGATGTCTTAAAAAAATTGTCTTTAAAACCAAGAGATATTTTAAGAACAAGCGAGCAGGACTACAAAGACAACAATCTAAAAGAAGATAATTTATCTGATGATGATCTAATTGACTACATGATCAAATATCCTAAATTGATTGAGAGACCTATTGTAATTAAGGGACACAAGGCTGTTTTAGGAAGGCCACCAGAAAATGTGTTTGAACTAATCTAGTTCGCCGTCTTTCCTTAATTTTTCTCTTATTTTTGTTGCACTTATATTAGTTATTGATTCTTCAAAAATTTCTTCTTCAAAGACATAGCCAACACCGCGACCATAAGATATATTTACTATGTTTGGAACAAGCATAATTTCATATTCCATACCTTTTTTAAACCCATCCCTAGATAAACCTTCTTCTATATTTTTACAAACGGTTTCCCAATCAAAAGGATTGTCATCTTGACCACTTCCACCTGATGATCCTTGAACATCTCTCACTTGAATAATGACTTGACCAGTTTTTGCAACACATCGTTTAAATAGCTCTTGATGGCCTTGGTGCCATGGTTGCCATCTGCCTAGCATTTGAACAGTTGGTTTTTTCCAATCAAACATTTTTTAATATCTCTTTAGCTATGTTGTGATGATTGGTGTCATTCATTTCAGTAATGTGAAAATTAACCTCTTTTGGTTCTTCAAACATTTTATTAGTATCCTCAAATCTGCCTTCTGATATTGTATTCATCCATATTGTTATGTCGGGATCAAAGTTAGCTCTGGTTTCAGCAGTAGGGCAAACAAAATCACATATAACGTATCTGTTATTGCTTTTTTCAAAGTCTGCAAAAGTTTTCATTCTCATGCTTTGTCTAATTCTTCCTTCAGAAGAGAAATCCCAATCATTTGCCATATTTCTTACAACGTCAGCGTTATACCATGCAGCATCTATAAGGGGCTGAAGGCGTTCAGCTAGATAGGTTTTACCACTTCCTGGAAGGCCCATGATTAAGATTTTCATAATTATCTGATTTTTTTAATGCTAAAAATTTCGTTCTTAAAATACATTTTATCTTCTTTGCTAATAGCAGTCTTGATTTTTTTTTGTGCTGCAGGTGATTTTTCTATTTCTTGAATTTCTTTTTCAGGAATTTGGCCTATATACAATATGTTTGCCCATTTGGCATCTACGCCATGACCAAATAACTCAGAAACTGTTTGATCAGGACTCCTTTTAAAGTTAAAGGTATAAAATTTTGGTTTTGAGTAAGAGTATTTATTATTTTCACCCACTGGATTATTTTTTAGGTACTCAATAATATCTTTTGCATTATTAGGGAAGGGGTCTTTTTCTTTCCATGCAACTTTGATAATTTTTTCTACTGTATCACCTCCACATGAATGTGTTACAAGCAATCTTCCTGATTTATTCAATAATCTCATTAAAGGAGCAATTACATTATTTACTTTAGTTTTTACTAATGATGCCGCTCTATATGCCTGTGAAGCGATAATCAAATCATAATTATTATTCTCATAATCATTATCTAGGAACGGTTCAAGATATCTCTTATGATCTTCTCTATAAATTCTTATTATGCAAGGATGGGCATATGAAGTTCGTGATTTATTATCAATTTCAATACCCCAGTATTTTTTAATAAAGTTATTTAATTTATTAATTTGATTATGAAAATCATAAGAATTATCTTCTTTAAGAATTAGAGTATAGGTTTTAACTTTCTTATTCTTAATTTTATTATTGTTTTCAATATGACCAAGCTCAGAAAACTTTACATTAGTCATAGTCACCAATAAGTTTGGATGCTCTACAAACCTATCTGGCATTTTTTCAAGAGTATTTTTTAAATCCTCATAACTTATTTCTTTACCTGTAATTAACAATGAAGTGTATGGATGATGTTTATGGAATGTTTTAATAACATTAGATTTAACAGTTCCATCCCCAGTTCCAGCATCAAGAATTCTTAAAAAAGTTCTATTTTTTGGCATGGATGCTATGAAAGGTGCAAGCTCCATAGATATAGCTCTTTTTTCACTTGTATTTTGTATAAATGACAAGTACTTCAACCTGTCATCAAAGAATCTTTTTTTTCCCATATTTTGCCCCTAATTCTTATCATATATTATTTTTTAGATTGCTCAATAATCCATTTACGAACGGAATATTTTGAGATTAAAATAATCTTTTTTGGGGAGAAAACTAATGAAAGAAACCAAGTTACCTTTATTAATTGGAATTGGCTCAAGGATAAGAAAATCACCTTATTTTGATTCAACAATCAAGTATGGCGTTACTGGATTTACTGTATATAACAAGATGTATCTTCCATCATCATTTTCTGGGCCTGAAAGTGAATATAGTAGCTTAATAAATGATGTTACTTTCGGTGATTTTGCAGCAGAGAGACAAGTTGAAGTTTCTGGTCCTGATGCTTATAACTTTATTAGATATATAAATCCAAGAAATTTATCTAAATGTGAAATCGGTGATTGTAAATATATTGTTTTAACTGATAAAGATGGTGGAATTATTAATGATGCATGTTTATTAAGACTTGAGCCGAATAAATTTTGGGTTTCTCCAGGAGATGGTGATGTCTTGCTCTGGTTGCAAGGTATAGCAATTAATTCTGGTATGGATGTAGATATTCATGAGCCAGATGTTTCTCCTCTTCAAATTAGCGGCCCAAAAGCTGGAAAATTAATCCAAAAACTATTTAATGGTATTCATGATGATCTGGGCTATTACAAGGCCAGAGAGACATCTTTAAATAATATACCTATGGTTATTGCTAGAACTGGTTGGAGTGGCGAACTTAGCTATGAGTTATATCTACAAGATAGAAAAAAGGGTGATGAATTATTTGAAATAGTTCATGAAGCAGCAAAAGAGTTCAATGGTGCTGTTATTGCTCCAAATACAATAAGAACCATTGAGGGAGGATTGCTCTCCTATCAAAGTGATTTTAGTCGTGAGCATAATCCTTTTACTATTGGTTTGGATAGACTTGTAGACCTAGATCAAAACATTGATTTTATTGGTAAAGAAGCTTTAAAGAAAATCAAATCGGAGGGTATCTCAGAAAAATTGGTTGGAGTAGAAATAGATGGCGATCCGATACAAAAGGTGCCTGAAAATTTTTGGCCAGTATTTGATGAAAATCATAAAAAAATTGGAAGGCTTTCTAGATGTTTTTTTTCGCCAAGACTTAAGAAAAATATTGGCCTCGCTATCATTGATATTAATTTTGTTGAACCAGGCACACCCTTAGTAATAGAGTCACCCAAAGCACATTTAAATGCACAAGTTCATGAATTACCATGGTTTCCTGCCGAAAAAAGTACTAATCTAGATTAATGAAAAATTTATACTTATTAGTATTGCTAATATTTGGAAATAATACCTTTTCTATGATTATTGATAATTTAGATGACAAAAGAGCTAATTGGAGCGCCATTTCTGATAATGTGATGGGTGGAATATCTGAAGTTAATTTTTATGAGGTCGAAGAGGGAGAAGAAAAATTTTATAGGCTTGAGGGGACTGTTAGCACAGCAAATAATGGTGGTTTTATCCAATCTGTTATTCGTTTTCCATTCAATGCAGAAGAATACAGTGGAATTAAGATTAAAGTCAGAGGTACAAATGACGCTTATTACGTTTGGATAAGAACACCATCAAGTAGATTCCCTTGGGATAGGTATATTGCATCATTTACTCCAGGAGATGAGTGGTCAACTCTTGAAATACCATTCTCTGTGTTTAAGAAGTCTAACTTTTATATGCCAAAGAGGATGAATATTTCAAAAATAAGAACGATTGCTTTTGCAGCATACGGTAAAGATTTTCAAGCTGAGCTTGATTTGGCTCAAATAGAGCTTTACTAAAATGTTTTCTGACCAAGACAGGTCATTTATGGAGATGGCATTAGATGAGGCTAAATTATCATTCAATGATAATGAAGTACCTGTTGGTGCAATAATCGTTAAAGATAATGAAGTAATTGGTTCTGGTCATAATGAAGTTATAAAATCTAAAAATGTAGCATCACATGCCGAAATAAATGCAATTATTGACGCTTCACAAAATACAAATAATCACAGACTAAATAATACAAAAATGTTTGTAACTTTAGAGCCATGTCATATGTGTGCAAAAGCAATAATTGATGCAAGAATTGATGAGGTTATTTTTGCAACACCTGAGCCTAAGACCGGGAGCATTATTTCAATTGATAACATATATGAAAGAATTAAGTTCAACCATAAAACATCATATAAATATGGCTTATTACAGAAAGAGAGCTCAGACTTATTAAAGGAATTTTTTAAAAACAAAAGATAACTAAGTTAGAATTTTTTCCATTCTAGTATGGGGTATTTTTATATCAGATTCATATGGTTCTATTTCAATATAGCCAAGTGATTTATAGAAATCTAAAGCAATATTTCGTGCGTTCAATGTGACATATTCTGCTCCAAGTGTTTTAGCTTTATTCTCTAACTTTTCAACCATACATGTTCCAACTCCCATTCTCCTAACACTATTAGACACACCCATATATCTTATTTGAGCCTCATGTTCATTATTCATATGAACTCTACCGCAAGCTAAAATTTTTCTAGATATAGTGATTGCCATAAAATGGTAACTAGTATCTTCAAGGTTGTCTTTCAAAGGTATATGTGACATTTTGAGTGGTTTTCTTAATACCTCCCATCTAAAATCATCATATTTTTTCCATTCTGCTTCAGTTGCTGGGGATCTGATTTCAATTTGATCCATCATTAAGATGATTAGATGTCTAGATCAACCCAGACAGGGCAGTGGTCTGATGGTTTCTCCATAGCTCTAGCCTCATAATCGATTCCAGTTCCACATATTGCATGTGTTAAGTTATTTGAAACCATAATATGATCAATTCTTAGACCTTTTTTTGGATTGTCATCAAACATTCTTGATCTGTAGTCAAACCATGAATATATAGATGATTCATCGGGGTTTTCTTTTCTCCATGAATCTGTGAAGCCTAGGTTCTTTATGCTATTCCACATTTCTCGTTCTTGAGGTTGAAAAGATGTTTTTCCACTACTAAGCCATCTTTCAACGTTTTTATCGTCAATTCCAATGTCAGTATCTTCAGGTGCAACATTAAAATCACCCATTACAATTAAATTGTCTTTTGTTTTTTGCAGATCCTTGATATGTTTCTTTAAGTCATCGTAATACTTTATTTTTTTTGGAAATTTTATTTCATGATTGATGTTTTCTCCTTGAGGGAAGTAACCATTCATGATAGTTATTTCAGAGCTTTTTGTTTCAAAAGTACATTCAATAAATCTTTTTTGATCATCAGGCGTATCATTTTTAAAGCCTTTTACAGTTTTGATAGGTTTTTCTTTACTAAGGATAGCTACACCATAATGACCTTTCTGGCCCCAGTATTCAGGGTGATAACCTATTTCCTCTATTACATCTAATGGAAAATCAGGATCATTTACTTTTGTTTCTTGCAAACCGATAACATCGGGGTCAAGCGTGTCTCTTAAGTGAATAAGTTGATGTGGACGAGCTCTTATACTATTGATATTAAAAGAAATAATTCTCATAATTCATTTTACTTTAGAAATAGGTGGTTTTTTATTTAAGTTTAGATAATCATTTATGATATTGGTTGACTCTATCAATAAGTAGTCTCTTTCATAATCAATGTCATTATTTGTATTTTCATTTTTTTTGTTACTTTCTTCGAGATCTTCATAGGTTCCATATGTTTCTAGACCAAGGCTCTCCCTTCTTTTATTTTCTATTTGTAATAACCAATCTCTTCTCGCATCTTTTTCAAATTTTCTAGTATTTAAGTTTAGACTTAAGATTTTTTTATCTTTATTCAAGTAATATCTGTCTCTAATTTCACCAAGATATTTTAAATTTGGACTTGTATTTAATCTTTGAGAGTATAATTTTTTTATATCAAGAATTTGATTGGCATCATAGTAAAATTTGAAATGCCTATATGGTCTAACAGTATCCCACTCTAATGCAGTGGGGTATGAGCTTTCACCAACAGTTTCAATATCCCAGGTTGATAGGAGCTCAATATCAGGTAATACTCCTTTATTTTGTGTACTAGAACCATCAACGCGGTAATATTTTGACTCAGTAATTTTAATTTGTCCCTTCGAAATATTTTCTATACTTTGGACTGTTCCTTTTCCAAAAGTTCTTTGGCCAAGGACTATACCTCTTTTGTAATCTTGAATAGCTCCAGCAACTATCTCAGAAGCAGATGCTGAATAGCGATTTACCAGAACTGCCATAGGTTTCTTCCATGCCTGTTTGGCTTTACTTGATCCATAAGGTTGCATATAGCCAGACTTATGCTTAACTTGAACTGTTGGTCCAGATGATACAAATAAGCCAACTATTTTATTGGCTTCAATCAAAGCACCTCCGCCATTGTTTCTAAGATCTAAAATAAGAGCATCAACATCTTTTTTATTAAAATCTTTAAGAATATCTTCTAAATCATTGCTACTACTTCTATAGTCTGAATCTCTATTTTGATAAGCATTAAAATCAATGTAAAAAGAGGGTAAATCTATTATTCCAATCTTATTTCCTTCTTTTGATTCTATGATTTTTGATTTAGCAGCCCTGTCTTCAAGTTTTATTTCTTCTCTTGTCAAAGTTACTAATTTTCTTGTGCTATCTGCAGAATCAGAGGATATGAACTCTATCTCAACTTGAGTTCCTGATTCACCTCTTATTAAATCTACAACTTCATCAATTCTCCACCCTACAACATCAACGTATTCTTTATCTTCAGCATCTATCTGACGTATTCTTGTGATTTTGTCTTCTGGTAATATCTCTCCAGACTTTTCAGCTGGACCACCAGGCACTAAGCTGACAATTTTTGTATAGTCATCCTCCGCACCTAGTAGGGCGCCAATACCCTCCAACTTAAGACTCATATTCATGTCAAAATCTTCTGCTGATCTTGGAGACAAATATGTTGAATGCGGGTCAAATTGATTAGTAAGTGTATTTATAGCTATTAAAAAAATATCTTCTTCTTTTTGCTGCTGAATTCTTCTAATTCTATTTTTATATCTTTTTAATAAAACTTTTTTCGGATCATCAGACAATGTCTCTGACATTAACGCCACAAGTAAATCATTTTTTGTTTCACTTCTCCATATCTTTTGTAGATGAGCTTCAGAAGCAGACCATTGATTATCCTCGTAATAAATGTCCATGAATTCATCTTTTGTAAAATCAAATGAATCTTTATCAAGAAGTTTTATTTGATATTTAGAAAAATCTACAATTCTTCCAAAATACAAGTTGATAATTTGATATGCCAAATCTATATCAAATGATTTTCCTGAATATTGGCTTGATTTTTCTTTAAAGTTTTTTATTTCTGGTTCAAGAAAATACAATTTATTTTCATCAAGCCTATCAATTAATGCATCTATATATTTTTTATTAAAGTCATCTTTAACAGAATTCTTAATGTAGTGTTCTTTTTTTAACTTCTTAAAAACTTCTTTGCTTAGATTTATTTTTTCATCAGTTAGATTGGTAGATATATATTCTTGTGATTCATAAGTTGAGTTGCCGCATGAAATTAGGGCAAGGCATATGAAAGACCAAATGAGTTTATGTTTAATCACTAAATTATAAATTTTGTATTTTTGCCGCTTCTTCTCTAATAGTTTCAGGAGATCCTAGATTTTGTCTGTTGACCCCAATTCTTTTGAACCAATAATGAATACCCATCAAATCAGTAAATCCCATACCTCCATGAACTTCTGTAGCTTTTTTGCTTATAACTTTAGAGACTTCCGAAACATGTGATTTTGCATGACAAGCCATCAGTCTTGATTCATTAGGAATATTATCAAAACAATGAGCAGCATGCCATACCAATGAGTAACAAGGCTCTAAATCAGATGCCATTTCTGCACACATATGTTTCACTGCTTGAAAAGAACCTATAGCACGACCAAACTGTTTTCTTTCCTTTGAATATGCAACAGCTTTTCTAATTAGCGCTTCAGATGCTCCCAACGAATCAGCAGCCAATATAATTCTTCCAGCATCGATAGATTTTTTTATTGGCTCAATATCAGTAATTGAATTTTCAAGAACATCAATTGAAGCATTTTTAAAAATCACCTCTGAGTAGCTTCTAGTTTTATCTACTGTTGTAAGCTTTATAATTTCAATATTTTTGTCACTTGTGTCTACAACACCAATTACTCCATTTTCATCTGCCAATAAAAGATGGGATACATCATCAGCATCCAAAACAAAGATTGATTTCCCATTGATTTTGTTATCTTTAAAAATAAATCCAAAATCATTTCTAGCCGAAATAAATTCTGAAAAACCAACTCCAAACTTATACTTATTTTCTAAAATTCCCTTGAGATATTTCTCTTTTTGTTCTGTGTTCCCACCATTTATTAAAGCTATTGGAGCCATCACGTAAGAACTTAGGAAAGAAAATGGTGCTATATTTTCACCTAGGCTTTGAGATACTGCTGTAGCAAAAAGTAAGTCAAGTCCAAGACCTCCATACTCTTCTGGAATCAACAAAGAGTTAATACCAAGATTAACTAATCCATTTTTAATATTATTTTTTAAGTCGTGTTCATCATCTTCTATGATTTTTTTTATCACATCTAAAGGAGCATGGTCTTGTAAAAATTTACTTACGTTATCTTTAAAAAATTCTTGATCTTCTGATAAACCAAAATACATTTTATGCCTCCTGAACCTTTGGCTCACGAGGCATACCTAAACCCCTCTCTGCAATTATATTTTTTTGAATTTGACTCGTGCCTCCTCCAATTATTAAACCAAGATAGTACATATATAAGAATTGCCACGAGCCTTTATCTCTCAGATGAGGACTGCTTTCATACAAAGTTCCAATCTCACCCATAACATCAACAGCAAAACCTTCTAATTCATGTCGTAGCTCAGTTCCGTAATACTTTTGAATCATTCCAGCCATTTTGACATCTTGCCCAGGATTAAGTTTTGCAGACAATACTCTCAACGAGTTTGACTGAAAGGCCATGACTTTTGCCTGTAAAGTCATTAATTTATCTCTATAGACAGGAATATCAATTAATTTTTTGCCATTAATGGTCTCCTTTTTCATGATGTTGATAAGAGAATTAACCCTATTCATAGTTGCATTAGGATTGGTTAATGAACCTCTTTCATGAGTAAGTGTTGCATTAGCTACTGCCCAGCCTTCACCTCTTTTACCAACAATATTTGCTTCAGGTATCGTCACATTTGTAAAAAAAACTTCGTTAAAGCCAGCTTTTAAGGTCATGTCCACTAAGGGCCTAATTTCTATGCCAGGTGTTTCCATTGGAATTAATAAATAACTTATACCAGCATGTTTTTTTGCCTCTGGTTCCGTTCTCACCAGGCAGAACATCATTTGTGAATATTGAGCAGTGCTAGTCCATATTTTTTGACCATTTATAACCCAATTACCATCTACTAATTCTCCTTTTGTTTGAAGACTGGCCAAGTCACTTCCAGCATTAGGTTCGGAGTATCCCTGACACCATATAATTTCTCCCAGTAATGTTTTTTCAATATATTCTTTTTTTTGTTGTTCAGTGCCTAGTTCAAGAAGAGTTGGAACAAGCATATCTATGCCTTGACCACTCATTGGAGAGGGCACTCCATGATTAGAAAATTCAGAGGCAATAATTCTATTTTTAATAACGTCACTTTCACCACCATAACCACCATATTCTTTAGGTATAGAACGCGCAAAGTAACCCTCTTTAATTAAAATTGATTGCCATTCAGTTCTAGTAATTTTTTTTCCACCAACTTTAGTTATTGGAGTCAATGGTGATTTTGCTTCATCAACAAAGTGAACACCTTCCCATTTTTTACAAAAGCTTATAACTTCTTTTTTAAAATTTTTATATTCAGGCCCGTAATTAAGATTCATGTTTTATTCTCATAGATTATTTAGTCCCATTTAGGATCTCTTTTTTCTAAAAAAGCAGAAATACCTTCTTTAGCATCGTCACTTTTAAAACATTCTGTAATTTGTGTTTGAAGGTAGGGTAAAGCTTCATCAAAACTCATATTATCCTGATGTGCATATGCTTTTAATCCTATTTGCATAGTGTCAGGAGCAAGCTTAGAAAGTTCTTTAGCTAAATTATCAACATACTCATCAAGTTGATTCTTCTCCACTGATTTATTAATTAATCCCCATTCCTCAGCTTTAGAGGCATCTATATAATTACCCCTCATAATAAAATCTAACCCAGCTCTTTTTGGCATAACCCTAAATAAACCAGCCATAACCATAAACGGCCATAATCCTCTCTTAATCTCAGGTGCTGAAAATTTTACATCCTTCGCTGCAATTGCATGAGTAGCATTCGCGACCATTAAAAGAGCTCCAGCTAGAACAGATCCTTGAATTTTGCATATTACAGGCTTATACAAATGCCTAATCGACAGGCTTAAATCATCGTGATTTTCTAATTTTGGAACATTGGATTCAGATTTTGAATTACTTAAGTCTGCACCAGCACAAAAAATATCCCCTTCAGCATCTATTACAACAACTCTAATTTTTCTCTCTTGTTTTGCATACGCCAAAGCATAATTAACTTCATTCATCATGACAGTATTGATAGCATTCTTCTTATCAGGCCTATTTAGGGTGATTGTCAAAATATTATCTTTAATAACAACTTTGGTTGCTTCAAAAATAAGACCATCCAAAGAAAGTTTCTTATTGCTCATAGTTTTTCCCTTTTAGTATTGAAGAGGGCACTTCTATCATCTTAGCCCTTAGATACTCACCAAGAGATTTGGCTTGGCTATCTAATTTATTATTTGAAGAAACACCGTCTTGAAGAATATCATGCACATAAAAGTTTAGAGAATGAATATTTGCTAGTTCATATCTATCTATTTTGTAATTTTTTAAATCAGGCAAAAGTTCTTTTAGTTTTTTAACTGTTAAAAATTTATATAGAAATGCATAGGAAGATAAATCTTTAGCCCAAACACCTAAATTTGCACATCCACCTTTATCTCCTGATCTTGTTCCGTATATTTCTCCAAAATAAACTTTTGATACTTCTTCTTTTTCTTTAATCTCAGGAATTTTAATTGGTTTCTTTTGATAGTAAATTTCTTCAAAATCAAGTTGACTAGTTGGAAGAATTTCAATCTTCTTTCCATTGATATTAACTGTTTCCTTAATATATTTGCTGTCTACTAAAGCAGGCCAATAGACTATTACTGGACCATTGGGTTTAGCAGCACCTCGTGCGAAGAAACCAGGAAAATTTGATAAAGATAATTCAACAATTTTCGCAGTGAAAAGCCTTCCGACTAAGTCAGGATTCATTGATTTTACAGATATATTAAGGGAAGCCATCGCTTCTTCATTTGTTTTGGGGTTATTTTTTTGAGTTTTGTGTAAATCAATAGACACTTCATCAAATTGATCCTTGCCTCCTATAGAATTAAACAAAGTATCTGTAAATACTTTAGCCTTTTCTTCAATATCAAGTCCGGTGAGTATAATTTCCATCCCGTTTCTATATCCACCAGCAAGATTAATGCAAACTTTATGTGATGGTGGAGGTGAGCTACCTCTGCATCCGGATACATAAACTCTATCATTTGCAATTTCTTCAATTTTTAAAGTATCAAAATGAGCAATTACATCAGGGTTGATATATGAAGGTGAACTAATTTCATATAAAAGTTGAGCAGTTACCGTTCCAACAGATACTAACCCTCCGGTATTTGGGTGCTTGGTAATTGTAAAATTACCATTTTCTTCGATTTCTGCTATTGGATAACCAACATTATTAAAGCTTGGAACTTCCTTAAAAAAAGCATAATTTCCACCAGTCGCCTGACACCCACATTCAATAATATGTCCTGCTGCTAATGCTCCAGCTAAAGCATCATAGTTATTTCTATCCCAATTGAATTTCCATGCTGCTGGACCAATTACAACTGCAGCATCAGTAACTCTTGGACAAACAACAATATCTGCATCATTATCAAGAGCCTCCTTTATACCCCAAGCCCCAAAATAGACATTTGCAGTTAAGGGCTCAAATCCAGAATCTTTTAAAGCTTTATCTTTATCCATATTGACAAAATTCTCACCTTGTTGAGATAGTTCATCAATTCTAGGTATCAAATCATCACCATCTATATAAGCAACTTTTAAGTCGACAGAAATTTCTTTTAAAATTTTTTCAATTTCATTTGCCATTGATTTTGGATTTAAACCACCAGCATTAGTGACAATTTTTATATTTTTAGTTTTACAATCTTCAGCAATTTCTTTTATTTGCTTAAGAAAGGTCCCAACATATCCTTTGTCCTCACCCCTTGATAGTTTTTGACTATAAAGAATAGTCATAGTTAGTTCAGCTAGGTAATCTCCTGTAAGAACATCAATAGGACCGCCGTCTACCATTTCTTTTGCTGCAGAAAGCTTATCGCCGTAGTATCCACTACAGTTAGCTATTTTTATAACATTTTTACTCAAATTAATTCTCCAACCTTATTCCTTTTAAAATAACTTTTGTTACTGAATTAGCAGACTTTTCAGGAGATTCATTTATTGATGATCTGTTTTTACTTTTTGCGAACTCTCTTCCAATGCCTCCAAGTAAAATTGCAAATGCATTAGGATCTATTTTTTGTATTTCATTAGCACTTATCGCCTCAACCAAGAGTTTTTCAGTGTACTTTGTAATAAAAGCTTCATGATAATCAATCATCTCAGACGAACCGTTTATTTTGCCCAAGCCTTTGATATATGCATCAAATTTTGGACCAACAGCCTGATTGACAATGCTTAAATATGTATCAAGTTTGTCTATAGGCGATTCAATTTTAGATACTTGCTCTAGTGCACTTTTACCTAATTTCTTTAAGATATTATCCACGGTCATTGTGATTAATTGATCTTTACTTGGAGCAATTTCATATAAAGTTCTTAGAGATATTTTCAACTTAGATGCAAGCTCAGACATAGTTAATTCTGGAATGCCTTTCTCTAGCATTTTCTCAAGAGTGCCAATTATTTCTTTATGTTTTTTAGTTAAAGGCTTTAGTGGTTCCAATGTTGAGTTATGAATATTTTCTGAATACTGCATTATTTTGAATCAACAATCATAAGTGGAGCTCCATTTTCTACCTGATCATCTTTAGTAATAAGTACTTTAGATACTATTCCATTGTGAGAAGCCTTTATTGAATGTTCCATTTTCATTGCCTCCAGTATCACCAAAACATCTCCTGTTTTTACTCTTGAACCTTTTTTAACATTCAATGCAATAACTTTTCCAGGCATAGGCGCTGTTAAACTTCCAGCTTGAATTTCAACCCCTGGTAAAACAAATCTTGGTTTTATCTTTAACATTACATCACCAAAAGGCATATGCACGAGAATATTTTCATTTTTTAAAGTTATTCTGGAATAATGTCTTTTTCCATTAAATTCAACATCAAGACCAAAGTCATCTTCTGAATGAATTATTCCAGTTTTCCCCCAGTCAAATACGAATCCCTTATTTTTCTCATATCTATATGAAACACTATGGTCATTATCATTAACAACAAAATCAATTTTTTGTTTAGGCAGCTTTCCATTAGTCCATCCTGTTGGCATAAAACTAGCAATACCTGTCTTTATTCTATTGTTTCTTTGAATCCAAAGCGCCGCTATAGAAGCAGCATGCTCTATTTCAGTTGGAGTAAGTTTGTGTTTTTTATTAGGCTGAACTTGGTTAATAAAATCTGTAGTGGTGTTCCCATCATAAAATTCTCTTGCTTTAAGACACTCAATTAAAAACTCTCGATTAGTAATTACGCCTCCAATATGAGCAGACTCTAGAGTGCGAATTAATTTTAAAATTGCATCATTTCTAGTATCTGCATAAGAGATTATTTTTGCCAGCATTGGATCGAAATTAGTTCCTATATTTGAGCCAATGCTAATGCCTGAGTCCCATCTCGCTTCATTTTCAGGGCCACTTTCAAAGGCAATTATTTGTCCAGTTTCAGGCAGAAAGTCATTATCGGGATTTTCAGCATAAAGTCTTGCTTCAATAGAATGACCCATAAAGGTGATATCGTCTTGGGTATACCCTAATTCCTCCTCTCTAGCAATTCTTAATTGCTCTGAAACTAGATCCATTCCAGTTACTTCTTCTGTAACAGGGTGCTCAACTTGCAATCTTGTATTAACTTCTAAAAACCAGAATTCTTCTGTTTTGTCATCAAATAAAAATTCAACAGTTCCAGCTGACTTATATTTAATTTTCTTTGCAAGTTTGATTGCCGCATTACCCATTGCGGCCCTAACATCTTCGGAGATCCTAGAGGAGGGTGATTCTTCAATAATTTTTTGATGCCTTCTTTGAATCGAGCATTCTCTCTCACCTAGATGAACAACATTTCCATGAGCATCACCAAGTATTTGGATTTCTATATGTCTAGACTTTTGTACATATCTTTCTATAAAAACTCTGTCATCTCCAAATCCTGACTGAGCTTCTCTTTGCGCGCTTTTAATGGACTCTTTTAAATCTTTTTCTTTATGAACTATTCTCATGCCTTTTCCACCGCCACCTGCAGCAGCTTTTATAAGGAGAGGGAACCCAATTTTTTTTGCATTTTTAATGTTTGATGTCATCGGAAGTGTTGGGACTCCAGCTTTTTCAGCAAGCTCCTTTGCTTTTAATTTGTCTCCCATAACAGAAATTACGTGTGGCGATGGACCAACCCATATCAAACCTTCTTTGATTACTTTTCTTGCAAAAGTGGCATTCTCAGATAAGAAGCCATATCCTGGATGAATTGCTTGAGCGCCTGATTCTTTAGCAGCTTTTATAATCTCTTTGCTATTGAGATAGCCTCCATCAGGTAATCTGATTGATTGATCAGACATATGTACGAAAGGTTCATTTTTGTCAGCATCAACATATATTGCAATGCATCTGATACCCATTTCATGAGCAGTTTCAATAATCCTACACGCTATTTCACCTCTGTTGGCAATTAGTATGGAGTCATAAATCATAATCTAAATACCCCATATTCTCGTGCTCCTTCAATTGGGATGTTATTAATTATCGATAAACAAAAACCAATGACATCTCTTGTATCTCTTGGGTCTATAATTCCATCGTCAGTAACCATACTGCTTGCAACCAATCCCCTAGATAATTTTTCTAAATAACCAATTACCATCTTCTTTAATTCATCGTCAGCTTTTTCATCAAAATCCTTTCCGTCTCTTAATGCTTTGGCTTTTCTTACAATTGACATTACACCAGCCATTTGTTCGGGTCCCATGACAGCAATTTTTGCTGTTGGCCATAAGAACGTAAACCTATTGTTAAAAGCTTTTCCAGACATGGCATAAGTTCCAGCACCATAAGAAGCACCAACTATAAATGTTATATGAGGTACGGTAGAGTTTGATACGGCATTTATTAATTGAGACCCTTTTTTAATAATGCCCTGACTTTCAAAATCTTTACCTACTAAAAAACCAGTGACATTATGAAGAAATATCAATGGGATATTTCTTTTATTACATAGCTGAATGAAGGTAGCAGCTTTTTCTGCACTTTCAGGATAGATTGGACCGTTATTACCTAGAATACCAACTTGATAACCATGAACTGAGGTCCATCCACATACCATTGTTGGACCATATAAAGGTTTAAACTCTTCAAACTTTGAGCCGTCAGAAAATCTTGCAATTATTTCCCTGATATCAACAGCAGACTTTAGATCTTCACTTATTATCCCTAGTAGTTCTTCTGAGTTATATATTGGGTCAGTACTAATTTTTTGCGGACCTAAACCTTTTTTATTCCAATTTAAATGAGAAACAACCTCTCTACATATTCTTAACGCATCCATTTCATCTTCAGCTAAATAATCAGATAATCCAGATTGTTCAGAATGCATTTTTGCACCTCCTAAAGTTTCATCATCAGATTCTTCACCAGTTGCCATTTTTACTAAAGGTGGTCCAGCTAGAAAAGCTTTTGATTGTCCTTTGATAAAAATATTGTAATCAGACATCCCTGGTTGATATGCACCTCCTGCGGTTGAGGAACCAAACACGACTGAAATTACAGGTATTCTTAATTTTGAAAGCTCGGTCATGTCATAAAAGAATCTTCCAGTTGAGGCAAAATGATTTTGATGAAGTGAGGGAGCCTCTGGAGGGTTTTCACCGCCGCCTGAGCCAGAAACACTCAAATCTCCTCCTGCTGATTCAACAAAACTTATGAAAGGTATATGATTATCACGAGATATTTCCATAGCCCTGTTCCATTTTTCACCTACGTATACTGTCATTGCACCAGCCTTAACCGTAGGATCATTTGCAAATATTACGCATTCAACACCCGAAATAATTCCTATTCCAGAAACACATCCGCCTCCCACGTTATAATTATTTGTTCCATAGCCAGCATAAGGTTGTATTTCTAAAAAAGGACTATCAGGGTCTAAAACATTCATAATTCTTTCACGAACAGGCATTTTTCCTCTTTTAGCAAGTCTTTCATGATGTCTTTGCCCGCCACCTAACTCAGCAAGATCTAATAACTCATCAAGAAATACTAATTTCTCGAGCATCATCTTCTTATTTTGAAGATATTGTTCAGACTTAGTATCTAAATTTGATTTAAATATAGGAGCAATATTTTCTGTCTTCATAGGCATTAAAAGTTAATATTTTATTATGGTAATATAATAGCATTAATATTACCAATATTAAGATGTATGATTATTAAAAAAAATAACTATTATGTTAAAAATATACGGAACACAAAATTCTAGAGCTATGAGACCGATTTGGACTGCTGAAGAAATGGGTCTTGAATACGAGCTTGTAATGATGCCTTTTCCACCAAGAGTTTTTCATAAAGAATATTTAAATATAAACATGCTTGGAACTGTTCCTTATTTAGTAGATGGAGATGTAAAAATGACAGAGTCTGTTGCAATGACTCAGTATCTAGTTGAAAAATACGGCCCAACAGATTTAAGAGTAATGCCAGATGAAGTAGATTATCCAAATTATTTAAATTGGCTCCATCATGCAGATGCTACATTAACTTTTCCTCAGACGGTTGTATTAAGATATAAATTTCAAGAACCAGGCGTTGCTGATGCAGCGATAGAAGGATATAGCAGATGGTTTGTTTCTCGTTTAAAATTACTTGAATCTGAGCTAGAAAATAAAACTTATCTTTGCTCAAATAGATTTACGATTGCTGATATATGTGTGAGTTATGCAATTAACCTAGCAGGGGCTCTTGGTATTAAAGAAGCATTTAAACCAAATATAACTAGATGGACATCCATGCTTTTTGAGAGAGAAGCCTTTATAAAAAGTAAAAATTATAAACACGAAGAAAAGACATAATGAAAAGATTTTTTATATTTCTGCCAATCATGACTTTATGTTTAAGTATCCATTCTAATGAAAATCATACATCGCATTTAGAGACTATAGTTTTAGGGTCTGGATGTTTCTGGGGTGCTGAAAAGGGCTATGAAGCTCTTGAAGGAGTTCAGGATGCGGTATCAGGATATGCTGACGGATATGGAGTAAAACCAACTTACAGAGAGATAACAAAATATACAAATAAATATAATAGAAATAATTTTGCTGAAGTTGTTAAAGTAACTTTTAACAAGGAGATAATAAGCTTAAGGTCTCTTCTTGAACATTTCTATGAATCACATGATCCAACCCAGCTTAATAGACAAGGCAATGATATTGGTACTCAATATAGGTCAACTATTTTATATACAAAAGAATCACAGAAAAAAGTAATAGACGAAACAACTAGCGAATTTCAAAAACTATTAAGCGATGAAGGATATGGAGAAATTCAGACTTTAATTAAATCTCTTGATAAGTTTCACGATGCTGAAGAATATCATCAAGACTATATTAAAAAAAATCCAAATGGATATTGTCCTGATCATTCCACTGGCGTTGCCTTTAATAAAATAGAAACACCAAACATTGACAATTCATTACTTTTATCAGGCAAGTATATTCTTGTAATTGATTCGCAAGATTACTGCCCTTATTGTGAGAATTTCAGGAATGATGTGGCAAATGATTATCAGGGAAGTATTCCAATGGTATACAGAACAGCAGTTGAATTGAATGGCTTGGATATACAAACACCTACATGGGCAACGCCTACAATTGTTTTCTTAGAGAATGGTAGTGAATTATTTTCATACCAAGGATACATGGAACCTGAATTATTTTATAAAGCTCTTGGAAAATTTAAATTAGGTGACACAGAAGCTTATGATGTTGCTTTTAATCAAGGAACTGATGCAAGATTCTGTAAAGAATATCAGATATTCAAAAATACTCCTGACGGAATTTTTGTAGATAAATTAAGTGGAGCACCTTTGTTTGATACTAGAGATAGATTCGTTTCACGAAGTGGCTGGTTATCATTTACAGCCCCGGTGCCTAACTCAACCTATGAACTACCTGATAATTCATATGGTATGAAAAGAACAGAGGTTAAATCAAAATCAAGCAACATTCATTTAGGTCATGTTTTTGATGATGGCCCCAATGGCATGCCAAGATATTGTATTAATGCAACAGTTCTTGAATTTATTGCCAGAGAAGATATTAAAAACTCTTAATAATCTTATTCCACCAAGTTTGCTATTCGTTCATAGGCTTCAATGAATTCTTCTTTGAATTTTTGAACAGTCTGTCCAGCTGAAATAGTTTCATTCACTAATCCTATGCCTTGACCAACCCAATACGTATCAAGTTTTTTTGCTCCTTCATGTCCGAGAGTTGCCTGTTTAGAGACTATTGCTAATGCTGGCTCTCCAACAATCGTTTGCAAAGGCATTGGCAGTGGTTCAGGTGCATCTTTTGATTCCCATGCATCAGTCCATGCTGATTGAAGTTGTCTAGAGTGCTTACCTGTTCTACTTTTTGATCTTACAGTTTGGCTTGAAGTAGCTTGAATCATTTTTTCTTTAATGTTTTCAGAGGTTTCAGCTTCTGTAGTTGGAAGAAATACCGAGGCGCACCAAACACCGTCTGCACCCATTGTCATAATTCCAGCCATTTGCTCACCAGTGGCAATTCCACCAGCTGCCAAGATAGGTACATCGCCTAAGTCTTTTATTGCTCTTTTCACTTCTGGTATAAGCACCATAGTTGAAACGCTCCCGCAGTGTCCACCACCTTCAGTTCCTGATACAACTAATACATCTACGCCAGCTTGAACCTGTTTAATTGCATGCTCTTTAGCTCCCAAAAGTGCAGCTACTTTTACATTATTTGCTTTTCCCATTTCTAACATCCAATGAGGGGGAACTCCTAATGCATTTGCGATTAGTTTAATTGGATGAGAAAAAGCAACTTCTAACAATTTTTTAGCTCCCTTTTCTTTAAGATTTTTTCCAAATCTAGAATCTGAATCCATTTCAACTTTTTTTGAGTCCGAAGGATTTCTTAATGATTCTCCATCAACATCATGCTGCTTCAGAACATCAGCTCTAAAATCTCGGTACTCTTGTGGAATCATGTTAATAAGGTCTTCTGATGAAACTGATGATCCTTTACCCTCGAAGGTGGTTGGCACTAAGATATCGACACCGTAGGGCTTGCCGTCAATATGTTCATCTATCCATTTAAGATCTTGTTCTAACATTTCTGGTGTATGGCCAACTGCTCCCAGTACGCCCATACCACCAGCTTTGGAAACTGCTACAACGACATCTCTACAATGACTAAATGCAACAAGTGGAAATTCAATTTCAAACATTTCACATATGGGTGATTTCATAATTTACTCTACTTTTTTATATATATTTTTAATTCTATTATAATTATTAGATAAATTTAAAATTTTCCACTCAATGCAAATATACAATTTCACAGTTCCAGATATATGCGATGCCTTTCCTGATGAGGTACTGATAGGTGACATTTTTTTAAATTCGTATGGAGGTGTTGATAAGTTTTGTGGAGAAATTAGAACAGCAAATTGTCCTCATAGTAATAGTATTGTTAAGGAAATGGTTCAGGAAAATGGTGATGGTAAGGTTTTAGTTATAAACCATACTGGAGAAAAATTTTGCTCAATGGTTGGTGATCAAATTGCTCAAAAAGCCTATGAAAACAAATGGAGAGGTATTTTTGTGAATGGTTTCATTAGAGACATAGAGGTAATTGAAAATATCTCAATTGGTGTTTATGCAAAAAATACATATCCAATGAAAACAGATAAAACTGTTGGCATTGGAACAAAAGATGAAAAAATTAATATTGGATCTGTTGAAATAAGCTCTGGAAATTGGATTTATGTTGATACTAACGGATGGGTTGTAAGTAGCAAAAAATTAGAACTTTAATCTTTCTATTTCTTTATCTTTTTCTTCCCAAATTCCTTCAATCCATCTCTTAAAATTTTCTCTGTATTCATCATCAGTTGAATAATTTTTATTTTTAAGATTTTCAGGTATCGTATATTTTCTTACCGAAACTTTAACATCACGCATATCACCTTTTAAAAAGGCCCATGCTCCTCTTTTATCTGATTTATAGACTACCGAATAATCTACCAAAACATCAATATTAGACATAGCCGAAAGGGCAGTTGCAATTCCACCAATTCTTGGCTTTAGAAGATTTTTATATGGTGATTTTTGAGCTAGATGTTTTGTAGGATTATTTCTTGTACCCTCCGCGTAACTAAAAATCGTTGATGGCGATCTTTGAAATCTTTTACATGCCTTTAAAGTATTTTCATAATCTTTGAACCTTAGATTAGGATTTTTTTCTAATTCTTTTTTTGAATGCCTATTTACAAAAGGCATATTTAAAGTTTTATTAGCAAGAAATATAAAAGGTATCCAGGCTAACTCTTTTTTCATAAAAAACTTAAGGAGAGGGATTCTTTTATGAGCAGCGACTAAAAGTATAAAAATGTCTGCCCAAGACTGATGGTTAGAAATAGCCATATACCATACATTTTTATTAAATTCATTATCATCAAATACCTGCATAGAATCTCTATGCATTATTTTCATGATAATTTTCAATCCATAGACAGTGTATTCACCAATGGTATTTGAGATTTTGCTTAATTTAATTTTTAGAGATTGAAATGGGAATATCACTCTTGGAATATTAACAATTGTTAATGTACCAAAACCAATTGTTAACTCAACAACAATCAGAATAAATGTAAAAAATCCTACTAGATTGGACTTTATGTAATACATATTAAATTTTTAAATCTAAAACCCGCTTAGATTAGCATATCTTTCTGTATGATACGTGGAGCTCCCAAATATTTGTTCAGCGACTCTCGATCTTTTTATAAAAAACCCCAAGTCATATTCATCTGTAACGCCTATACCTCCATGCATCTGAATTGCTTCGTTAGAAACCAGGTGGAGAGTTTCTCCGGCTATTGTTTTAGCAAGACTGGATAACCTTTGGAGTTCATTAGAGTTTTCATCGGCACCCTGAACAGCTGCCATAACTGCTGACTTGGTAAGCTCAATCTCACAAAACATTTCAGCCGCTCTATGTTGTAGTGCCTGAAATGTACCAATTAGCACACCAAACTGTTTTCTTTGTTTAAGATAGTCAATTGTTGTTTCAAAAGCTGACTCAGCATTACCTAGCATTTCAGCTGACATGGCTATTCTTCCAATATCAAGAATTCTTTCAACTGATTCACCACCAGTCTCTATTGTTCCTAAAATTTCTTGGTTAGAGCATTTAACATCATTAAACTCAATATTTGCATAATTTCTTGAATCAGCCATATCTAGCTTAATTCTATTTAGACCATTAACATCTGAATCGATAATAAATAAAGTCAATCCAGCTAATTCACCAGAGTTGCCAGATGTTCTTGCAAGTACTATCAAAACATCAGCACTTGCACCATCTATAACAAAGGTTTTCTTACCATTTAAAAGGTACTCTTCATTATTTTTTTCTGCCTTAAATGATGTTTTTAATGGATCATGATGGCTAGATTCATCAACCGCTAGAGCTGTAGTAATCTCACCGCTTACTATTTTTGGAAGATATTTTTCTTTTTGCTCTTGAGTTCCAAAGTTTGCAATAGCATAAGCTCCTAAAACACCAGTAGAAAAAAGAGGGGAAGGGGTAAGTGTTTTACCGCATTCTTGTAAAATTACACTTATACCAGCTACACCAAAATTTGAACCGCCAAATTCTTCAGGAACTAGTATTCCAGACCAACCCAGCTTGACCATTTCTTGCCAAACATCCTTATCCCAAAGGTTTTTATCTTTTTTATCTCTAAGTGCTCTAAAATGAGTAATAGGTGTTCTCTCTTGAGCAAAATCTTTAGCAGTATCTCTTAGAAATTCTTGTTCTTCTGTTAGTACTAATTTCATCTTTAACTCTAGCTGGGAAGTCCTAAAACTCTTTTAGAAATAACATTTAATTGCACCTCAGAAGTACCACCTTCAATTGAATTTCCTTTAGTTCTTAACCATGCCCTAGTAAGGTTTTTATCTTCTTTATTAAACTCATCTCCATCCCAGGCAACTCCATTGATTCCAGTAGCTGCAATCATAAGTTCATGGCGCTTTTTATTATGTTCTGTTCCGTAGAGTTTAAACATTGAAGCAGTTGCACTAGCTTTTCCACCTTCGTCTTTTGCTCTTTTAAATGTTAATCCAAAAGCATGCTCTTTTATTTTATGAGAAGCTATTTGAGACCTATAAAAACTGTTGCTTATCTTTCCGTCTTCTTCACCAACATGCTTTTTAGCAATTGAAACAAGATCTCTACCACTTCCCATACCTGATCCAAGACCAAAGCTAGATATGAAGGCTCTTTCATGTTGAAGCAATGCTTTTGCAATAGCCCAACCTGCGTTAAGCTGACCAATAAGATTTTCTTTTGGTACTTCTACATCATCAAAAAATGTTTCACAAAAAGGTGATTTACCTGATATCAAGGTGATTGGTTTTGTACTAACCCCAGCCGTTTCCATATCAATTAGAAGGAAACTAATTCCATCATGCTTTGGTTCTTTAGGACCTGTTCTAACTAAGGCAAATATCCAATCAGCTTTATCTGCGTATGATGTCCATACTTTTTGACCATTTACTAAAAAATGATTTCCAATATCTTCAGCTTTTGTTGCAAGACTGGCCAAATCAGATCCTGATCCAGGCTCTGAGTAACCCTGACACCATCTAATTTCACCTTTAATAATTTTTGGCAGATGTTCTTTTTTTTGTTCTTCTGTGCCGTATTCAAGTAAAACTGGAGCAAGCATCCAAATACCAAAACTTAGTAAAGGCTGTTTAGCACCAATTGCAAACATTTCTTGATTCAGAATTGTTACTTGTTCTGCATTTAGTCCACCACCACCATATTCCTTGGGCACCGTTGGCATTGTCCATCCTTTAGCACCCATCCTATCAAGCCAAATTTTAGATTCAGGATTTTTATACTCTGCTTTTCTTCCTCCCCAGACCTCATCAACTGGAATCGATGGATCTGCGCCACTTCTCATCGATGGTGGGCAATTTTTATCAAGCCATTCTTTAACTTCTTTTCTGAATTCTTCTAAATTTTGCATATGTTTATATATATATTTTTGTTGAGTAAATTATTCTATAGCAAACTTGATTTAGTTCAAAAGGTTTAAAATGTTCAAAATTTATCAACGATATCTATATTCTTTCCTTATGAATTGATTGAAATAGTATAATAAGAACATGTTTAAAAATATTGGCATTTATGTAAAAGAAAAAACAGATGAGGGTATCGACTATCATGGCCTTGATGTTTTAATTTCATCCTTAAAAAAACATACTTCAAATATTTTTATAGAAGAAACATCAAAATATAAAAATAATTCTTTAACTATTCTTAAACATAATGAATTTGCATCTACAGTTGACTTGATAATTGTCTTTGGTGGCGATGGAACTCTTCTAAGATCGGCTAGAAAGTATTTAGTATACGACATACCAATTCTTGGAATTAATATGGGAACCGTTGGATTTTTAACCGATGTTAAAACTCAAGATTTTGAATCAATAATTCAAGATGTTTTAAATGGTAATTGTCAGGTAGAAGAAAGGAATCTTGTTAGTGCCACTTTTGCCAACAAAACAGTTTATGGTTTAAATGAGATAGTAATTCATTCTGGTGGCTATACACAATTGATGAGATATAGGTTATCAGTAAATAATAAAATTGTTTATGAACAAAGGTCTGATGGTCTAATTATTGCAACACCGACTGGATCAACTGCATATGCTCTATCTGCTGGTGGGCCAATTATTCATCCTGCACTTGATGTTTGGACAATATTACCAATGCTTCCCCAAAGTATTTCATCAAGACCCTTTGTAATATCTTCAGATGAAAATGTAACAATTAATTTAATCAGTGGGCCTATGAAAGAAGCCAGGATATGTGCAGATGGTCAAGAGGATGAGAATGCACCATATGATAAAGATATTGTTATTTCTAAAATGAATAATAAGCTTAGATTAGTTCATCCACTTAATAATGATTTTTTTGAAGCCTGCAGAGAAAAGCTGGGTTGGAGTTTAGATATTTCTAAAAAATAATAAGTGAATATTAGAAATTTCCATATGCCAATAATATTGATATCAATATTAATTGCCTTTTTATCTAATTATGGATCAGTCATAGCCATTATAGAGCCTTTTACTTTTATCAAAATTGATCTAGGTTCATATCAAAATGGTTATGTGAGCTTTAACTCTCTTGAAACTACTATGCAAAATAATGAATGGTGGAGACTAATAACTCCTATGTTTATTCATTTTTCATTAACTCATTTAGTTTTTAACTGTTTGTGGATTTATGTACTTGGTTCAAAAATTGAGCAAATTGATGGACATATAACATTTATAAGTTTAGTAATTTTCTCCTCAATAATATCTAACTTAGCTCAACATTTTTTTGGCGAATCTGCTCTCTTTGGAGGACTTTCAGGAGTTATTTATGGCTTACTTGGGTATTGCATGATAATAGAGATTGATACTAAACAAGAAAGATATGATCTACCTCCAGCACTTTATATGTTTATGCTGATTTGGTTAATTCTTGGTTTTCTTGGAATACTTAATTTATTTGGTTTTGGTAATGTTGCAAATTATGCACATCTTGGTGGACTGATATCAGGTATAATTTTTGCCATGATAACCAGATATGTTTTTATTACAGACATAAATGAATAAAATAAAAAAAGCAGTATTGCCGGTTGCTGGTCTTGGTACTAGATTTTTGCCCGCCTCAAAGGCAACACCTAAAGAGATGTTGCCAATAATTGACAAACCATTGGTTCAATATGCAGTCGAAGAAGCAATAGAAATTGGTATCGAAGAAATTATTTTTATTACAAGCCCATCAAAATATTCAATAAAAAAACATTTTGATTTCAATAGAGCCATCGATGATAAATTAAGAAATTCTGGTAAAGATAAGCTTGCTGAATTAGCCAACCCTAATATTTTTCATGAAATAGATTTTAAGTATATAACTCAAGATGAGCAAAAGGGTTTGGGACATGCAATTTTGCTTGCTAAAGATTATATTCAAGATGAGCCATTTGCGATTCTTCTTCCTGATGATTTATTTTTTTCAAAAATAAGCTGCCTGTCTCAACTCAGCTCAATCTACAATGATACTGGAAATTCAGTTATTGCTGTTAATAAGATAGATCCTGATGATATTCACAAATATGGAGTTATTGATCCAGGTAAAATAGAAGCTAATTTCATGGAAATTAATAATATTATCGAGAAACCGTCCAGAGCTGAAGCTCCTTCAGATATTGCTGTATGCGGAAGATATATATTAAATAGTTCTATTTTTGAATTTTTAGAAAAAACCCATGCTGATGGATCAGATGAAATCCAATTAACTGATGCAATAAAATCCATGTTATCAAAAGAAAAAATTCTAGCTGCTCTATATCGTGGTGAGAAATTTGATTGTGGAAGCAAAAAGGGTTTTGTAGAGGCCACTATTGCTATTTCTTTAAGAGATAATGATCTTAAGAATGATATTAAAAGCTACATCCAAAACATTAATGAAATTAATTCTAGAGATAATTAAAATTTTTCCACCTGAGGCATCTCATAAGATTGCTCTTTTTTTACTAAAGGTTTTATATAAGTTAAAAATCTTAAATTTTCTTTTCCCAATCGTTAAAAAAAATAACATTGAATATTTGAATCTTAGTTTTAAAAATAGGCTTGGTACTGCAGCAGGACTTGATAAAGATGGTGATTATATAGACTCACTTGGCGCCTTGGGTTTTGGATTTCTTGAAGTGGGTACTGTAACACCGCTACCCCAAAAGGGTAATCCCAAGCCTAGAGTATTTAGGCTATTTGATGAACAAGCAGTAATTAATAGACTTGGCTTTAATAATAAAGGTGTAGATTATCTTGTAAAGAATCTAAAAAAAAGAAAATACAATGGTGTTGTTGGGGTAAATATTGGAGCAAATAAAACCTCTGAAGCTCAGCAAAGAATCGATGATTATCTGATTTGTTTTGATAAAGTTGCAGAATACTCTGACTATATAACTATAAATATTTCTTCTCCTAATACTCCAGGGTTAAGAAATCTTCATGAAGAAAAGCATATTAAAAACCTTATAGATTCCCTAGAGCAAAGAGTTATTGAACTAAATTTCATTAAACCCATCTTTATTAAAATATCTCCTGATGAACCATATGAAGCAATTAAAAACACTGCTGAATATATAAAAAATTCAAGTTTAACTGGTTTGATAATATCAAATACAACGACAAATCGAGAGATGCTTAAGAATTCAAAATATAAAGACTTCCATGGTGGCTTATCAGGCAGCCCTTTGATGGAAAGGTCTACATCTTTATTGAAAAAGATAAATGAAGAATTTCCTGAACTTCCAATTATTGGTGTTGGGGGAGTTATGAATAAACTAGATTTTGATAATAAGCTTGAATCAGGTGCATCACTGGTTCAAATTTATACAGGTTTTATAATCAGTGGGCCTCAAATCGTTAGCGATATATTAAATTAATAAGTTAATGGAATTATTAATTATTTTTGTTGTTATCTCTTTTCTAATTGGAACTATCAGCTTTGCATTACCATCAAAGTCTTCAAAGAAAATTTCAGAACTGCGGATGAATGCGTCTAGGCTGGGATTAAAAATAACACCATCAAATATTGGTAAAAATTCATTTAAAAACAGAGATATAAATTTAATGATTTACAGCCTTAAAAATAATACAAATTTAAAAGAAGCACATTTTATTAGAGACAAAGACGAATTAATTTTGTATTCTCCTCTGAAGTTGAAGTACTCAGATGAGTATGATGAGATAAAAATTAAGCTTAGTTCTCTATCACCGAATGTATTAGAGATAATATTTTCAAACTCTGTTATCGCTTTTGTTTGGAGAGAAAAAGCAGGAATTAATGAGCTTGAAAAGATTTTAAATTTATTAAAAGTTTTCTAAAACTCTTGTCAAACCAAACTAATTAATGGTATTTCTAAAAAAGGAACAAATTATTTATTATGGCAAAATCATTAGTAATCGTTGAATCTCCAGCAAAAGCTAAAACAATATCTAAGTATTTGGGTAATGATTTTATTGTTGAATCTAGTGTTGGTCATATTAGAGACCTTCCAAAAAAATCTTCACCAACTAGTAAAAGAGCATCTATCCCAAAAGATGTGAGTCCAGAAGAAAAAATTAGATTGAAAGCTATCAATGATAGAAACAGATTAATAAGAAGAATGGGTATTGATCCTGATAATGGATGGACTGCTGATTGGCAAATTATTCCAGAAAAAGAGAAAGTAATAAAAAATCTAAAAAAAGCAGCAAAACAAGTTGATCATATTTATTTAGCTACTGACTTAGATAGAGAGGGTGAAGCAATTGCATGGCACCTCAAAGAAGCCTTAGGACCAGAGAAATATGATTACTCAAGAGTTAGATTTAATCAGATTACCAAAGCAGCAATTGTTGAATCATTTGCTGATCCAAAAGAAATTGATTTAGATTTAGTCAAAGCCTACAGAGCACGAAGATTCTTGGATAAGGTAATTGGCTTTGAATTATCGCCTTTGTTATGGAAAAAAATTGCTAGAGGCCTATCTGCAGGAAGAGTTCAGTCAGTAGCATTAAGAGTTTTGGATGAAAGAGAAAGATTAATTCAAGAATTTATTCCTGAAGAATTTTGGGAAGTTTCAATGAACTTAGGCAAAAATGATTTATCCATACCTTTTTCCCTAAATAGAAAAAAATCAGATCCATTATTGAAGGAACAAGAAGCAAGAAAAATAGAAGATTTAATTAATAATTCTGAATTATCTATTAATGAGATAGTAAAAAAGCCTGTTAAAGCTAAGCCAAGGCCTCCATTCATCACATCAACCCTTCAACAGGCTGCCAGCACTAAGTTAAGTTTTACGGTTAAAAGAACTATGCGAGTTGCGCAAAAGTTATATGAAGCAGGACACATAACTTATATGAGAACAGATGCTCCAAGTCTTAGCAAAGAATCAATTCAAGACGCAAGAAATTATATTAATGAAAGAATTGGTGATAAATATTTAACAAATGCTCCTAGAATATATGCAAGTACAGAAAATGCTCAAGAAGCTCATGAGGCTATTAGACCAACTAATGCTTTTATGACACCAAATGATTTGCTGAATCAAACAGAAGAAGAAAAAAGACTTTATCAATTAATATGGCAGCAATACATAGCTTGTCAAATGCCTGATGCAGAGTATTTATCTACTTCAGCAAAAATAGTCATTGATGAATACATTTTTTCTGCTAAGGGTAGAGAGGTGGTCTTTGATGGTTATACAAAAGTTTCTCAACCTGCCAAATCAGATGGTGAAGATATTTTGCCTCCATTGAATGAAGGAGAGGTATTGACATTAAATGAAGTTAATTTAGAGCAAAAATTTACTAAACCACCTGCAAGATTCTCTGAAGCAGCACTAGTTAAAGAATTAGAAAAGAAAGGAATAGGCAGACCTTCGACCTATGCAAATATTATTTCTACTATCCAAGATAGAGGCTATGTCGAAATTCAAAACAGAAGATTTTTTGTTAAAAAAATCGGACACATAGTAACTGAAAGATTGCTAGAAAGTTTTGATGACATTATGGATTATGAATTTACTGCTAATTTAGAAAATAATTTGGATAGGGTAGCGCAAGGAGAAATTGATTGGAGAAAGGTATTAGATGATTTTTATTCATCATTTAAAAGTGATTTAGCTTATGCATCAGATGAAGATACTGGAATGAGGGGTAACAGGCCAACCTCTACAGACATTATATGCCCATGTGGTAAAACCAATATGGTTATAAGAAATTCTTCAAATGGTGTTTTTCTCGGTTGCTCTGGATATCAAAATACTGGCGATGACAAATGTAAAGAAACTTTAAATCTTGTTTCTGGCGATGAAGCAGTCAGCGTCGATGATACGGAAGAGGCTGAAAATCTTTTAATTAAAAAAAGATGCCCTAAGTGCGATACCAGTATGGATAACTACCTTATTGATGAAAATAGAAAACTTCATGTTTGTGGCAAAAATCCAGATTGTAAGGGCTACTTTGTTGAAGAAGGACAATTTAAGATAAAAGGATATGATGGCCCTACACTAGAATGTCATAAATGCGGCTCAGAGATGCAATTAAAAACTGGAAGATTTGGTAAATATTTCGGTTGTCTTAATGATAATTGCGGCGCAACTAGGGCATTGCAAAGAAATGGTGAGCCAAAACCATTAATGATGGAACCTATTTCTTTGCCTGATTTGTCATGTTTAAAGTGTGATGATCATTATCTTCTTAGAGATAGCATGAAGGGCTTGTTCTTAGCCGCAAGTAAGTACCCTAAAAATAGAGAGACTAGAGCACCAAAGGTTTCAGAAATTAATAATTTATCAAATGAAATTATAGAAGCCTGTAGATTTCTTCCAAATACCGACAAGCATTCGTATCTTATGAGTGCTCCAGAAAAAGACAGGGATGGCAATCCTTATGTCATAAGATATAACAAATCTGAAGATGTTCACTACTTGGCATCTGAAAAAGATGGAAAAAAAACAAAATGGACTGCTGTTTATAATAATGGAGAGTGGGTTCAAAACCTCAAAAGTTAGTGAGCGCAAAAGAATTAGTTAATTTATATATAGATATTTGTGATCAAATCTTAGTTGATAATAATTTAAATCAAAATAATAAATATTTATTTTTTTCCTCTCTTGAGCAAAGCATTGATCAGCTTGCAATTAATTTGCATTCAGAATTAAATTTAAATATTTCAAATTTTCATGATTTTAATTTTTATGCTAAGTGGAAACTACTATCCAATGAAGTTGCTCTTGCAAACATTATTAAAAGAGAGATAAGTGATGATGGATTTTTATCAGATATATCTATCGCAAAAGATAAACTTTTAATACCAATTGATACATCAATAATTACCTCAAATAATCCTATTAACTTGAAAAAACTAAATTCGATATTAGATAATTATAAAAGCTTTATATTGTTGCTTCGCAAAACCCTTGAGGAGTGTTAAGCTTCAATAATACGGAGAAATTATGTCAAACTACCTAGAATTAGCTCAATTACCTGACGGAACTATTGTTCTAAGAAGATCAGACGATCACGATAACCCAATAGTAAAAATTGAGTTCTCAAATGAATCTAAGGAATTTTTGCAAGGACAAGAACTTTCTGTTGCTAAGGAGATGATTAAAGCCGGTATTGAAAGTGTAAGTGGTAATGTGAGTGATTTTGACGAGTTTTTTGACAGTCAAAAAGAGAGACTTTCAAAGAAGACAGTAATATTGCACTAACTCTCTCTAATTAGCCCGACACTTTTCCCTTCTATATATAACTCAGTCTCCTCGAGATTAACTTCAATATCACTAAATTCTTCATTTGCTGGCTTCAAATGAACTATATTTGGAGCACTTCTTTGAAAATATTTAACTGTTACCTCATCTTCTATTCTTGCAATAACAATATCGCCATTTTTAATTTCTTGGGTTTTTTTAACAGCTATTAAATCATCTTCCATAATTCCAGCATCTTTCATACTAAGACCCCTAACTCTTAAGAAATAATCAAAATCAGATCCAAAAAAATTTTTTGGACAATTTAATATTTTTTCGACATTTTCACTTGCTAAAGTTGGTGACCCAGCAGCAACTAATCCAACTATAGGGTACTCATTTTCTAAATGAGTTATTTCAGGGTTATTTATAGATATGCCTCTTGAAGCACCACTTTCTATTGAGATGAAACCTTTTTTCTCAAGAGCTCTTAAGTGAGTTTCAGCCGAATTAGGAGATTTAAACCCTAACTCTCTACAAATATCTGCTCTTGTAGGAGGAAAGCCTGTTTTATTTATGTATACTTGAATACAATCAAGTACTTTTTGTTGTTGAGGTGTAATATCTTTCATAATGTTTCAATTATACTATATATTTATACAGTATAATGCTATTTTGTAAGTAAAATCAATAAAAATAATGAGTAGTAAGTCAAAACTAATAATAGGTATATCTTCAAGAGCTTTATTTAATCTTGATCAAAGCCATGAAATATATGAAAAAGAAGGTTTAGAGTCTTACAGAGACTATCAAGTTGCAAATGAAGATAAAACTCTTGAGCCAGGTGAAGCCTTTGGTCTGGTAAAAAAAATTCTAGGCATTAATTCCTTGTACAAAGACGAAAATAGAATTGAAGTAATTTTACTTTCTAGAAATACTTCAGATACTGGTCTTAGAATAAGAAACTCGATTGAGGCTCATGGCTTGAATATTAGCAGAGCAGCATTTTGTGGAGGTGAAAGTCCTCATAGATATGTAAAAGATTTTGGAGTACATCTATTTTTATCAAGCAGTTTTGAAGACGTAAAGTTAGCCATCGAAAGCAATGTTGCAGCTGCAACAATAATTCCAAGAGATGGAGAAACTAACCTGAATTCTGAAAATGGCCAACTAAAAATAGCATTTGATGGAGATGCAGTAATTTTTTCAGATGACTCAGAAAAAGTTTTTCATGAAAAGGGTTTAGATGCATTTATTGAAAATGAGGTGAAGGCAACTTCTTTATTAAAAGAAGGACCCTTCAAATCATTTTTAGTTGAATTAAATAAAATTCAAAATGATTTTGATATCAATGAATGCCCAATAAGAACAGCGCTTGTAACTGCTAGATCGGCTCCATCTGATAAACGTGTAATTAAAACATTGAGAGAATGGGGTGTCAGGATTGATGAATCATTATTTCTAGGAGGAATGTCAAAGCAACATTTTCTTAAATCTTTTCAAGCAGACATCTTTTTTGATGACCAAAAAAAACATATCATGGACGCTATTGAAACGACCGCCTCTGGACATGTTCCTTATGGCATAAAAAATAAAAAATAAGGATTTAAAATGGAAATAGTATGTTTTGATATGGAGGGAACTTTAACACCTGAAATATGGGAGCAGATAGCTTTAAATACTGGAGTTGAAGAATTCAACAAAACAACTAGAGATATACCCGATTATTCAGATCTTATGGACTTTAGACTTGAAGTCATGAAAAAACATAATCTTAAATTATCAGATATTCAAAAAGCATCAGGAGAATTAAATCTTTTAGATGGAGCAGAAGATTTCTTAAATAGTATTAGATCTAATTTTCAAGTAGTTATACTTTCAGATACATTTCATGAAATAGCTAAGCCTTTAATGGAAAAGATGGGTCACCCACTTTTACTATGTCATAACTTAGAGGTTGAAAATGATGAGGTCATTTCTTATAAGCTAAGGCACAAACAAGCTAAAAAACAAGCAATTATGGCTTTTCAATCAATTGGTTATAGATGTATTGCTGCAGGAGACTCTTATAATGATATACAGATGTTCGAAGTTGCTGAAAAAGGTTTTTTTATGAATGCGCCAGAAAAGATTGCCGCAAGTCATCCTGACATTCCATCATTCCATAATTATGATGATTTAGAAGATGCCATACTAAAAAGTTCTATTTTTGTAAAATGAGTGACCATTTAAAATTAGATAATTACGAAAGACCAAAACTTCAGATGCCTAAAGAAGGCACTGATTTATTACTTCATAGTTGTTGTGCTCCATGTGCTGGAGAAATAATGGAGGCCTTGGCTGCGTCTGATATTAAAACAACAGTTTATTTTTATAATCCGAATATTCATCCGAAGGAAGAATACGAAATTAGAAAAAATGAAAATAGAAGATTTTGTGAGAAGCTAGGATTTGAATGCATCGATGCTGATTATGATAAAGATAATTGGTTTGAGAGAATTAAAGGTCTTGAAGATGAACCTGAAAGAGGTGAAAGGTGTACAAAGTGCTTTGATATGAGGTTTGAGAGGTCCGCTCTTTATGCAAAAGAAAACAATTTTTCTGTTTATGCAACGACACTTGGTATATCCAGGTGGAAAGACATGAATCAAATTAATTCAGCAGGGCATAGAGCTGCTGATAGATACGAAGATGTTGTTTATTGGGACTTCAATTGGAGAAAACAGGGTGGATCTTCAAGGATGATTGAGATTTCTAAAAGAGAAGAATTTTATCAGCAAGAATATTGTGGTTGTGTATATAGCTTAAGAGATACTAATCGATGGAGAAGAAAGAATAACAAAGACAGAATTATCAGAGGAGTAAAATTCTACAGTTAGTCAGATTTGGGAATTGGTATATTTGTGTTCTATAATCTCCAACCATGTCAGCAGGCACAAAATTCAGAAAAGCACTTAAAGATAATACTCCACTTATTATTCCAGGCGCTATCAATGCCTACTCAGCAATATTAGCTGAAAAATCAGGTCATAAAGCAGTGTATTTATCAGGTGGAGGAGTCGCTGCTGCTTCATATGGAATTCCGGATTTAGGGATTACATCTATGGAAGATGTTCTTATAGATGTTAAAAGAATTACAAGCGCTTCTTCTTTACCACTCCTTGTTGATATTGATACTGGTTGGGGAGGAGCTTTTAACATAGCTAAAACAATAAAAAATATGATTGATGCTGGCTGTGCTGCAGTTCATATGGAAGATCAAATATCACAAAAAAGATGTGGTCACAGACCTAACAAATCATTAGTTTCGAAAAATGAAATGCAAGACAGAATAAAAGCAGCTGTGGATGGAAGACATGATGAAGAATTTTTTATTATGGCTAGAACTGATGCAATTGCATCAGAGGGTATTGAAGGTGCCATTGATCGAATCGGTTCTTATATTACCGAAGGAGCTGATGGTATATTTCTTGAGGCAGCAACAACTCTTGAGGAATATGCTGCTGTAAAAAAAGCATTTAATATTCCAATTCTTGCAAACATTACTGAGTTTGGAAAAACTCCATTATTTACAAAAGATGAACTTCATAAAGTTGGGGTTGATATGATTCTCTTTCCATTAAGTGCATTTAGGGCAATGAGCAAGATTGCGGAAAAAGTTTACATTTCGATTGCTAAAGAGGGGACACAGAAAGATCTGTTAGATATAATGCAGACCCGGGAAGAATTATACGATCGATTAAATTATCACAGTTTTGAACAAAAATTGGATGAACTATATAAAGAAGAATAAAGAGGATTACTAAATATTATGGTTAAAAAGTTAGAAGGTGCTGGTCTAAGAGGCCAGGTGGCAGGAGAAACTTCATTATCAACAGTTGGTCAGATTGAAGGCCTTGCATATAGGGGTCATAAGGTTGAAACCTTGGCTGACAAAGCATCATTCGAAGAGGTAGCATACCTACTTCTTTACAATAAACTTCCTAACAAGAGCGAACTTTCAGAATATAAAGCACTTCTTAAAAGTCAAAGAGACCTTCCTCAAGCTCTAAAAGAAGTACTTCAAAAAATACCAGCATCGGCTCACCCAATGGATGTTATGAGAACCGGAACATCAATGTTGGGAAATCTTGAGCCTGAAGGTGATTTCAGCAATCAATTAAATTCAATAAATAGAATGATAGCTACTATGGCTTCTATAGTTACCTATTGGTACAAGTATTCTCATGAAGGAGAAGATATCAGTTTAGTAAATGACGAAGATTCAATGGCAGGTCACTTCTTGCATATACTTCATGGAAAAACTCCCAGTGATCTTCATAGAAAAGTAATGGATGTATCTTTAGTGCTTTATGCTGAGCATGAATTTAATGCTTCAACTTTTACTGGCAGAGTTTGTGCATCAACCATGTCTGATATTCATTCTTGTGTTGTGGCTGCTATTGGTTCATTAAGAGGTCCTCTTCATGGGGGAGCCAATGAAAAGGCAATGGAGCTAATCGAAAACTGGACATCAAGAGAAGAAGCAAAAGAGAATATCTTAGCTATGCTTGCTAACAAAGAAAAAATTATGGGTTTTGGGCATGCAGTCTATTCTATTCGTGATCCGCGAAATGCTGTCATTAAAGAGTATGCTAAGGAACTATCTTTACTTCATCATAACGATACCTTATATCAAGTTGCAGAAGAAGTTGAAAAGGTAATGGCAGATGAGAAAAAAATGTTTGCCAATGCTGACTTTTTTCATGCGCCAGCATATTTTTACATGGGCATACCAACAAAATTATTCACGCCAATCTTTGTAATGTCTCGAGTTTCAGGATGGACGGCTCATTGCATGGAGCAAAGGGCAAATAATAGAATTATTAGACCAAGTGCTGAATACATTGGTGTTGAAAGTTCTGAGTGGGTTGATATAGAAGATAGGGTCTAATTCATGTCTTCTAATGTTGATTTAAATGTTAGGCCCGGATATGACTCAGTAATTTCTGAAATCGCTGACTATGTATCAAATTATCAAATTGATTCTGAACTTGCACTAGATACTGCAAGAAATTGCCTCATAGACACAATAGGATGTGGTCTTCTTGCCTTAAAATTTCCAGCTTGCACAAAAATGCTTGGACCTGTTGTTGATGGAACATCAGTACCATATGGAGTTCGAGTACCAGGAACAAATTTTAAACTTGACCCCATTAAAGGTGCTTTTGACATTGGTTGTATTATAAGATGGCTAGATTATAACGATACCTGGTTGGCTGCTGAATGGGGGCATCCTTCAGATAATCTTGGTGGCATTTTAGCCGTAGCAGATTTTATTTCACAAAAAAATATTGAAGAGGGTAAAGACTCTCTTACCATGAAAGATGTTTTAGAAGCCATGATTATGGCTCATGAAATTCAAGGAGTTTTAGCGCTTAAGAACAGCTTTAATAAAGTTGGTCTAGATCATGTTGTTCTTGTAAAAGTTGCATCAACAGCTGTAGTAACAAAATTAATGGGGGGCACCAATGAGCAAATTAAGGATGCAATTAGTCAGGCTTGGGTAGATGGACAAAGCTTAAGAACATATAGGCATGCACCAAATGCTGGCTCAAGAAAAAGTTGGGCAGCGGGTGATGCTACTAGTAGGGCTGTAAGATTGGCTATGATTACTCTCTCAGGTGAGATGGGTTATCCAGGAGTTTTATCTGCACCTGTTTGGGGTTTTGAAGACGTGCTATTTAAAGGTGAACAGCTTTCCCTTCCTCAAGCTTTTGGCTCTTATGTGATGGAAAATATTCTTTTTAAAATCAGTTTTCCAGCTGAATTCCATGCTCAAACTGCAGTTGAGGCAGCTGTTGCACTTCATTCTAAGATAAAAGATAAGCTTGATGACATAAAAACTATTGAGATTACAACACATGAATCTGCTATTAGAATTATCTCTAAAGTTGGTGAGCTTAATAATCCAGCAGACAGAGATCACTGTCTTCAATACATGGTTGCAATAGGATTACTTAAAGGTGATTTAGTTGCAGAGGATTATGAGGATGACGTTGCTTCTGATCCAAGAGTTGATGCACTAAGAGAAAAAATGGTGATTAATGAAGATAAAAGATACTCTGAGGAATATCATGAGGCAGATAAAAGATCCATAGCTAATAGGATTAAAATACATTTTACTGATGGAAGTTCAACAGATGAAGTTGAGGTAGAGTACCCAATTGGTCACAAAAGAAGAAGAGAAGAGGGAATCCCTGTGCTAGAACAAAAGTTTTTAAAAAACTTAGAAATTTCATATGATTCAGAAAAGTGTAAAGAAATTTATGCACTTTGCACGGATCAAAAAAAGCTTGAAAATACTTCGGTTATTGAATTTCAAGAATTATTATCAAAAAAACAGAATAATTTTTAATTATTTGATAATGGCCTAAATAACCCCTAAAATAAGGCGTTTTATCAATTTTGGACTATAATCACTGCCATGTCAGGCAATACGTTTGGAAAATTATTTAAAATTACGACCTTTGGTGAGAGTCATGGGCATGCTTTGGGCTGCATTATTGATGGATGCCCGCCAAATCTTGAGTTAAGTGAAGCTGATATACAGTTCGAATTAGATAGAAGAAAGCCTGGTCAATCAGATGTCACAACTCAGCGAAAAGAAGATGATGCGGTGCAAATATTATCTGGAGTTTTTGAAGGAAAAACACTCGGAACACCAATAAGCTTATTGATTTTTAATAAGGATCAACAGTCTAAAGATTACTCAAATATTAAAGATTCTTTCAGGCCAAACCATGCAGATATAACCTATCAAGCAAAATATGGTCATAGAGATTATAGAGGCGGAGGAAGATCAAGCGCTAGAGAGACTGCTATGAGGGTTGCTGCAGGTGCTATTGCAAAGAAATACCTAGCTAGATATGGAGTTAAAACGACAGGATATGTATCACAAATAGGTCATGTTTCAGCTGATTCAATTAATCCAAGCTCTGCAAATGAAAACAAATACTTCTTTGCAGATTTATCTAAACTTGATGATTTAAATAAGATGTTTGAAGAACTAATTGCTGAAGGTAATTCTGTTGGAGCAAAACTTGGAGTTTGCGTTGAGAATTGCCCGGTTGGCTTAGGAGAGCCTGTTTTCGATAAACTGAATGCAGATCTTGCTAAAGCAATCATGAGTATTAATGCTGTTAAATCTGTTTCTATTGGAAATGCAGAAAACATTCTCAATCTAAAAGGTTCTGAGATACGCGATGAAATTAGATCTGATGGATTTGCGTCTAATAATGCTGGTGGAATACTTGGAGGTATTTCAAACGGGGACAATATAGATTTAGACTTTTTAATCAAGCCAACTTCAAGTATTAAGAAAAAAGGAAAAACTGTCGACAAAGATGGCAACGAAGTAGATATTGAAGTTACTGGAAGGCATGACCCATGCGTTGGCATAAGAGCAGTTCCTATCGCAGAGGCAATGGTGAATCTTGTAATCATGGACCATGTTTTGAGAAACCGTGCTCAATGCGGTGAGGTTAATCAACAATTACCTTTTACCAAGTAAGATGCCAAAGACTTTATACGACAAGCTTTGGGAAGAGCATCATATAACCACTTTAGATTCATCGGAATCTTTATTGTACATAGATAGACAGTATCTTCATGAGGTTACATCTCCTCAGGCTTTTGAGGGGCTATCTAAAAAAGGGTTATCTCCATGGAGATTGAATGCGAATATTGCTACACCTGATCATAATGTTCCTACTGAAAGAGGAGAGTCTTTTAAAACAGAAAATATAAAAGATGAGATATCAAAAATACAAGTAACAGAGCTTGATAAAAATTGTAATAAGTTTGGTATTAAGCAATTTGATATAACGTCAATCAATCAAGGAATAGTTCATGTTATTGGTCCTGAGCTTGGTTATACACTACCTGGCATGACAATAGTTTGTGGAGATTCGCATACATCAACACATGGTGCATTTGGATGTTTGGCTATGGGCATAGGAACTTCTGAGGTAGAACATGTTCTTGCAACACAAACATTAAAAGTTTCAAAACTTAAGAATATGAGAGTTAAATTTAGTGGCGAGCCGCAAGAAGGAGTGACTTCAAAAGATATTGTTCTATTTTTAATAAGAACAATAGGAACTGCTGGAGGTAACGGTCATGCAATAGAGTTTGCCGGATCATATATTGAGAGCATATCTATGGAAGCTAGAATGACAATATGTAATATGTCTATCGAAGCTGGGGCAAAGGTTGGGTTAATTGCTCCAGATGCAACAACCTTTAATTACGTTAAAGATCATAGCCAATTATCAGAAGAGGAGTTTGAAGATGCCATGTCTCATTGGACATCACTTGTTTCTGATAATGATGCTTCTTTTGATAAAGAGATAGCAATAGATGTTTCTTTAATTAAACCTCAGGTTACATGGGGGACATCACCAGAAATGGTCGTTGATTTTGATCAAGAAATTCCAAATTTAGATTTTGTTGATGGTGAAAATAAGAGAAATTTTGAATTAGCAAAAAAATATATGGGCATAGAAGAAAATCAGAAAGTTACAGATTTAAAATTTGACAGAGTTTTTATAGGTTCGTGTACAAATTCAAGAATCGAAGATCTTAGAGATGCAGCAAAAGTTGTCGATGGAAAAAAAGTTTCAGAAGATATTATTGAAGCTATTGTTGTACCAGGTTCTGGCCTAGTTAAAGAACAGGCTGAATCTGAAGGTTTGCATATAATTTTTGAAGAAGCAGGATTTATGTGGAGAGATCCAGGTTGTTCAATGTGTTTAGGAATGAATCCAGATCAATTAAAGCCCTATGAAAGATGTGCTTCAACATCTAATAGAAATTTTGAAGGCAGGCAGGGCAATCTTGGAAGAACTCATCTAATGAGTCCTTTAATGGCAGCTCTCACAGCTGTTAATGGGAGAGTTGTTGACCCGTCATGAAGATTGAAGGAAACGAATTAATAATAGGTGGTGTTGTAGCTAGTATTGATAGAGATAATATTGATACTGACCAAATCATCCCTACTGAATACTTAAAATCAATTAAAAAGTTTGGTTTTGAAGATTATCTATTTGATGGGTGGAGATATCTTGATGAAGGTAAACTAGGAGTTTCTAAAAATGATAGGGAGCAGAATCCAGATTTTATTTTAAATCAAGCCCCTTATGACAAAGCCACCATTTTATTAACTAGAGATAATTTTGGTTGTGGCTCTTCAAGAGAGCATGCAGTATGGGCTTTAAGAGATTTTGGGATAAAGATAGTCATAGCTTCATCTTTTGGAGATATTTTTTATAACAATTGCTTTAAAAATGGAGTTTTACCAATAAAACTTGATAAAAATAAAATTGAAGACTTGTTTCAAAAAATGAGTGATAGCTCAGCTGATCTATCAGTAAGCCTTGATTCAAAAAAAATATTCCAAAATGAAAATGAACTGTATAGTTTTGATGTTGAAGACAACCTTCTTGAAAGAATAATTTATGGCTTAGATGATGTTGACATGACTTTAAAACATAAAGATAAAATACTAGCTTTTGAGCAGACACGAATGAAAAATACACCATGGATATTTTCAAATGACTAAAAAGATTTTAATTTTGCCTGGAGACGGTATTGGTCAAGAAGTTACTGCTTCTGCAAAAGAAGTTTTAGACTTTTTAATTGCAGAACATAATCTTGATTTTAGTATTGAAGAAATGGATGCAGGTGGAACAGCTTATGATAAGTTTGGATCGCCCTTGCCAGAAAAAGTTTTAGCAAAGGCAAAAGAAAGTGATGCAATATTATTTGGTGCCGTTGGTGGACCAAAATGGGATGAGCTAGATTGGGATAACAGACCAGAGCAAGCGCTTTTATCATTAAGAAAAGAATTAGAGTTATTTGCCAACTTAAGACCTGCATTTCTATTTAATGAGCTTGCAGCAGCGTCCCCAATTAAAAATCATATTATTGAAAATTTAGATATTCTGATTGTTCGTGAGCTTACAGGAGGAATATATTTTGGTGAGCCTAGGGCAATCGTTGAGAATGAAGATCCCCCTTATGCATTTAATACGATGGTTTATAACGAAAATGAGATTAAACGTATTGCGAAGGTGGCTTTCGAATCAGCACAAAAAAGAGGTGGAAAGCTTTGCTCAGTTGAAAAGGCAAATGTTCTTGAGGTTTCTAAGTTTTGGAGATCTATAGTTTCAGATATGGCAAAAGATTATCCAGACGTAGAGCTCTCTCATCAACTTGCTGACAATACTGCAATGCAGCTAGTTCTTAACCCAAATCAGTATGATGTGATTGTATCAAGCAATCTATTTGGAGATATTTTGTCTGATATAGCTGCAACACTATCTGGATCAATTGGTATGCTTCCATCTGCTTCATTAAATAGCTCATCTCAGGGCATGTATGAACCTTGTCATGGTAGCGCCCCAGATATTGCTGGAATGGATATAGCTAATCCAATTGCAATGATCGCTTCACTTGGTATGGCACTAAAATATTCATTAGATCAAAAAGAGCTATCCGATAGCATTGACCGTGCTATCAAAGAATTTATTGCCAAAGGCTATAGAACAAAAGATATAAGCACTAATGATGAGTATGTAAAAACCTCTGAAGTAGCATCAATATTAATAGGAATATTAAAAAATGGATAAAACATTAAATATGGCGCTTGTTGGCGCTTCTGGTGTAGTGGGTAAAAAAATTCTTCAATTGCTTGAAAAAAAAGGTATTCAAGTAGACAAGTTGTTTCCATTGGGTAGTTCAACAGTTGGCCAAACTGTACATTTTCAAAATCAAGATTACGTTATTGGAAGTCTTGATGATTTTGACCCAACAGATGTAAATATAACTATATTTTCAGCAGGTGGCTCTGTTGCAAAGCAGTATGCTAGAAAATTTGTAGAGGCCGGTAATTATGTAATAGATTTATCTTCTGAGTTCAGGTATGAAGATGATGTGCCGCTAATTATCCCTGAGATTAATGGCAATATTGTTGAGAATCTTGATGAACCAACATTAATTGCTAATCCAAATTGTTCAACCTCACAGCTTTTAATGGTTTTAAAACCAATTCATGAGCAGTTTGGAATTGAATTTTTAAACATTGCAACATATCAAGCGGTCTCTGGAACTGGTAAAGAGGCTGTAGAAGAGTTGAGATCCCAAACTTATGAGAGTGATACTGCAGAATCAAAAGTTTATCCAAAACCAATCGCATTTAACGTAATACCTCAATGTGATATCTTTCTAGATAATGCTTTTACAAAAGAAGAGATGAAATTAGTCTGGGAAACTAAAAAAATATTAGATCCAAATATTGAGGTACAGGCAACTTGTGCCAGAGTTCCTGTTTTTAATGGACATTCAGAAGCAGTCTTTTTAAAGCTTTCAAACTCAGCTTCAAGAGAAGAGGTTATTAATTCTGTTGAAGGTAATGAAGGAGTATGTGTTATGGATAATCCTGATACTTTAGAGTATCCAACACCTTATGAACAAGCTAATGATTCTGAGGATGTTTATGTTGGAAGAATACGTTCACAACAAATTCAAGGAGATTCATGGGTTTCGCTTTGGGTTGTTGCAGATAACGTATACGGAAAAGGCGCTGCTCTTAATGCTGTGCAGATACTTCAAAAGTTAATTACAAATAATAAATTGTGTTAAGAGTTTTTGTATTATCTTTAATCCTTCTTCCTCTAAATATAGTTGCCGACGCTTTTTTATCTTCTCCCAAGTTATCGCTTAATTCTCAAGGGGAAAGAGTAATTGAATTTAAGATCCAAAGCGCTAGGATTTCTGATGAAGATATTATCTTAAAAGAGTACAAGTCTAACGAATTATTAAATCAAGAAAATATTTCCTATACCTTATTAGAGGACTTTTCTACTTATAAGACCTATTCAATAGTTTTAAATAACTCTTACGATGGAAATTATTTTAATTTTAAGTTGGTTATAGAGGATCAAATATCAAAAGATATATTTATTTTTTTACCCTCAAAACTAAATTCCTCTTCAAAAAAACCTAAACCCCCTCAAGTATACAAACCAGCTATTATTGAAAAATCAAATGATGTACCTCCAATGGAGATTCTTCCTGCTGCTAAAGAGATTAAAAAACAGCTAAGAGTTATTAAAGCTAACGAAATTTCAACAATGTGGAGTTTGGCTACTAACATTAAGACAGATATGTCTGATGCTTCAATATATCAAATAATGTGGTCAATTTATCTTGGAAACAAAGATGCGTTTATAGATGGAAATATTAATTTAGTTCGAAATGATAAAGATTTAATAATTCCTTCATATTCAAGCATATCTGAGACTTCGCATACCGAGGCAAAAGCTTCAATTCTTGCTATGAATGAATCATATTCTTTATCTATAGCACCAGCAGTAAAATCTTTATTAATTTTAACTGCTCCAAAAATAATAGAAGCACCTGAACAGAAAGTTAAAGAGATTGTTGACGAAGATGAGGCTAAACAGTTGGATATTAATAACGAAGAATTAAATGATCCAGCAGACATTATTAAAAATAATACTAAAACACTTGAAATGGCCTTTGAAAGCAAAATTGCTGAGGAATTAATTAAAGAGACGGAGGATATAAAGCCTGCTGATGTTCAAGAATTTGGATTAATGGACCTCCTTTTTGTTGCCTTTGTATCAATTCTTTCTGGAATTTTAATAGCACTGATTTATATTCAGCTCAAATCAAGACAGACAAAGAAAATAGATTATGATTTTGATGAAGCTCCTGATACCTCTTCATCTGTTGCGGGTTTACCAAAAGGCTTAAGCATTACAAATAATGAAGAAGAGCAGCAACTAGATCTTGCGGTGACATATTTTGAAATGGGTGATTTAGAAAACTCAAAATCTATTTTAGATGAACTAATGAAATCAACTCAGAGCGATAAGATCAAAAATGATGCCAAAACTTTGCTTGATAAATTTTCTGAAAAGTGAGACTAGCTTTTACAACTGAGTATGATGGTTCTGGGTTTTCGGGCTTCCAAAGACAAAAGAATGCCATCTCAATTCAACAAAAACTTGAAGAAGCTATTGAAATGATCACTCAAGAAAAAAAAAGTACTAAATTATGCTGGAAGAACAGATGCTGGCGTTCATGCACTTTCTCAAGTCTTTGATTTTACAACTGACATCAAAAGAGAAGAAAAAAATTGGATTGATGGAATAAATTCAAACCTTCCAGACGCTATCGCTGTAACTAAAATGTTTGAAGTACCTGATGATTTTCATTCTAGGTTTTCTGCTGTTGAGAGAAGTTATACCTATGTTATTTATAACTCCAGAAGCAAACCATTATTTTTTGATAATTGCTCTCACTGGGATAATAATAATTTAGATACAGATGTTCTAAATCAACAGGCAAAAATGTTTATTGGAAAACATGATTTTACATCCTTTAGAAGTTCAAGCTGCAGTTCAAAAAATCCTACTAAATCAATAAGAGATATTGAAATTGAGTGTCATGATAAATTTATTTTTATATCCATCCACGCAAATGCCTTTTTGCATAACATGGTAAGAATTATGGTTGGCACTTTATTAGATATTGCTAAAGGAGAAATAAATCTTTCTGTAGAAGAAATTCTATCTAAACACGATAGAAGTTATGCTGGAAAAACTGTTTCAGCAAAAGGATTATTTTTTCTTGGACCTAAATATGATTTAAAATTTAATATCCATAGTCCAACTGAGCATTTATTAGATAGGTTTAAGAGATGATTAATCCAAAGATAAAAATCTGTGGTATCTCAGATATTGATATATTAAAACAACTTATAAGCCTTAAATTGGACTACGTAGGTTTTATTTTTTACAGCAAAAGCCCACGATTTGTAGATGAAGTCTTCCTAGAAAAAATACAAGATATAGATTTTAAAGACACTAGACCTGTGTGCGTTTATGTTAATGCTGATGAAGATTTTATTTATAAAACTTCATTATTTTTTAATAATCCGATTCTCCAATTCCACGGAGAAGAAGATCAAAATTTTTGTGAAACTTTTGGATTAGATTATTGGAAGGCAATTAGAATAAAAAATGCTAGCGATATAAAAATGATTTCTCAATACAGCTCTGCGTCAGCAATTCTTCTTGAAAATCATAAGAACGGAGTATATGGAGGAACAGGAGAGTCTTTTAATTGGGAGTTATTAAAAAATATTGATAATGATAGTCATAATTTTGTTCTTTCAGGTGGAATTAATTCTCAAAATGTCGATAATGCATTAAAGACTAATTCGTGGTGTTTAGATTTAAACTCTGGGGTTGAATCTCAGGCTGGAATCAAAGACATCCATTTAATAAAAGATATTTTAAAAATAATCAGAAACTATGACATTTAGTAATTCTAACTTTCCTGATAAAGAAGGATTTTATGGTGAATACGGCGGTAAATTTGTACCAGAAACTCTGATGTATGCTCTTGAAGAGCTAGAAAATACTTATAACAAATTAAAAGATAATAAAGACTTTATAGATGAGTTCTATAAAGATCTTTCCCATTTTGTTGGCAGACCTTCGCCACTATATTTTGCACAAAGATTAACGGACCATTACAAATCTGGTTCTATTTGGCTTAAACGTGAAGATCTTAATCATACTGGAGCACACAAAATAAATAATACTGTTGGTCAGATACTTCTTGCTAAATATATGGGCAAAAAAAGAATCATTGCAGAAACTGGTGCTGGTCAGCATGGTGTTGCGACAGCAACTGTTGCAGCAAGGTTAGGGCTAGAGTGTCATATTTATATGGGCGCTGAAGACGTTAGAAGACAATCTTTAAATGTTTATAGAATAAAATTACTTGGAGCTCATGTGCATCCTGTTGATTCTGGTTCAGCAACATTAAAAGATGCTTTAAATGAAGCTTTAAGAGATTGGGTAACTAATGTTGATGATACCTATTATATTATTGGAAGTGTTACTGGCCCGCATCCATATCCGATGATAGTAAGAGATTTCAACTCTGTTGTTGGTAAAGAAGTAATTGAGCAATCTAAAGATTTATTTGGCAAAATGCCTGATGCTGTTGTTGCCTGTGTTGGCGGTGGTTCTAATGCAATGGGCATATTTCACCCATTTATTGATATTAAAGAAACTAGACTTATTGGCGTTGAAGCTGGAGGAGAGGGCGTTTCAACAGGCGAGCATGCAGCTCCATTAAATGACGGCACACCTGGAGTTCTTCATGGTGCTCGCAGTTACTTAATGCAAGATGAATCAGGTCAGGTAAAAGATACTAAGTCTGTTTCAGCTGGCTTAGATTATCCTGGAGTTGGTCCTGAACATTCATGGCTAAAAGATATTGGTAGAGCTGAGTATGTTGCAGTTAGCGATGATGATGCCTTAAAAGCTTTTCACGAAGTAACTGAACTTGAGGGTATTATGCCTGCTCTTGAGACAGCACATGCTTTTGCATACCTAGAACCACTTATGAAGGAATTAGATTCATCAACAAATGTAGTTGTGAATGTTTCTGGTAGAGGAGACAAAGACATTAATACTGTTGCTGAAATCGATGGGATAGAGTTTTGAATAGACTGACATCAAAATTACAAAATCTTAAAGAAAGCAATAAAAAGGCTCTAGTAGCATACCTTGTAGCAGGTGATCCTAATTTGGATACAACATTAGACCTAATGCATTTATTTGTTGATTCAGGAGTTGATGTTATTGAGATTGGCGTTCCCTTTACAGATCCAATTGCTGAGGGACCAATCATACAAAAAGCTCATGACCGAGCTCTAAAAAATAATATATCACTGAAAATGATACTTGAATTGGTTGATAAGTTTAGAGAAACCAATACCCAAACACCCATAGTTTTAATGGGTTATTTAAATACTTTCATATCCCATATTGAACTAGTTCAATCAATTGGAGAGAATAGTGCGGATTCAATTTTAGTTGTAGATGTTCCAGGCGAACTCAATCTGCAGACTTATGGAATCACAAACCCAAATATAAATATTATTTCACTAATATCTCCGACTACTAAAGACGATAGAGTTGAATCTATAGCAAAAAATAGCACTGGGTTTATTTATTACGTCACTCTTCGAGGTGTTACAGGCTCATCTAATTTAAATATTGAAGAAATTAAAAATAATATCCAAAAAATTCAACAATATTCAGATGCTCCAACTATGGCAGGGTTCGGGATTAAATCAGTCGAGGATGCATCAACTCTAGCAGCATGTTCTGATGGTATTGTTATTGGTTCATCAATTGTTGAAATGATTGCAGATGAGTCTAAGTCAAAAGAATTTGGTAGAATAGGTGAATATCTTAGGGAGATGAAAACCGCTATATCATGAACTGGCTAAGAAGGCTTATACCATCAATAGTTACATCTAATTCTAAAAGTAAGGTCCCTGATGGTTTATGGAGCTCCTGTCCTTCTTGTGAATCAGTCTTGTATGCACCTGATCTGGAAAAGTCACTTTATGTTTGTTCTAAATGCGATCATCACCTTCGAATTGGTGCCAGAAAAAGATTAGAAATTTTTTTAGATAAAGGTTATTTTGAAGAAATAGCTGCAGATATTAAAACCAAAGACTCTCTAAAGTTTAAAGATACAAAAAATTATTCATCAAGAATCAAAGATGCTGTTTCAAATACAGGAGAGAATGAAGCTATTATTATTGGTAAAGGAGCTCTTGATTCAATGGGTGTAGTTGTAGCTGCATTTGAGTTTAGATTTATGGGTGGATCAATGGGAGGAGTTGTAGGAGAAAAGTTTGTACAGGGTGTAAATGAGGCTATAAAGTCTCGATGCCCATTTATCTGTTTCTCGACAAGTGGTGGCGCAAGAATGCAAGAGTCAATGGTTTCTTTAATGCAGATGGCAAAAACTTCTGCTGCCTTACAAAAACTTAAAGCAGAAAAATTACCTTATATTTCTGTAATGGTTGATCCTATTTATGGAGGCGTTTCTGCAAGTTTAGCTATGCTTGGTGATATAAACATTGCTGAACCTGATGCCTTGGTTGGGTTTGCCGGCAGAAGGGTTATTGAGCAAACTGTAAGAGTTGATTTACCTGATGATTTCCAAAAATCAGAGTTTTTGTTAAAACACGGAGCAATTGATATGATTGTGCATAGAAAAAATATCAGAACAAAAGTTCTTGGACTGTTAAAAAAAATATATAAAAGCTAATGAATATTGATAGAGCTGTAGGTCTAATTTTTAGCATAGCTGCGTTATTGCTTGTGCTATTTGTTATTTTAAAACCTCAAGTGGAGTACCAAAGAGAATTTTCAAGTATCCAAAGTAACAAACCAAGCAATTCATTTAAAGAAAAAGATTCTTTTGACAATACATTAAAATCTACTGAAGAAATAAAAACTAATCAAAAAAAATCAGATGATGTAGTTTCTGATATTCAAGAATCTGATTTCGATGTTTTTGTTTTACGAGTTCATGTTTTATCATCCAAAGAAAATGCTTTGAAAATTGTTATAAAAATAAAAGAAGGAGGCTTTCCTGCATTTACAGAAACTTTTGGTTCAAAAAATAATTTACATGCAGTCTATGTAGGACCATTTATGACAGAAGATGATATAAAATCTAATCTTGAACAAATAAAAAAGGTTTCTGAATCAAATAACGGAGAAATTATTAAATGGAAGCTTTAGGATTGAATGTTACTGACTGGTTTATAATAGTTGTCCTGACAGCTTCTGGCTTAATCTCTCTTTCAAGAGGGTTTACTAAAGAATTATTATCATTATTTTTATGGGTTATGGCCTTTATTGCAGCTATAACTTTGGGTTATATGGTGACTCCAAAAATTAATGAATTTATAGGCAATTCTGAAGTATCGAAGATCTTGTCATACATCTCAATTTTCCTTGTATCCATAGTTCTTGGTGGATTTTTGATCAAATTCATATCTAAATTAATAAAATGGTCAGGAGCATCTGGGGTTGATAGATTTTTAGGAGTTCTATTTGGTTTATTAAGAGGATTAGTAGTTTTATTTGTTATTTTTATTTTATTGCCATCAAGCATTAAGAATACAAATTTCATCAACGAATCTAAAATCGCTCCATACATAGAAAAATATGCACCTGCAATAGAGACATTCTTCAATAGAGCAATAGACAAAAAAGAAATTATGAATGATGCTATTGAAGACATAAAACCAATAAATGAGACTATAAAAGAAGTTGAAGATGTATATTCAAATAACAGGGATTCTTGATGTGCGGAATAGTTGGAATTTCTGCTGAAACTAACATAGCTGCAGAAATATATGATTCTCTTCTAATGCTTCAGCATAGAGGCCAGGATGCTGCCGGTATGGTTGTTTGTGATTCACAAGACAAACTCCATAGTAGAAAATCTATGGGATATGTTAGGGATGTTTTCCAGCAAAGACATATGAATAAACTTATTGGTAACTATGGTATAGGACATGTTAGATATCCCACTGCTGGTGGGGCAGGCAAGGAATTCGCTCAACCAATGTATGTTAATTCTCCTTACGGTATTAGCCTTGCTCATAATGGAAATTTAACAAATTCCAAAGAACTTGCTATTCAGTTATTTCATGCTGAAATGAGACATCTCAATACAGACTCAGATTCTGAAGTTTTGTTAAATATTTTTGCTCATGAATTAGGAAAACAAAGAGAAATATATCCTTCAGCGGAGCATATATTTAAAGCAGTTACCAAAACCCACAGAAGGTGTGATGGTGCATATGCTGTTTTAGCCCTCATTACTGGACATGGAATATTAGCTTTCAGAGACAACAATGGTATTAGACCCTTATCAATTGGTGTTAGAGCAGGCAAAACAAGAGACGAATACATAATCGCATCTGAAGATGCTCTTTTTGAATCACAAGGATTTAAAAAACTTAGAGATGTTGAGCCGGGAGAAGCTGTTTATATTGATAAAAAAGGAAACTTTTTTTCACAACAATGTGCTGAAGCGCCTCAAAAAAGACCTTGTATATTTGAGTATGTATACTTTTCAAGACCTGACTCAAACATTGATGAAATTTCAGTATATAAAGCACGAATGAGAATGGGTTCGAAATTGGCTGAATTAATTAAAAAGAAAAAACCTGATCACGATATTGATGTTGTAATCCCTATACCTGATAGCTCTACAACAGCAGCACTTCAGCTCGCAGTTGATTTAGATGTTCCTTATAGAGAAGGCTTTGTTAAAAACAGATATATTGGAAGAACCTTCATCATGCCTTATCAAGAAGAGCGAAGAAAGTCTGTTAGAAGAAAGTTAAATATCCTTGATTTAGAGTTTGAAGGTAAAAATGTAATGCTGGTAGATGATTCAATTGTAAGAGGTACTACTAGTAAAAAAATTATTGCAATGGCTAAAGAAGCTGGAGCTAAAAAAGTATATTTTGCATCTGCAGCACCTGCTATTAAGTATCAAAATCTTTACGGCATAGATATGCCAGCAACTAGCGAATTAATAGCTTCAAATAGAACAGATGATGAAGTTGCTAAAGAAATAGGCGCAGATTGGCTTGTTTATCAAACGTTAGAGGATTTAATTGAAACTTGTAAGTTTGGAAATCCACAAATCAAAGAATTTGAAACCTCTATTTTTACAGGTGAATATATAACGCCTCTCGGTGAGAATTATCTTGAAGATCTAGAGGTTTCCAGGCAAGACGAAGTTAAAGCACAAAGAGAAAAAGCTAAAGCCTAACTGGGATTAACAATATTCACAGCAGGTATGCTTGCTGAGTTTGCACTCTCCACATATGTATCAATCTCATTAAAGTTAAGATATCTGTATATCTCATCTGCCAATGGATTAATATCATCCATATATTTGTGATATTCCTCTACCGTTGGCAATCTACCTATTACAGAAGCTATAGCAGATAGTTCAGCAGATGCTAAAAATACATCAGCACCATCTCCCAGTCTATTAGGGAAATTTCTTGTTGAAGTTGATACCACAGTAGAATTTGCAAGAACTCTTGCTTGGTTACCCATGCAAAGAGAACATCCAGGTAATTCAGTTCTTGCTCCTGAAACACCAAATACGTTATAGATTCCTTCTTCCATGAGCTGTTTCTCGTCCATTTTGGTTGGAGGGACAACCCATAGCCTAGCTTTTGTTCCATTATATTTTTGTAACAAGGTACCAGCAGCTCTGAAGTGACCAATGTTGGTCATACAAGATCCAATAAATACTTCTTGGATTTCAGTATTAGCAACTTCTGATAATGGTTTAATATCATCAGGGTCATTTGGACAAGCAAGTAATGGCTCTGTGATTTCGTTTAGATCAATTTCGATAATTTCTGCATATTCAGCATTTTCATCCGGCTCTAATAGTTCAGGATTTTTAATCCATTCTTCCATGGCTTGAGCTCTTCTTTCTAAAGTTTTTGAATCACCATAACCACTAGCAATCATCCATCTCAACATAACAATGTTGGATTGAAGATATTCAATAATTGGTTCTTTGTTTAATCTGACAGTACAGCCTGAAGCTGATCTCTCAGCCGATGCATCTGATAATTCAAACGCTTGTTCAACTTTCATATTTGGAAGACCTTCGATTTCCAAGCATCTTCCTGAGAAAATATTTTTCTTACCTTCTTTTGCAACAGTTAAAAGACCTTTTTGAATAGCTGCATATGGAATAGCGTTAACAAGATCTCTAAGAGTTATTCCTGGTTGCATCTCACCTTTAAATCTAACTAAAACGGACTCAGGCATATCTAATGGCATTACACCTAAAGTTGCAGCAAATGCTACAAGTCCTGATCCAGCAGGAAAGCTTATACCTATAGGGAATCTAGTATGACTATCACCACCTGTTCCAACTCCATCAGGTAGTAACATTCTGTTTAGCCATGAATGTATTATTCCGTCACCAGGTCTTAAAGAGACACCACCACGATTCATAATAAAATCAGGTAAATTATGTTGTGTCTCAATGTCTACAGGTTTTGGATAAGCTGCAGTATGACAAAATGATTGCATAACCAAATCAGCAGAAAAACCTAAGCAGGCTAACTCTTTTAATTCATCTCTTGTCATTGGTCCAGTAGTATCTTGAGAACCAACAGTTGTCATTCTTGGCTCACAATAAGTTCCTGGTCTAATACCCTCAACCCCGCAAGCTTTGCCTACCATTTTTTGTGCCAGAGTATAACCTTTATCAGAAGTATCAGCAGCATCAGGTCTTGTAAATATATCTGTAGGCGCTAAATCTAAAGCTTCTCTAGTTTTATCAGTTAATTGCCTTCCAATAATTAACGGTATTCTTCCGTTAGCCCTCACTTCATCAAGAAGAACATCTGTTTTAAGTTTAAAAGTAGAAATTACTTCATTGCTTGAAGCATCAAGAACTTTTCCGTTATAAGGCTCAAGAATAATCTCCTGACCCATTTCCATTTTAGAAACATCTAATTCAATAGGAAAAGCACCTGAATCTTCTAATGTATTAAAAAAGATGGGGGCTATTTTTCCACCAAAACAAAAACCACCTTCTTTTTTATTTGGGATATAAGGTATCTCATCTCCCATATGCCATAACACTGAGTTAGTAGCAGATTTTCTGGATGAACCGGTACCAACAACATCACCAACAAATACAAGCGGATTACCTTTTTCTTTTAACTCTTCGATAGTCTCTAATGGTCTATCAAGACCTTCTCTTGGCATTTTGAACATAGCTAATGCATGAAGTGGGATATCAGGACGTGACCAAGCGTCTGTTGCAGGCGAAAGATCATCAGTATTAATTTCACCTGGTACTTTATAGACAGTTAATTTGATTTGTTCTGGGAGTTTAGCTTTTTCAGTAAACCATTTTCCATCAGCCCACGCATCGACAACCTTTTTTGCATACTCATTAGTCTTTGATAATTCAAAGATCTCATTGAAGGCATCAAAAATTAGTAATGTCTTTCCTAATGCCTCAGCAGCTTCATTACCTAATTCATCTATTTTTAGGCATTCAATCAAAGGCTGAATGTTATAGCCACCAAGCATAGTACCAAGAATATGAACAGCATCAGATTTTGTAATATATGGACTAGAAGTTTCACCGGTTGTAATATCAGCCAAAAAGGCTGCTTTTACATAAGCTGATTGATCTACGCCAGCCGGTACTCTTTCTTTAAGTAAATGTAATAAAAGTTCAGATTCTTCGTGTTCAGACTTTAACAGGTCTGCTAATTGTGCAGTTTGATCTGCGTCTAATGGAAGCGGGGGGATATTTTGTGCCGCTCTTTCATCTACATGTGCTTTGTATTCGTTTAACATTGATTATCTCCTTGTTAACGGAGGTAATTTTACTCTTATAAGTAAAAGGCTTCTAGTAAATAGCAGATTTTATTTAAAAATGAGTTATGATTTTGCTTAATTATGCAAAAAACTCGTTCTACAACCCCTTGTTTAGGTATTTGCTCCACAACTTATGGAGATGATGTCTGCAAAGGGTGCAAAAGATTTGTTCACGAGATTATTAGCTGGCCAAAATATTCACAAGACGAGAGGGCGCTAGTAAATGATCGCCTTGAAAAATTTAAAGTATTAATTCTTCAAGATAGATTCAAAGTTCATGACTCAGACTTATTTGAGATTAAGTTAAAAGAGAAAGCCATTAACTATAATAATTCTATGGATCCTTTGACCTGGATTTTTGATTTGCTTAGGGCGGCAGGATCACAAGATTTAGATCTAGAACAATTTGGGATTACCAGTCTCAAAAATTATGACCCTATGAAAATTCGTGATGAGATTAATAAAGAGTTTTTAGATTTATCAGAAGCTCATCATCAAAGATATTTCAAAAAAGCTTAATTAAGTCTATCCGTAATCTTTTAACATTCGCTTAAGCTCTAGTGAATGTTGCTCTTCTTCTCCGATCATACCTCTGGCATATTCTTCTAAATAAATTGAACTATCTTTAACTTCCTCTAAAAGTTTTTTATAAAGTCCAACAGCATGTAGTTCATGCTCTAAACTTTCCTCTAAAATATCTCTAATAGTGTGTTGTCCGGTTTCCTCAATCTTTGCTATTTTCTGGCTAGGATGACCATCTAGTCCCGCTATTAATTCACCTGCTCCTTGAGCATGAACAAGAGATTCACTTGCTTGTTCTTTTAAGAAATCAACGATTGGAATTCGATAGGGACCAGTCACCATCATAGCTGAGTGAGTATAGCGAACAACTCCTGCTAATTCGTATTCCATTATCTCGTTTAGAATCGCACATGCCTTATCTGTATCTAGTGGTTTTAATCCCATATTTCTGCTCCTTAAGCATTAAAAATTAATTTATTAAGGCAACTATAAAAGAATTTATAACTTATGTAAACTACTGATATAAGGTATTTTTTTAATACGAATCATTATGATAATCATTCGCATCTAGGTATTATTTTTTTTAACTTTTATTAAATATTTTAAAGCGCCAGAAGAGTAAAAAAGCAAGAATAGAATAAGCAAAAACAGCTAGTTGCTTTACAATCAGAAGTGCAACGAATGTACCAAGCCAACGATAACCCTTGGTTCTATTCCAGACATAAATAAATGCATCAACACCTGCTAGTTCTTTTCCATCATCAAAAGTTACATGAAGTTTTTTTAGATATTTATCTTCCATGTGACTGCAATCGGTGAAGTCTAATTCTGATCTTTTTTTGTAATGCTTAATTTCAAAATTACAGATCGAACACTTTTCGTTGAAGAGAACTTTTCCATCATTATTCATAAATTTATTTTATCAATATTCATACTTAATACGACACTAAATGACGTTTAGTTTATATAAGCTCTTCACTATTATGATATTAGATGAATTGCTACGCTTAATATATTCGCTTAAGCCTTTTTCAAATAATTGGAATGAAGACCTTTGGTGTAAGTCAGGTTTTCCAGAATCATCTGAGGAAGCATTAAATTTTTTTGATAATATAGCCAATCCTTTATTTAATATTCCACCATGCAAAATGGCTCAACCTCCGACAGAAGTCCAGCTTTGGTATCAAGAAAGGTACCTTCAAGGTATAAAAGATATAAAAAGAGCCAGAAAGACTCTTGAAGCTATGCCAGTACAGAATCAATGTTGGATTATTGGAGCTATTGTTAATTATTTTTTATTATCAAATAGTGAGGAAGTGGTTTTTGGAAGAGCCTTTAGGAATATTAAAAATAAATACTCCTTTATAAATGATTTTATAAAGTTTTATAGTATTCTTTGTTCTAATTATTACACTAGTCCTTTACAAAATTGGATGTTTAATGGTTTCGCTACAAAAGAAGCAGAAAGTTATCTTGAATCTCTCATAAAAAAATATCCTGAATTAATCGAAAAATGCTCATATAAGGCATGGACTAATCCAAACATTATAAGAATTATCACAAAACATAATCCTTCAATATTAAAAAAGGCGCCGCCTATATTTAAAAATCACAGAGACTTAAATTTTGAAGCGATAAAAGCAAACGCAGAGGCAATTAAATATATTCATACTAAACACACAAAAGATCCAGAGTTTCTTATTTTAGCCATTCAGCATAATAAAAAATTTATGCGATATATTCCTTTTCTTAGCAAAACTAAATTAGCAAAGCTTGATATCTTTCAAAGAGCACGGCTTAAAGAATTAGAAAAAAATATTAATGCGTCTTTATAGGATGAAGTAAGTTTCACCTATAACAAAACCACAAAAGAAAAAAGCAATTTTATAGTTTATAAAAAAACCGATCTTCTTATAAAGAAAATCGGTTTTAAATTTAGAATTGTAAAATTAAAGTTTAACTTACTTTTTCTCTTAAACTCTCAACTGCATCAAGCATACTCATTACACCATTCATACCATCTTTGCTAAGGATAACTAATTTTCCAGAGCCTGAAACACTAACAGTTAAATAGTGATTTTTGAATATATACCAACTTCGGACAAAATTATATCCAGTCGTCATAATGCCTCTAGGTGCAACAGCGTCAATGTCAGCACTATAATCAAGAACCCATAGAATCTTTTGTGCATTCTCAATTATTAATCTTTTATTGGTGCAGATTATAGTTGTTCTTGTAGGAGAGCCTGTTATTAAATACAGTATTCTCATTACTGAAGCGGTTAATCTTGTTAACGGATTACTGTCAGTTGTATATGAATTTCCTTGAAGGGTGGCTACAACACTTTCACCATCTTTCAACATTCTTTCAACATTCTTACTCATTTTCATAATTTTTCCCCCTTAGGAATATAAGTATTTTTAGAATACACAGATAATATTAAGATAAATTAAGAATAATCTCCAGCAAACTCTCTGATGAGGACATAAATTATTGCCCCAATCAATAACATAAGAATTCCAGAAACAAGACCTCCAATTAAAAACCATAAAAAGTTATATGACAGAAGATAAAGAATCCTTTTGTAATTTGTGTTTATTTTATAAGAAACATAGCTTATGAAACCAAATGTAATGAATAAAATGATTACAATTAAAAATAATAATTGAGAGATAGATAATCCCAGTTCGGGAAAAAAACCAAAATAGTAGCTGTATTCCATTGCGATAAATTAATATATTTTCTTTATAAAGGCAATCAATTAAAATCTTGTTTGCATGTTATATATTTATTAAAACTATGATCCAAACAAATATTTTCGATGAACCAATTGAGGAATGCTGTTCAAATCCAATCACAGGATTTTTTCGAGATGGGTTTTGTCATACCGATCAACTCGACAGAGGTTTACATATTGTTTGCTCATTAATGACCGATGAATTTTTAAGTTTCTCAAAATCCCGAGGCAACGACCTTTCTACCCCAAGACCTGAATTTGATTTTCCGGGATTAAAAGCAGGGGACTCTTGGTGTATTTGTGCGGAACGATGGAAGGAAGCTTACGAGCATGGTTTTGCTCCTAAGATTTACCTTAAAAAAACTAATAAAAAAGCTACTTCTATTATCGATATAGAAATATTGAAAGAGTTTGCTATAGATATGAACTAATATTTATAGAATGAAGTAAGTTTCACCTATAACAAAACCACAAAAGAAAAATGCAACAGCCCAACCAGGCTCTTCTTTACAAAATTCAAATACTCTTAGCCAGTAATCTGCCATAAATACCTCCTAAATACCTTGTTTATTGCAATATCTGTGCCAATTGTTTGTCAAAATAAAACACATTGTTTAGGATTATATAAATGACAAGTATTGTTCTTTTGCTTTGTGCAGTTTGGATAGTGATAGTAGCTATAAGCTTGTTTCAATGGCTAAAACATATGTATAAATTATATAAACCTAATATTTTTGAAGATGGATATAACTACATCATTATTGATGGAACAGAATCAACACAATATCCAGAGAGATACTCTGAAGGTGTTTTTGCTTGGTGTGAGGGTGGTAAATTACAAACTTCTGAGGAATATCAAGTTGAAAATGGTGGAGACCCCATTGTATTAAAAAAATATCTTCTTAAATCAAAAACAAAATTAATAAATTAATTTGTAACATTTCTTATCCTCATTCGTTATAGGGTTAGCAAATAAATTTATTGGTACTTGTGGAGGCACTTGCAAAAATTAATACTGAAACTGCAATTAAGCAGACAAATTCTATTGTGCTTAAACATTCTCAGAATAAAGTGTGCAAGAATAGAATAGAGATGCCCTTCAAAGAATTAATCGAATATATCAGCAAAAAACTCATGCCATATGCAATGGTGCTAACCAGCAATGATTCAGATGATGCTTGGGATTTGATACAGCACACTATAGAGAAGCTATTAAAAAATAGAGAGAAACTAGAAAGCTCTAACTATCCAATGGCATATGCAAAAAAGATTTTAAAAAATAAGCTTAGGGACGATTACAGAAAAGAAAAAAAGAATTTATCAATTCAAGCTAATGATATTGAGATAACTAATAAAGGCTTTCAAGAAGAAAAATTAGAGTATCAAAAGATGCTTGATTGCTTAGAAACCTTTGATGAGGAAGACAAAATAATACTAGCAATGCTTGGAGCTGGTCACAGTTACACAGAGATTCAAGAAGTTGTAAGCGATTACAGCATGGCAAATTTAAGAGTAAAAGCAAACAGAGCAAGAATAAAACTTGCCCAATGCATGGATAGAAAATTATGAACGAAGAAATACAAATACAAATCATTGAACTAATAGATGATGGTGCAACGCTTGAGAGTTCTCCAGATCTTAAAGTACTCGTCGATTCTTCAGAAGAAGCTAGAGAGTTTTATGAGAGTTTATTGGTATCTGAGTCCATGCTTGAAGGTTTCTTTGGTGGAGATAAGGCAAAGGGACTAAGTGCAAAAGCTGAGGCTTTTATTAACGAACAGTTTGAAAAGCCTTCTTCTAATGTCGCTTCAATTAATTTTAAACCTTTCTTAGGTTTTGCAGTTGCAGCAAGTTTAGCTGTCATAGCTTTCACAATCGTTAACTCACCTTCTGAAACAGTTGAGCCAGTCGAAGTCGCAGAGGCTGTTATTGAAGAACCTGTTGTAGTTATTGAAGAAATAATTGAAGAGCCTGAGCCTATATTTGTTCCAGGTTCTGAGATGGAAACCTTATGGAGTACTGCATCCGAAATAGCTAATGACTTAGGCGTAGATAAGTATCAAGTTATGTACGCAATCTATGAAGCTAATAAAGATTTCTTTGTAAACAATGATATCAATGCTCCAAGAGCAGATAGAGATTACTTTGTTGATTTATCTATTATTGAAACTGTCGATGTTTCCTTTGCAGCTAGTGAAGTAAAAAGACATATCTTTTGTCATTGTTAAATTAATTTGTAACAAATCCATTTCTGACACGTTATTAAAATAACAAAACAATTTTTTATTTAGGAGTTATGCATGGAAGAATTTATTGGATTTGGTCTACTTGGATTAATAGTTTTCACGTTTGGTCTTGGCATCAAGAAATGGCTTCAACCAAAGAAAGATCTGTTTGAATATGAAGATGAGATTATCTTAGACGAAAAGATGGTACATTATGGTCCTTTCTCCGGGAACCCTATGTATAAGCATCATAAGTTTATTCTCCTTCTTACGGTCTCATCTTCATTTCTTTCAGCTGATTGGACAAGAACTATAGATGGCTGGGGTATAGACTCTTATTCAGAAGAAAATCTTATCCTCCACAAAACAGGTAACGACACTAGTACTAATTTTTATCTAGAAATGGCTAGACCTTTTTGTGTCACCAATGAGCCAACTATTACAGCACCAGTTGGAAACACAAATTATTCAGAGGATGATGAAATTAAAGCAACTATGACTGTTGATAGGGGCAAGCCGAAAGATATTGTTTTGAAGGTGGGCAATATCATTGGCGATGGTCCTAATATCGACTACGTCTTTAAACTCAAATACATTCTATCAATTAGGGATGGGAAAACATTTGAAATTAAATTTAGTAATGCAACACCTCTAAAAGATATGAGCTTTACTATCGAGGGATTGTCACATGCAATAAAGCATTCTGAAAGAATGTGTATGAGTAGCTACGATATCTATCAATCTGAATTCCAGGACACTAACTATATTTAGAGTTTGTCAAAATAAAACACATTGTTTAGGATGTAGTAATGAGAAATTTTTTATTAGTTTTTGTCTTTTTTATTGTTTCATGCAGTCCTCCAGAGCCTGGAACAGAGGCTTGGTTTAAAGAAAAGCACAAAGAATTACTAAAAGCTAACCCTGAGGTAGTTCTTAGTTTGGAGGAGTTTAAAGATATTCTAACTTCTCAAACGCTTGCAATGTCTGATGATGAGCTTATGGAAAAACATGGCATACGTTTTTGGTTAATGGAAGATAACTTTTTACCATCATCTGAAGACTCAAAATCTATGGCTCCAGTGTATATACGAACATTAAAACAGTGTGCTGCAAATTTTTCTATTATGTATGGCAATATGGAAGCTGGCCTTATGTATGGGGAAGCTATTACAGGATTAGATGATGTTAACGAAATGTCTAAATTATCAGATGAATACGTTGATCATGCTAATTATTTTGCTACTAGAGCATCAGAAATTCATTATAGTCTTACTAACGAATCTGCTGAGATTGCTATAAGTGATGAAATAGAATCAATTCAAACGGAAATTAATACAATTAATTCAGATGAAAAGTTTATAGAATTATTAGATTCTAATGCTGAAATATGCATCATGGTAAGAAACCAAAACCCAAATAATCAGAATTATATTTTTGATTAGAATGAAACTGCATAAAGGGTTTTATGAAAGTCTTCCACCTATAACTTTATCTGTTCTTGGAGGATCATAGTTTTCTAATTTATCAGAATCTCCTGCATGCAAAAATATTTTTTGGTTTCCATACTCTTCAAAATAACACAAAAAGATATGGCCAATAGTTTTGTTTTTCCACATAATACCACCTTCCCACTTCCAATCATCATTGATATCAGAACTCCATCCACTTGAGCTTTGATCAAGATCTTTCTTGGTTATGGTAACTTTATACCAATGCTTTAAATTATTTATTTTTTTACACTCAACAAGTTCTTCAATTTGTTTATTTAGATTTATTAATTGATCGTAGATATCTAGAATTTTATTAATGTAAATTGAATGATCTTTTGAATTAATTATTAGCAGGATAGAGCTCTCAGATAGTAACTCAAATCTAGGAAATACAGATTTAAAAAAAGTTATGACCGAAGTTGATTTTGTATTTATGGATGATTTTAGTTTTCCGATCTCTTTTTGATAGTTTAAATTTTCATCTTCTAATTTTTTTTGTTGAGATTTCTTTATTTCAATATCTTGCTCTAACTGATTTATTCTTTCTTCCAAGTTTTGAATGGTACCCGAATCAGGCTTATTCATAGATTCTAAAATATCTTTAATTGCTCCCATTTCATTCTTGATATCAGCCAGCTCTGCTGATGAGACATTTTCTTCTTCGTCCGTATTCAATCTAGATATTTCAATTCTTTCTGCATTTAAAGAGTTGAAAAGATATTTTTTATTTAAGATTGGGATATTTTCAAGAATTTCATCTATTTTAAAAAATTTCTTATCTATCAGCTCTTCAAATATTCTAGCTAATCCAAAAATTTTTTTATGAGTATTATCTGTATAGTTATCAAGCCTTTCCTCTATATGGAAATATTTAATATACCAGTCATATTGCTCACCATTCGATGCCGGCCTAAAGCTTTTATTAAGATTTCTAAAATTAGATAATATTTCATATTCTTGAGTATTAAATTCATTTCCTGAAAGAATATGATTTTCTGCATCTAAACAAATGCTATATACAATTTCTTTAAAATTATCGCTACCATTAAATGCAACGTATTCCCCATAACGAGTTGCTTCATGATGCCAGTCTTTACTTTTTAGATTTTCAATCAGTGTAAAATTAATTTCCATAAATTTAATTCTATTAAATATAAAATTTATAGCAAATTGTATTCACTAGAATAGTTGATGCATAATAACTAAATGGATAAATCTAGAAGAAATTTCATATTAGGAATGTCATCAGCCTGTGCAGCTTTATCAGTTTCTGCATCTACAGGAACTTCTCTGATGTTAAAAAGCACAAATAATGCTTTAGAAAAAAAGAATATCAATATTTCTGATTGGAAATTTTCTTCATATGAAGGGTTTGATGCACTATCTCCTGCAATGATTGGCTCTGCTTTATCATCTTTTATGCTAAATAACATTGAATATCTTTATTCAATAATTATTGTCCTCATAACTCTCTTCCTGCTTTTTACACTCGGCATTCCTGGTTATGAATATTTACTTCCGTACACTGAGCAATATTTTATTTATAACTAATTGAATTACATTTTCAGATATAGCCCTCCATAAAACTAATCTTATTATTTAATTAATGGAAGATTCTTTAGATAAAAATTTGATTGACTTTGAAGAAGAGTGTCAATTATTAAAAAACTATAACCATGAATCGGTTTGATACTTAATCTCATAGGTATCACACAGGTTTCTCAAGTCAGCAACACTCATTCTTTCCTCAAAGGTAAAACCTCTCCATAAGGCACAAAGAATAAACTTAGGAACGTCATTAGCATTTATAGTGAAGAAGTATTCATATTCATCTCTTCCCCAGAACTCTCTAACTCCCTCTCCTAAGTCATGTTCTGTAAAGTGTAGGTTGCCTTTATCATCCCAATCGGCATGAACGTTATGATGAATCTCGCCGTTTGTAGCATTGATATTACATTCAAATATTTTCATAGTTTTCTCCATAAAAGATATACCCAGAATTAGGTATATGATCGTGAGTAATGGAGTTTGAAATAAGAATTTTATTTCTTTGATTACACTTATATATATGGGACTTAAAGTTAATTTTTAAAGAGAATTTAGTCTAAATTTTTTATCTCTTCGTTTTCTAAAACGTATATTTGCTTATCATTTAAAAGCTTCATTATTTTTTCATATATTTCTTTGCTATCTAACATCTTGGTCTCTTTCACTTCCACGACTTTTTGAAATGCTATAGCTAGTCTAGCGGTTGAAATAAATTCACTGGGAGTTAAATCTTTTTCAAATTGTGCATTTATTTTTTTAAAGATTATTTTATTCATGTGATTAATATCGTTTTTATTAATTTCGTTTGTCATATTTTCTCCTTGTTTACTATTGGTAATTCATACCAACAGGTTGTGTACTTAGGTGAGGTCATATTCTGTTTCATGGGTGACCATTTTTTTGTATTTTGTGAAGCAAAATAGATTTGTGTCTCATAGGCATTCAATTCATCTATGTATTTCATAAATTTTGAATTCTCTTTGGGTTTATTAGGATCTTTAAATAGAGAATATTGTTTTGTTTCTTCATTAGAAAATCTACTTAAAAGAATTCCCGCTTTTGCATAGTCATATCCTGGCTTAAAGATTGGTAGAAGGGCTTTTTTTGCTGCTATTAAAATATCTCGGGTGTCGTTGGTAGGAGTAGAAAACTCTATAGTTCTATAACCGGTATGCTGAGGCTTATAATCACTAAAAGGACTAGTCCTAACGAAGACTGAAACTTGAGAGCATTTTTGTTTTTCATTTCTAAGTTTCTCAGTAGCTCTGACCGCAAAGTTGCTCACAATAGGTCTTAAAGTTTTTAAATCTGTAACTCTAGTGCCAAAACTTCTACTAACAACAATTTGTTTTTTTGCTGCAGCACTATTTTCTATACCTAAACATCTTTGGCCTCTGAGCTCTCTTACCGTTCTCTCTAGCACGACGCTAAATTTTCTTTTGATATAGCGAGGATCAACATCTGCGAGCTGCAAGGCATTAGTTATTTTTGCTTGATTTAGATGTTCACCAAGTCTTCTACCAACACCCCATACGTCTCGAACCGGAGTATTTTTAAGGGCTTCTCGAATTTGTTTTACTGTAGATATTTGATGAACTTTAGTTGGTACATTTATTCTTTTTGCTTCATTCAAGGCTATTTTAGTAAGCGTCTTTGTAGGTGCTATACCTATTCGAACCGGGACTCCGGTCCACTGCTTAATTAAGCTTCTAATATGACAGCCAAAATCGTATAGGTTGTAATGTTCTTCCAAGGAATCTAAACCTAAAAAGGCTTCATCAATGCTATAGACCTCAACCTCAGGAACAAAGCCTTCTAGGATATTCATAACTCTAGCTGACATATCGCCATAGAAAGTAAAGTTTGATGAGAAAACTTTTCCTCCTTGGGAGAGAAAAGAATCTTTGACTTTAAACCACGGAACTCCCATACCAATACCCATCTTTTTTGCTTCAGCGCTTCTTGCAATAACACAACCATCATTATTGGAAAGAACAACTATAGGCACGTGCTTTAAGTCAGGACGAAAGATTCTTTCGCACGAAGCATAAAAGCTTTCGCAATCTACCAACGCCAAAGCCATTAGAATTTATTAATAGCTGCTGTAACGGTTCCTACTATTTCTAGTTCTTGACCATGATTAATAAAGATAGGAGGGTAGTCTGGATTATCTGGCATTAAACACATTTTAGGTTTGAGTTTTAATCGTTTGCAGACAAACTCTCCATCAATAGAAGCAACTACAATATCGTCATGCTTTGGCTTGATACTTCGATCAACAACCAATACCGCTTGATCAGTTATTCCAGAGCCAAGCATGGATTGTCCTTGAGCTCTTACTAAAAAAGTAGCCGCTCCGTTTTTTATCAGATGTTTGTTAAGGTCTATCGGACTTTCAATATAGTCGCTTGCAGGGCTGGGGAACCCTGCATGCACCGACTCAAGAAAATAGGGCACAAATATTGCCGGCAGATTTTCTTCAGAAATTTTTCCGATATAGTTAACTTTCATAAGGATTTTTAAATACTGTATAAATATACAGTATAAATTGAAAGAGAACAATATCTTCTTTATCAGTTAGTGTGCAAAATTATCTACACTCTATATCCATGATTTATGTAGAATAAAGCTATGTTTAATTTTTCTAAGATCCTGCCTAAGACGGTTACCAATGAGCTTGATAGCCCAAAGATTGCTGTATGGGGCTTTGTTTTATTTACGGTCTTAATGACCTGGCGCTCGATAA
>CACEDQ010000004.1 GCA_902558375.1 uncultured SAR86 cluster bacterium
AAAGAGATTGCAAGAGAAATTAGAGCTGTTGCTGACAAAGATAAGGTTGTAATTTTAGCTGAAGCATATAAAAAGGCCGAGCTTTTAAGAGGTGAGGGAGATGCTGAGGCAGCCAGAATATACGCAGAAGGCTTTTCACAGGACCCAGAGTTTTATGAATTTACAAGAAGTATAAAAGCCTATGTTGAGACTTTTGAAAATAAGTCTGACATGATGCTAATAGATTCAAACTCAGAGTTTTTAAAATATCTAAAAAAGAAAGAAGCCAATAAATAAGGAATAATGTGACCTCAAACACACTTATCCTTGGTCTTCAATGGGGTGACGAAGGCAAAGGGAAAATTGTCGATGCGCTTAGCGAAGAAGTTTTTGCTGTGTGTCGTTTTCAAGGAGGTCATAATGCTGGACATACCATCAAAGTAAATGGCCAAAAAACAGTTCTCCATTTAACTCCTTCCGGAATTCTGCATCCAAACGCAAATTGTGTCATAGGTAATGGTGTTGTTTTGTCTTTAGATGCTCTCGATAAAGAAATCAATGAACTTATTGATGCTGGCATAAATTTTGATAATAGATTTTTTGTGAGCTCAGGTTGTGCATTAATACTCCCAAGTCATATAAGTATTGACAAAGTTAGAGATAAAAAAGAATCAATCGGAACAACTGGAAGAGGCATAGGTCCATCTTATGAAGATAAGATTGCCAGAAGAGCAGTTAGATTTGGTGATTTAGGAAATGAAAAAATTCTTAGAGAAAAAGTCGCATTACTTGTTTCATATCACAACAGATTGCTTGTTGATCTATATGGGGAAGAAGCTCATGACATAGACCATGTCATTGGTGAACTGATGTCTTTCAAACATTTACATGACAAATATTGCACAGATACACAGGGCCTTATTTATGATTGGATAGTAAAAGAAAATCAGTCTTTATTGTTTGAGGGTGCTCAAGGAACATTGTTAGATATAGATCATGGCACTTATCCTTATGTAACATCCTCAAGCACCACAGCCGGAGGTGTTTCAACCGGTCTTGGGTTGGGACCTAAATATATAAATAAAATTATTGGCATCTCAAAAGCATATTGTACGCGTGTTGGAGAGGGCCCATTTCCAACTGAACTTTTTGATGATAATGGAAAAATGCTTGCAGAAAAAGGAAATGAATTTGGTGCTACAACTGGCAGACCCAGAAGATGTGGCTGGTTAGACCTACTAGCCCTTAAAAAAGCTGTTTTTACAAATTCTGTTACAGATATTTGTTTAACAAAATTAGACGTTATGGATGAATTTAATTCAATAGAAGTTTGTATTGATTATCAAGGCGATCAGCCAGTCTACAAAACTTTTGAGGGTTGGCAATCATCAACAGAAGGAATTACTGAATTTAAAAATTTACCTTTAAAAGCTCAGGAATATATTAACTTTATTGAAGATTTTGTTGGTTGTAATATCTCAATTGTTTCCACAGGACCATCAAGAGACCAGACAATTCACAGATAAACTAATTTAATTTTAGATATTTATCTAAATTTGCATTTATAAATTTATAAGACTCAGGACTAGAAAACTTTTTTGAAAGTCTCAACGATTCGTCAATAATCACTGGTTTATCTAACTCACCATATATCATTTCATTTAAAGCAAAGTATAAAATTGATTTATCTATTAGATCCATATTTGAATCTTTAACATTCATAGAGTCTAAAATTTCTTTGAATTCACTTTTATTATTTTTAATTGATTCCAGCGATGAAGAAAATTTATCAAAATCAACCTTTTTATTTTTATGCTCATCTTTAAATTGATCAACAATGCCAGATATATCTTGGTTATTAAAGAAATATTGATATATAGCTTGAACTAGATACTCTCTGGTCCTAATTTGAATCTTAAAATTAGCTAGATTTTTCATTGATAAGCTCAATTAAGGATTGAGTATTATTTTTTGTATTGATTTTTAATCTTTTAATCAATTGGTCGGAGTTTTCAACACATAATACATTATTAATTACTGAAATGTTTGGATAGGTTAGGGCTAAGTCTCCAATTGATCTGAAAGTCTCGTTAGTAACCAAATCATAGTGAGATGTTTCTCCTCTGACAACAATCCCTAAGAATATAACACCAGAATAGCATGATGATTTATTTTTAATTAAGTGATGTTTACCTAATGCAGCAAGCTCTATTGCACCTGGAGCACAGGCAGTTTCATATTCATGCTCACTATCTGAAATGACATTGGTTGCAATTTCAACCATCTCATTTATATATTCGCTATACCATGAGGTATGTACTATTAAAATCTTATTCATTCACAAAACCTGTTATTTCAATATTGAAACCTGATACAGCATTATATTTAGTAGGTGTTCCAAGTACTGTAATTTTTTTTAGATTTAATGCTCTGCATATTTGAGAGCCAACACCAATGACTTTTCTATTTTTTTTAGGCTCAACTTCTTTATCTTCAAGCCTGTTAAGCCAATAACTTTTTGCATCTCTGTGATTAATTAATACAAACAGTCCTGCTTCCTCTTTAGAGATTCTCTCGATAGATTTTCTTATAGACCAGTTTTTACCCATTTCTTCAATTCCCAAAGTATCCTGAAGGATGCTTTGAGTTTGCACACGCACTAAAGGAGATTCTACTTTTGATAGGTCACCTTTAGTTAATGAGAAATGATATTCATCTTTAATATTATCCTTCCAAACAATAAGCTTGAATTCTCCAAACTCATTTTTAATAGTTTTTTCATTAATGGGCTCAATAGTTGAGTCTGATGAAAGTCTAAAATCAATTAAATCGGCTATTGTTCCAACTTTTATATCATGCTTTTCGCCAAATTTAATTAGATCATCTCTTCGTGCCATAGTGCCGTCATCATTCATAATTTCACAAATGACACCAGCAGATTGAAAGCCAGCAAGCTTAGCAAGATCACATGCCGCTTCAGTGTGCCCGGCTCTGCTTAGAACTCCGCCTTCCATTGCTTTTAAGGGGAAAATATGACCCGGTTGGACGATATCATAAGGTTTGGAGTTTTTATCTACGACAGTTTTAATAGTATGAGCTCTGTCAGCAGCAGAAATTCCAGTTGTGATTCCTTCGGCAGCCTCGATGGAGACAGTAAAAGCTGTTTTGTTGGCAGCTTTATTCTTATTAGTCATCATTTTTAAATCAAATTTATTTATTAAATTCTTGCTAAGGGGGAGACAAATCAAACCTTTTCCCTTTGAGGCCATAAAATTAATAATTTCTGGTGTTACCATATCAGCTGCGCAGACCAAATCTCCTTCATTTTCTCGAGACTCATCATCAAGAATAATAACCATCTTTCCTTCTTGAATATCTTTAATAATGTCTTTTATATTATCTTTTATCACTTTATATATATTTTCTTTGTATCTGATTCAATTTTATAGGACGATTCTAGTTTAAAACCCAGTTTTTCGACAGCATTATCTTCTTTGAACCAATTTACTCCATTAGGCCCAAGTTTCGAAGTTGATTCATAAACAATTAACTTATCCACATAACCTTCATTTAAAAAAGAGTTAATTAATTTTGGTCCAGCTTCAACCAGGATTGATGTGACATCTGTATTTTTAAATCTACTCACTACCTTATCAAGGTCACGTTCTTTAATAATTTCATAATCTGCATCTTTAAAAAAAGGTGCATCAAAATTTAAATTAGTTTTAGTGCTTAACAAGATTTTTTTGGGTTGGTTGGTTAGAAAATCAACCCTGGCATTCATCATTGGGTTGTCATTCACAACTGTATTACCGCCAGTCAAAATAACATCCTTAGAAGCTCTCAATTTTTGAACGTCTTCTCGAGATTTCTTACTAGTAATCCAAGTTTGTTTACTGCCAACTATATGAGATTTGCCATCTATAGATGATGCAATTTTTGCGGTTATAAATGGCCTACCATAAGTATTTTTAAAAAAGAAAAATTTATTTTGTTCTTTTACTAATTCTGAACACACATTGATTGTTACGCTTATACCATTTTTTTTAAGGGATTCTATGCCTTTTCCAGAAACTAGTGGGTTGGGATCCAAAGCTCCAATAACAACATTCTTGATTCCTGATTTAATTATTGCTTCAGTACATGGACCTGTCTTCCCGCTATGATTACATGGTTCAAGTGAGCATATTAAAGTTAGCTCTCCAAAGGATTCAAAGCTTTTACCAACTTTTGTTTTTGCAGAATTTATTGCATTAACTTCTGCGTGATTGCATCCAAATTTTTCATGCGCACCTTCTGAGATTATTTTGTCATCTTTGATAATTATGCATCCAACAACTGGATTAGGCTTTGCTGTATATTTATATTGATCAGCAAGAGAGATGGCTCTCTTCATCAATTTTTCATAATTCATTTCTTTGATTTATTTTTTGAATTTCTTTTTGGTTTTTCTTTACGAAGTGAATTAATTTCTTCTGAAAAATCTTTAATATCTTGAAAATCTCTGTAAACCGAAGCAAATCTAACATACGCAACTGTATCGACTTCTTTAAGTGCATTCATCATAATTTCACCTATTTTTATGGATGGTATTTCTCTTACTCCGCTCGTTCTAATTTCATTCAAGATTTTCCCAAAAACTGTGTCGATATTTTCAGAAGATAGAGGTCTTTTTTCTAGTGCTCTAAGCATTCCTTTTTTTAACTTTGATCCATCAAATGGTTGTCTTTGGCCATCACTTTTGACTACTCTTGGAAGGGCTAAATCAACTGTTTCAAATGTTGTAAATCTAGCATGACATACTTCACACGACCTTCTTCTTCTAGTTTGCGAACCATCTGCAACTAGTCTTGAATCGATAACTTTTGTGTCTTCAGCCTGACAAAACGGACAATGCATCTATAAATTATAGACCGGATATTCTCTTGTTAGCTCAATTACTTTATTTTTTATTTTTGATTTAACGCTCTCATCATCAATATTTTCAATGACATCACATATCCAATTACTTAATAATTTAATCTCTTCAGCCTTAAAACCTCTAGTTGTTACAGCCGGAGTTCCAAGTCTTACACCTGAGGTAACAAATGGTGATCTTGGATCATTTGGAACTGCATTTTTATTAACAGTTATATTTACATCTCCCAATGCTTTTTCTAAATCTTTTCCTGTTATATCTTTATTTTGTAAATCAACAAGAACAATATGATTTTCTGTTCCTCCAGTTACAACATCAACACCTCGAGAAATAATAACTTCACACATTGTTTTTGCATTATTTACTACATGTTGCATGTAATCCTTAAATGCTGGTTCTAAAGCCTCTTTAAAACAAACTGCTTTTGCTGCTATAACATGCATCAATGGCCCACCTTGAGATCCAGGAAATACGGCAGAATTAAGCTTTTTTTCTAGCATTTCATTGCTTTTGGCTAAAATAATTCCAGATCTTGGTCCTCTGAGTGTTTTATGTGTTGTTGAAGTTACAACATCTGCAAAAGGAACCGGCGATGGATAATGACCAGATGCCACTAATCCTGATATATGAGCCATATCAACTAAAAAATAAGCTCCAACTTCATCGGCAATATCTCTGAATTTTTGCCAATCAATAATTCCCGAATATGCAGAAAAACCAGCAATTATTAATTTTGGTTTATGCTCGATAGCTAAATCTTTGACTTGATTATAGTCAATCTCATTAGTATCTGGATGAAGACCATATTGGACACTTTTATAATTTTTTCCAGAAAAGTTAACTTTTGCTCCATGCGTTAAGTGACCGCCATGATCTAAACTCATTCCAAGAATTGTATCGTTAGGCTCTAATAACGCTAAGAAGGCAGCAGCATTTGCTGAGGAGCCCGAATGAGGCTGAACATTAGCATAATCCGCTTTAAAAAGCTCTTTAGCTCTTGATATAGCTATATCTTCTGCAATATCCACATATTCGCAACCACCATAGTACCTTTTAGATGGATATCCTTCAGCATATTTATTTGTTAATAATGAGCCTTGAGCTTCAAGTACTCTATGACTGGCATAATTTTCTGAAGCGATTAATTCTATATGATCCTCTTGCCTTATAGCTTCTTGTTCAAAAGATTGCCATAATTCTTGATCATAATCTTTTATAGATTCCGAATTACTAAAAACAGCATCACTCTGTGAAAGATTTTTATCTTTGATGTTAGATTCCATTAAAAAAAATCCTAATGTGTTATAAATATGAAAAAGAAACGATATTTTAATCTATCTAAGGCTTTTTGTGTGCAAATGGTTTAATTCTCTTAGGAAAACATGTCTTACAGATATCACACTCTAAGCCGTAACAAGCCTTAGCCTGACAAAACTCACGACCCCAAAAAATTATTTGAAGATGAAGCTTATTCCATAATGATTTATCAAATAATTTTTTAAGATCCGCTTCAGTCTTTTGAACATTTTTACCATTAGTTAAACCCCATCTTTGAGCTAATCTATGTATATGAGTATCAACTGCAAAAGCTGGCACTCCAAAACCTTGACTCATCACAACAGAAGCTGTTTTATGACCAACTCCTGGTAATGCTTCAAGATCTTTAAAATTATTTGGCACAACTCCATTAAACTTTTTAATCAAAATCAAAGATAGTTCCTTGATAGCCTTTGATTTTTTCGGACCTAAGCCACATGGTTTAATAATTTTATATATTTGATTTTGAGATAATTTTGACATTGCTTCAGGATCGGAGGCAATCTTAAATAGTTTAGGAGTAACCTGGTTTACTCTTTCATCAGTACATTGCGCAGACAAGAGAACAGCCACCAGCAAAGTATAATTGTCTTTATGATCTAGAGGTATTGGGGTCTTGGGGTAAGTTTTATTAAGAATTTTTAAAACTATCTGCGCTCTTTCAGATTTTCTCATGCTGACAAATGTAGCATAATATTATCTTAAAAATGAATACCAAAAAAATACATAAATTTATTCTTAAACTCAAAGATAGCTTTTTAGAAGAGTCAGAAGAAAATAAAAAAATGCTAGATATTTTTGTTAAACAAATTGAAGGCACTGCATCTGAAGATGAAATTGATTATGCCAACGAGCAATTAAATGAAATATTTAAAAGTTTAGGCTTGGGTGTATTAACAATCTTACCTTTTAGTCCTATTACTATTCCTTATGTGATAAAGAAAGCACAAGAGTTGGGCATCGACGTTATACCAAAATGGTATAAGAAGCTTTAAGTAAGTCTATCTATAGATTAGAATGAGTTTGTAAATTTTTTACCCAATCGGAGAAATTATGAAAAACGTAGTTATTGTTGATAGCGTAAGAACTGGCTTGGCAAAGTCACATAGAGGTGGCTTTAATATGACAAGACCTGATGAAATGCTAGCTCATCTAATTAATGCATTACTTGAAAGAAACCCAAATCTTAATCCAGAAGTTGTTGAAGATATCATAATGGGATGCGGCAATCCTGAGGGTGCTCAAGGTCACAATGTTGCTAGAAATGCAGCAGTATTATCAAACCTTCCAATTACTGTAGGTGGAACAACAATTAACAGGTATTGTTCTTCTGGTCTTCAATCTGTTTCCATGGCAGCAGGTCAAATTATGGCTGGTTGTTATGACACAGTGATAGCTGGGGGAGCAGAAACTATATCTATGATGAAAATGAACATGGATAATTTTGTTAATGAAAGGTTAGCAGAACAATCTCCTGGTATCTATTATCCCATGGGTATGACAGCTGAAGTGGTTGCAAAAAGATACAATGTTTCAAGAGAAACTCAGGATGAATTGGCACTTGAAAGCCAAAAGAGAACAGCTGCTGCGCAAGAAGCCGGTTTATTCTTGGATGAAATTGTTCCAATGAATACAAAAATGTTACTTGTTAATAAAGAGACGGGTGATTCTAAAGAGGTTGAAGTTACAGTTGAAAAAGATGAGTGTAATAGACCCGAAACTACTATGGAGGGTTTAAGCGGTTTAAAACCTGTTTTTGATCCTGAAAATGGAACGGTGACTGCTGGTAATTCTTCTCAATTATCTGATGGCGCCTCAATTAATTTAGTTATGTCAGAAGAAAAAGCTCTGGAACTTGGATTAAAACCCATTGCTTACTTTAGAGGCTTTACCACTATGGGATGTGAGCCAGATGAGATGGGAATAGGACCTGTTTATTCAGTTCCGAAGTTATTAAAGAACTACAACATGGCAGTTGAAGATATTGATTTATGGGAGCTTAATGAAGCTTTTGCTGTTCAAGTTGCTCATTGTAGAGATACTTTGGGTATACCTATGGATAAATTGAATGTTAACGGTGGTTCTATATCAATTGGACATCCTTTTGGAATGACAGGTTCAAGATGTGTAGGGCATCTAACTAGAGAGCTAGTAAGAAGCGATAAGCAATTTGGGGTTGTAACAATGTGCGTCGGTGGCGGAATGGGCGCATCTGGTTTATTTGAAAGATATCCTAGTTAAGGACGTTCTTGAATTCTGAATTTGAGCTAATAGATTTATTCAAAAATATTGGCTCAGAATACTACAAAGATAATGGCATAATCATCTCTCCTGGAGATGATTGTGCTGTGTTTAAATCTAACAAACCTATTGTCACATCCATAGATGCTTCTGTTGAGGGTGTTCATTTCCCAAAAAATGCTAATCCCTCTGATATTGCTTATAGATCGATTGCGGTAGCTTTGAGTGATATTGCTGCTATGGCATGCAGACCTCTTGCATTTAGTCTGTCAGTAACAGTGCCTCATAATGAACATGATTGGTTTGAAAGTTTTCTAGAAGGAACTAAAAAAATATCAGATGAGTATAGAATTTCATTAATTGGGGGGGGATTTAACTTCAGGACCTCTAAATATAAATGTTGTTGTATATGGTTCACCGTTTTCTGAAAAAATTCTTACAAGAAGTGGAGCAAAGCCTGGAGATATAATTTGTATAAGTGCTCAAGTTGGCAAAGCATCAAAAGGACTAAAAGATTGGAAAAACAACATAGACTCTTCATTTATTGATAGTTATTTAAGACCAAAAGCTAAAATTGAACTTGGTAAAGAAATCTCTTTGATTGCAAATGCATGCATTGATACTTCTGATGGCTTACTTGCAGATTTAAAAAAGATGCTTAATGCATCTAGATGTGGAGCAGATGTTTATATAGATGATATACCCATAACTTCAGACATAAATGATTTAAATGCTGGAGATGACTATGATTTGTGTTTTACTTTGCCAGAAGAAATGGTGTGCGATAATTTTATAAAAATTGGAATCGTAAAAGAGGGCAAGAAAATAAACCTTTGTTCTAATAAAGGTTATGATATTGATATAAAAGGGTATGAGCATTATTAAATGAGCAAGTTTCCAGACCTAAAAAATCCTATTCATTTTATAGCTACACTAGGGGGTATTGGAAAAATCCCTATTGCCCCGGGCACATGGGGATCTATATTTGCATTTTTAATTTTTATATACATTTCTCATTATGTAGCTATGTTTATAGTTGTTATTTTATCAATACCATTTTCAATATGGATATGTGAAAAAGCATCAATCAATCTAATAGAAAAAGATCATAAATCTATCGTAATAGATGAATTAGTAGGTATCTGGATTGCTCTAGTTCCTGCTTTATATCTATCAACACAAACTTCAAGAACATCTTATGCAGTTTTAGCTCTTATTTTTTTTAGACTATTTGATATTTTAAAACCTTATCCAGTGTCTTATTTTGATAAAAATTTTAAAAACGGGCTAGGAATAGTTCTTGATGACTTAATAGCCGGGATTATGGCTATTTTCCCAGCAATGGCTTTAATCTATCTAATATTTTAGCAACTGAAAGACCAGCAGATTCAAGCATTTCCTCTCTTGATGAATGTTCAATAAACCTATCGGGTATTCCTAAGAGAATTGATTTAATATCTATAGACTCAATTGAACAAAACTCCTGTACTGCACTTCCAGCACCTCCAGCAATCGATCCATCTTCTAAAGATACGAAATAGTCTGCTTTAGATAAATATTTTTTTAGTATTTCTTGGTCAAGAGGCTTAACAAATCTCATATCAATTAATGTGAAATCCATTTTTTTTGAAACTTCTACTGCTTTATCTAATAAAGCTCCAAAATTTAAGAAAACAACATTAGACTTACTTTCTTTTACTACTTTAGCTTTACCAATTTCTACACCCTCAAGATCAGAATTAACAGATGCATTTGGACCAGTTCCTCTTGGATATCTTACAGCTGCAGGTCCTTTGTGTTTGAAGGCTGTAGTTAAGAGCAATCTTGTTTCGTTTTCATCTGAAGGGGTCATCAGGATTATATTTGGTATACATCTTAGATAAGCAATATCATAATTGCCAGAATGTGTTGGTCCGTCTTCTCCAACTAATCCAGCTCTATCAAGAGCAAAGGTAACGTCTAAATTTTGAACTGCTACATCATGAATAAATTGATCGTATGCTCTTTGAAGAAATGTTGAGTAAATTGCAACAACAGGTTTTTTATTTTCCAAAGATAGGCCGGCTGCAAATGTAACTGAATGCTGTTCTGCTATTGCGACATCAAAATATCTGTCGGGATATTTTTTACTAAAATCAACAAGCCCAGAACCTTCACGCATAGCTGGAGTAATTGCGACCAAGCTCTCATCCTTTTCAGCCATATCTACTATCCAATCACTAAAAATATCTTGATATTTTGGCTTTGGACTTGAATCTGATTTTATGCTGTTAATTTTACCTATGGCATGAAACCCTATTCTGTCTGATTCAGCAGGGTCGAGGCCAGCACCTTTTTTTGTAATTACATGAAGGAATTGAGGGCCCTCAAAATCTTTAAGATTACTAATCACATCTGTCATTTCTTTTATATTATGACCATCAATAGGCCCAACATAGTTAAATCCAAGTTCTTCAAATATTGTTCCAGGAGCTACCATTGCCTTCATTTGTGTCTCAACCTTTCTTGCTAGATGATAGGCTTGGGGTAATGGCTTTAATGCGCTTGCACCACTTTTCTTAATACCTTTGTAGATTTTTGATGCCCAAATTCTTGAAAAATAATTAGAAAGGCCACCAATATTTTCTGAAATGGACATATCATTATCATTTAAAATCACAAGAATATTAGGCTTTAAATGACCGCTGTGGCTTAATGCTTCAAATGCCATGCCTGCAGTCATTGCTCCATCTCCTATTACCGCAACATGTTTTTTATTGGAATCATTTTTTTGACCACCCATAGCCATACCTAATATTGCGCTTATAGAAGTGCTTGAGTGACCAACACCAAAAGCATCATATTCACTTTCACTAATTGTCGGAAAAGGAGCTAATCCCTCTTTTTGACGCACTGTATGGATTCTGTCTTTTCTTCCAGTTAAGATTTTATGGGGATATGCTTGATGCCCGACATCCCAAACCAAATTATCATATGGAGTATTGTATAAATGATGAAGAACTACAGTTAATTCAATAACACCAAGCCCGCCTCCTAGATGACCGCCGGTTTGTCCAACTGAAAATAATAAAAATTCTCTTAATTCATCAGACAAAATTTCAAGCTCACTAACAGAGAATGATCTGATGTCAGACGGTACTGAAACTTTGTCCAGCAAAGGAGTTTTTGGTTTAGTTTCAGGAATTTTATTAAAAATTTTCATTAATTTTCTCTGCCAATCAAATATTTAGCCATTTCAATTAATTTATCAATATTAGTTATATTTGATTGATTTAAAGAATTTAAAGCTGAATCAGTTAATTTGTTTGCTTTTAGTTTCGCTTCATCCAAACCAATAATGTCTATGTAAGTAAGTTTATTATTTTTTGCATCAGAATTTTTATTTTTACCTAATATGCTTTCTATTTGAGTAACGTCCAAGATATCGTCTGTAATTTGAAATGCTAAACCTATTTTGGAACTAAAATCTTTTAAGGTATTTAAGGATTCTGATTCTAAACTTGATCCAACTTGACCTAGCATTACAGCACACTCAATTAATTTTCCTGTTTTTAAGTTATGAATATCATCAAGTTTCTTTATGTCTATGTTTTGATTATTTTCATTTTTAATATCTAGATATTGACCAAAGACCATTCCATTTTTACCGCATGCTTTTGATAGAAGATTAACAGCATTTACCTTACCATCTGCGCTTAAAAAATTATCATTTACTATAATTTCATATGCTAATGCCTGGAGGGCATCTCCTGCCAAAACGGCATTAGCTTCTCCATATTTTATATGGTTTGATGGCTGATTTCTTCTTAAATCATCATCATCCATACATGGTAGGTCATCATGAATGAGTGAGTAGGTATGCATTAACTCAACAGCTGAAGATAATGTGATGATACTTTCTTTAGATATATTTTTATTTGTCTCTGATGAGGCAAACACTAATCCGGCTCTTATCATTTTGCTATCAGCAAGTGCAGAATAGGCCATAGCTTCTTCTATTTTATTATTATTGCTTATCGATTTAAGCATCTTATCTTTTACAAGTTCTTTTACTTGAGATAAGTATTCAGGAAGCATTAAAGTTTTATGAATTATCTAATTCTTGTGAAGTTCCATCATCTAATAACTCTTTAACCTTTATCTCAGCATCTTCAAGTTGCTTTTGACATTCTTTGACTAGATTAATTCCTGCTTCAAATGATTTTACAGAATCTTCTAAATTAATATTTTCATCCTCAAGTTTTTTAACTATTGATTCAAGCTCTTTTAATGAGGACTCAAAATCAATTTTTTTATTTGAACTAGACATATCTTATTGTAATTTATTAATTAGCTGTTTTAAAAAACTTTTTGAAATCATTTCTTAAAGCATATGGCAGAGATAAAACAGCTGGAGTTAATATCAAAGTAATAAAAGTACTGAATGCCAAACCAAATACAATAGATACTGCTAGATTTGACCACCAATCTACAATTGGGCTGCCAAGGGCAATATCTCTTGCAATAATGTCTAAACTAACCCCCATTGCCAAGGGCAGCAGACCAAAAATGGTTGTAAGAGATGTAAGCAGAATAGGTCTTAGTCTTTGCTTGCATGCATTGATTATATGAATTGAGTTTTCAATATGTGGAGATTCTTCTCTAAGCTTATTAAAGGTATCGATTAGTACAATATTGTTATTAACTACAATCCCAGCTAGGGTAACAATCGATAATCCTGTCATTGTTGTACTAAATGGCTTTCCTGTTATTAATAAACCCAGCAAGACGCCAACAAAAGAAATTGTTACAGATGTAAGAATTATGAATGACTGATAAAAGCTGTTAAATTGGGTTAAAAGCATAAGCAGCATTATAAATACAGCCATAATACCTGCAGCTATCATAAAATTATTTACATCTTCAGTTTCTTCTGCCATGCCAGTAAATTTGTAAGTTACTCCTTTGCTTAAATCAGCAGACTTTAGCCATAAATCAATTTCTTCAACTTTCTCTGAAACTTTAGATTCATCTATTGTTGCTGCACCAATTTGTTGTGTAAATTTACCATCTCTTCTATTAACAGATTGTCTATTTTCTTTTGGCACCACTGATATAAAAGAACTTACAGGAACCAGGCCTTCAAGAGTTATTACGTTTAAATTTTGTATTCCGGTGATAGTTCTATCAGACTGAGGGAATCTAGCTCTGATTTCTACCTCATCTCTTGAGTCATCTGGCCTATATTCTCCAACTTTAAATCCATTAGTTAGCATTTGAACTAATGCACCTACATCAGCAACACTCACACCTAATTGAGCTGCTTTTTGCTTATCTACTTCAACACTCCATTCAACTGATGGATATGATTTTGATGAAGTAATATTTTTTAGACCTTTAATATTATTTCTCATATGAGCTTCAATAATATCTGCTGCGGTATTAACATCATTTTCATTATTGCCATACAGATCTAATTCAATTGGATTATCAAAAGATGGGCCTCCTAAATCAGGAGAAATTTCTACAAATATACCTGGCATATCATTTACTGATTCACTTAAAAGCTCCATTATCTTTAATCCAGATATTTCTCTTTCTGCAGCAGGTGCCACTTCTACAAACCCACCACCAATTTTATCTGCTTCTCTATTCCACCATTCACTACCAGCTCTTAAATAAACACTACCTAATCCTGGAACTTCTAAGAATCTTTCTTCGACTTGTTGAACAATTTCTTTTGTCTCTAATGCAGAATAATTGCCTCTAGCCTTAATAGTTACATTTGCTTCTACAGGATCAACCAGAGCAAAATAAATTGTTCCTTTTCCAAAATAGGAATAACTCATAATTATTATTAATAATACTGAAGCAACCGCTATACAAGTTTCAATTGGATTCTTTACAAATTTTGCAATTCTTTTTCCATATAGTTCGGTTAATTTTTTAAATATAGAATCTCTACCTTCGTCTTTATTAAGTGCTGAATCCTGTTGCCCAAGATATGACCCTAGCACAGGAATCATAATCAATGAATAAATAAGAGAGCCAGCTAATACTGTAAAAACAGTGATTGGAAGATATCGCATAAACTGACCAGTAAAGCCTGGCCACAACATAACTGGTATGAAGGCAGCCATAGTTGTTCCTGTCGAGGCTACTATTGGATAAAACATTCTTTTTGATGCCATTTTGTAACCTTCTGATCTTGAGAGACCTTCTCCAATTTTTTTATCAGCATATTCCGTAATTACAATTGCACCATCTATTAACATACCCATGCCAAGGAGCAGCCCCATCATGACAAGGAAATTTATTTCCATACCAAGAGAAAAGAAAATTAGATAAGTAAACAAAAAACAAAAAGGTATTGAAAGACCCACAAGCATTGACACTCTAAACCCCATGCTTGCTATTACGAGCACCATGATTAAAACAACTGCAGCTATAATATTTCCATTAAGTTCTTTAACCATATCAATCGAATACAAAGTATCGTCCTGAGTGATTAATATTTCTAAATTTTCTGGAAGGGTTTTTTCATAATTATTTAATATATCTTTTATGGCATAAGAAGCATCTATAGAGTTAGCTCCATCTCTTAGTTGCACCTCTAAGGTGACTGCATCTTGACCGTTAATTCTTGCATAGGATGTAAAATCTTTAAAAGTCCTTTTAATATCTGCAATATCACCCAGGGTGACTATGGCATCTTTGGTAACTTTAATCGGAATAGAGTAAACATCTTGAGCTGTTTCAATAACGCTAGGCACTTCGATATTAAAACTACCTTTGCCAGTATCTTGTGTGCCTCCGGGTATAATTAAATTATTATTTGATACTGAATAATAAATATCACTTAAAGTAACCTCATAAGATTCCATTCTGGATTTATTTATTACTCCTTCAAGAACTTCTTCAGGTGCTCCAGAAAGGTTAGCTTGTAAGATTTCTTCAAGGCTCTCAACTTTATCTTTTAGTTCTTTTGCGTAAAAGACTTTTTGTCTAATTGAACTATTACCAATAATGCTAATATTCATTACTGGGAAGCTCGCCTCTGAGTATTCAGATATTTGAGGGTCTTCAGCTTCTCTTGGTAGCTCATATTTAGTTTCTTCGACAGCTTGCTTGATGTCTACTAAGGCTTCGTCCATATCGTAGCCAACTTCAAATTCAAGGAATATTCTTGCAAAACTTAAAGTGCTTCTTGAGCTAATACTTTTCACTCCAGAAACTGTCATTAATCTATTTTCGAGTGGCTTTGCTATTAATCTTGAAGTATCACTAGGGGATGCTCCATCCAAATAAACCGAAACACTTATAAAGGGTAGTTGGACGTTAGGAGAAGCAGCAATAGATATTTCTTGTCTTGCATATGATCCGGCAATAATGATCATAAATGCAATCATTAAAGTTGTTTTTGCTTTTGACAAAGCAAAATCTATAATTCTTGTCATATTTGGTTTGTAAGCACTTGTTGACCGTCTTCAACAAACCCTTGACCTTGAACAATAAGATCAAGCGAATCAGGTATATCAGTAATCCATAATCCTGATTCAGAGTCCTCTAATATTGTGACATTATGAAAAACAACAACTCCATCAATCACCGATCGAATTCCAATTTTGCCATTATCATTAAGTATTAGAATTGATGGTGAGATTTTGTGTGCTTTTACGAATTTTGTTTTTATTATCATTTCTGCAGTAATACCATCCCTTACAATTCCATTCTTATTCTGAATTTGAGATTCAACTTTAAAAGTTCTTGTTGAGGTTGAAGCACTTTTTGAAACGAATGTTAAATTACCTTCAATAACTTCACCAGTAATCAAGCTAATAAGAACTTCTTGACCTGTTTCAACTTTATTAATATTAAATTCTGGGACTTCAGCAGAAAATATAATAGGGTTAAGTTGGATGATAGTTGCACACACCTGTCCTCTCTCAAGAAAATTTCCAGGTTTTACAATCTGTTCAATGAATCCAGAAAAGGGTGCTTTAACCTCTGTTCTATTTAACTCAACAACACCTAAGCTACAAAGAATAGAATCTTTTTCTACAAACTGTCCCTGAGTTGAACCTATTTTTACTACCTCACCTGAGGTCTTTGCTCTTACATTAACCCTAGCTTCAGATTGTGAAGTAGCCTTTAATTTAATTGTGGGTTGATAATCAACCGCATTACTTGTAGTTACACCCACAGCAAAGAGCTCATTTTTTATATTTTCTGGTTCTTTTTTATCTGTTACAAAAAAAACCAGATACCATCCAAAGAATTATTGGTATGAGGATATATAAAGATATTCTTATATTCTTGGTCATATTTAATTATTTTATCATTTTAGTTTAGACAAAAGTGCTAAACCAATGGTTCAGTTTAATTCTATACGTTGTGCTTTTTTCTGAGGCTTTCAAAAAGCTTCTTGTTCATTGGTTTATTTTCAGATCTATTTGAGTCTGGAGTTGGAATTTTAAATTCTTTACCATTTAATAAATCATCCTTAAGTTTATTAAAAATCTTTTTGAAAGAAGAAAACAATTCTCTACTATCTTTTTCATCTATGAAATTCCAACCTATTTTTTTACCTGTGAAATAAACGATTGGATGGCTCCATGAAAATTCTGTTCTTGGTGCATATGATTTTCTTGCTTCAATATATGCCTCTTCTACTGAAGGAAAACCGTTATGACTATTTATTTCCGAACAAGCCTTAAGAAAATCTGTTAGTGTTGGTAAATATGACTGAGCGCCTATTACATTTTCAGTTGCTTCTGTAATTATTTCTGGAGAAAAAGATTTCAAACTTATTGCCCAAAGTTTTTTACCCTCATTTAGCCTATCATCAGTACCAAAGACTTTATAAAATTGATAGTGATATGCCAATTCGAGCTTGAGGAATAAATTGTCAATGCACTCAATATATTTTTCTTTATTCAAAGTTAATTTCTGACGCCCAAGAGGAGTCACCTTTTCTTGCTGAAAAGTCTTTTCCATATTTTCCTGGTTCAGTATGTTTTTGATTTTCTTCATCTTTTAAATTTTGGTTATCTGATATATGCCTTCTTTTTACGTGTTCAATAAATTTAGAGTTCCATGTTGTGAAAGCAGAACCATTCTCTTTCCAGTATAGTATAAATTCTTTTAAATATTTTGAAGCTGATTCTTTTGAGATATTAGATAATTCTAGGATATCATAAGCATCATTACTTGGAGACCATTCGAAATCTATAGTATGAGGAAGTCCTTTATTTGAACTTTGTTCCTTTGCCCACTCTCTTCTAATGTAATCTATAAAAGAAGTATTCCAGTTATTTCGTTCTTGTCCTCTTTCTAACCAATATAATACAAATTCTTTTACTTTGCTTGAAATGAAAGTTTTTGGGATTTCAACCATATTTAGAATTTCCAAAGCTTCATTGGATGGTGACCAATTTGAATCAATTTTTAATTTTTTTGTGTTGTTAGCTTGAGCAGGCTTTAAATCGTAATTTTTTTTGTTTGTTATTTCTTGTGAATTTGAAATAAGCTTGTAATTCAATAGTTTTTTTAGACTTGTTTCAATAAGTGCATGCTCAATGAAAGGCAATTCTTGCTGTACCAAAGTTTTAAAGAGCTCAGAATCACCGGAATAGGTGATTTTATTTTGCTGGTACAGTTCAAGTATTATTGCAGCTTCGATGCCTAGAGTTTCAGCAACATCTCTTGAAAAGGAAATTCTATCAAAGCGTTTCAATAGCCTATGAGCTCCTTCTTTTAGTCACCGCATCGCTCAAACTTTGCAGACATGAAACTGTATCATCCCAACCTATACATGCATCAGTAATGCTCTGACCATATACAAGAGAATCAGAAATTTTTTGATTACCCTCTATAAGATGACTTTCTATCATTACACCTTTAATGTTTTTATTGCCATCTGAGATTTGACTAGAGATATTCTCAATTACAGGCAGTTGTTGTTTAAATTGTTTTTGACTATTACCATGACTAGCATCAATCATAATTGACTCATTAACTTCAGCCTCTCTGAGCGCAATTAAAGTTTCATTAATAGAATTACTGTCATAATTTGGCTCTTTGCCACCTCTAAGAATAATGTGAGCATCATTATTACCTGCTGTTTTTAACATAGCTATGTCAGATTCTTTGGTTGCCCCAAGGAAAACATGTGAGTGATTAGCTGCTTGAATTCCATCTATAGCTGCTTTAAGACCACCGTTTGTTGCATTTTTTATACCAATAGGGCAAGAGAGTCCTGATGCTAATTCCCTATGTATCTGACTTTCAGCCGTTCTAGCGCCAATAGCTCCCCAAGAAATAATATCAGTAATATATTGGGGAGAAATGGGGTCAAGAAACTCTGTACCTGCAGGTAGATTTAAGTTAGCAAGATCTATTAAGAGTTTCCTGGCTATTTCAACACCTTTACCAATTTTAAAGCTTTCATTTAGGTCAGGATCGTTTATAAGACCTTTCCATCCAACTGTTGTTCTAGGTTTTTCAAAATAAACCCTCATAACTATTAAAAGCTCCTCTTTGAATTTAATGTTTTGTTCTATTAATTTTTTTCCATATTCAATCGCACTCTCAGGATCGTGAATAGAACATGGACCAACAACCACCAATAAGCGATCATCCTTGTCATGCAAAATTTGGCTGATTTCCTGTCTTGTCCCATATACAAGCTTAGAAATATCATCATTTATAGGGTGCTTATTTACCAATTCATATGGAGCAGGAACTTTTTGCCTATCAATAATCCTGGTATTGTCTGTTGAATAATTCATTTTTAATTATTTTTTCTTAATTGCGCTTTCATATTAAATGAATGAAATAAAATTAGTAGAGGTTATATGAATTTTTGTATAAGAATAATTTTTTCATAATTTCTTCCACAAAATTAAAAAAAGTTAAAAGACACAATATGTTGTATTAATAAGCTCTAAACCTTACACTATGTAGTGTTTATCATGCAAAATAACACTCAAGCACAGTTAGAGTTTCCAACCGTAATGGGTCAACCATACGAGACTATTCCTGACGATCTTTTTATACCGCCAAACGCATTAGAGCTTTGTCTAGAAACTTTTTCTGGACCAATGGATTTATTGCTATATTTAATAAAGAAAGAAAATATTAATATTCTTGATTTAGATGTATCTAAAATCACCGATCAATATATTGAATATATAGACTTGATGGATGCTTTGCAGTTTGAGCTAGCTGCTGAATATTTAGTAATGGCAGCAACATTAGCTGAAATTAAATCAAGAATGATGCTGCCTCAAGATGTGCATGAGGAAGAGGAAGATGATCCTAAGTCCGCTCTCATAAAAAGACTTCAAGAATATCAAAGGTATAAGACTGTTTCAGAAAAAATAGCAATTCTACCAAGAGTTGATAGAGATTTTTTTCTTGCATCGGCGTCGCTACCTAAAATCGAAGTAGAAAAAAAAGATATACAAATTACTAAAGATGAACTTGTTGCTATTTTTCATGAAGTTAAAAATAGACCTGACTTAAAATCTAATCACCAAATAGATTTTGAAGAACTATCAACTCAAGAAAGAATACAAATTATTCTTGAGATACTTTCAAAAAGAAATGTTATTAGCTTTTCTAAAACTCTAAGAAAAACTGAAGGCAGACAGGGGGTGGTAGTGACCTTCCTCGCATCCTTAGAACTAGCCAAAGATGGGCATCTTGAATTAATACAAAACGAAACTGAAGAGATTTTTTTAAAATCAAAAGGAGCGATAAGTTGAACATTAAAATGATTAATACTGTTGAAGCCTTATTATTTGGCTCTGGAAGGCCCTTAAGAATATCTGAAATTAGAAGCTTGCTAGAATTTGATGGCGTTACAGCTGAGTTATCTGAGATAAAACAGTGTCTAAATGAGTTAGAAACTAGATATATAGATTCATCTCTTGAAGTTGTTGAAATAGCTTCAGGATATAGACTTCAAATAAGGCAAGAGTTTAGTCCTGCGTTATCACATCTTTGGAATGAACGTGCTCCAAGAATTTCAAAAGCATTAATGGAAACAATTTCAATTATTGCGTACAAGCAACCTGTAACTCGTGGCGATATTGAAGACATTAGAGGAGTGAGTGTCAGCACGCAAAGTATCAGATCTCTTCTTGAAAGGAATTGGATTAAAGTATCAGGGTTTAAAGATGCGCCTGGTAGACCAGCGTTGTACTCGACTACCAAAGAGTTTTTAGACGACTTAAATTTAAAAAGATTATCTGATTTACCCGAGTTACCTGATCCTGCAGATAATATTGTTCAGGATGATGATCATCAGACCATACCTCAAGCGGTATAAAAATCTTTAATGACTGAAAGATTGCAAAAGTTTCTTGCCAGTGCTGGTATAGGATCGAGAAGAGGTTGTGAACAGTTAATTAAAGATGGGAAGGTTATTGTAAATGGAAAAGTTGCAGAACTTGGAACCACTGTCTCAGAAAAAGATATTGTTGAGTTTGATAGTAAAATAATTCAAGTCAAACAGAGTGAAATAAAACTTATTGCGCTAAATAAGCCTGAGGGAGTGCTCTCATCTTCTGCAAGAGAAAAAAAGATTCCTATTGTTTATGATTATTTACCAAATTCAAGAAATCAAAGAAACTGGATTTCTATCGGAAGGCTTGATATTAATACTTCAGGATTAATGTTATTTACTAATGATGGTAATTTTGCAAATTATTGTATGCACCCATCAAATACCATAGATAGAGAATATTTAGTTCGTGCTAGAGGTGAATTTTCTCAAGATAAAAAAAAATCAATGATTGAAGGCATAACAATTGACGGTGAACTCCATCAATTTACCGATGTTGTTGAAGGAGAAAGAAATGGAAGCAATCAGTGGTTTTCAGTATGTTTAATAAGTGGAAAAAATAGAGAAGTAAGAAAATTATTTCAATCTTTAGATATGGAAGTAAGCAGATTAAAAAGAACTAGATTTGGACCAATTTTCTTACCCTCAACTTTAAAAAAAGGTAAAACTCTTGAATTGAGTGAAAAAGAAATTAACGAATTAAAGAATTATGGCAAGTGATGTTAAATCAGAAACCGCTTATAAATCTTTATTAAAGACTTCAAAAAATAAAAAACATCATCGACTTAATAAATTCTTAAAAGAAACAGAAATAATATCTATAGACTCTAGGCGGAATAAAAACTTATCACTAAAGTTTTTTATTATTAAGACAATCATAGGCCAGCAAGTCTCAATAGGAGCAGCTGCATCAATATGGAAAAAAACTGAAAAGTTACTTAATCATAAAAAAAGAATTTCATCAGGAGATCTTGCTGATTGTGGTTTATCAAGACCAAAAGCCAGTTACATTAATGAGGTTTTGAGCAATCAAAATTTAGACTGTTATACAAAAAAAGATTTGAAAAAAATGAATCAGGTTGATATTTCAGATCTATTTTTAAAAATTAAAGGAATAGGACCATGGACTTTAGGAATAATTCAGATGTTTTACCTTGGACAAGAAGATATTTACTTGACTGGTGACTTGGGAATAAAAAAAGCAGGATTAAATTTTTTTAAGTCAGATAATTATGAAGCCAAAGACTACTCACCATACAGGACATATCTATGCATGTATCTATGGAAAAGTCTTAATGATTAATTTTTAAATTCTATGTATCTTAAATCTGATTTTGAACTTTCTTTTGATAGCATCCATAAATAATATTTCATAAGCGATGATGGCTCTTTAAGAGTTGAAGCGTTTTCTGCAGGATAAGCAAAAGCTCTCATTGATGTTCTGGTTGCCCCTGGATCAAAATTAAATACTCTTATATTTGTTATTGGCTCAAGTTCATCATTTAAAATCTCTGCTAAAGATTTCACAGCAGTCTTAGAGATTGCATATGCTCCCCAAAATGCTCTACCTTTTCTTACAACTCCAGAGGAGGTAAATATTACTCTTGGATTTTTAGAATCAGCCATTAAAGGAGTGAGATATTTTGTTAACAAATATGTACTAGTTAAGTTTGTATTTATAACTTTGTTCCAGGTCTTTAAATCAAAATCATGAATTGATGACATTTTTCCAATTATTGCTGCATTATGAATAATGCCATCTAATATATTTACATTCTCAGAGATAATATTTGCAATGTTCTGTGATTTATTTTCATCTAAATCATTCAAATCGCATTGAATAATTAGGGGAGAGGTTTCTGTTGTATCTATAATTTCATCATAGACCTTATCCAAAGCCTTTTCATCGCGGCCATGTAGAATAATATTTGCCCCATAGGAGCTTAATGTTACTGCTAATTCTTTACCTATTCCTTTAGATGCACCTGTGACTAAAATATTTTTATTGTTGAGAAAATTTTTTTCAAATGTATTTTTTATTTTCATAACAATTTTAGAGCGTTGATTATTTCATCTGCCTTGTTAACTATTATTGATTCTGGATATATCTCATCTTTATCTAAACTATAGCCGTAAAGACAACCAATAGTTTTTGTTCCTGCATTTTTACCAGCGATTAGATCGTTTGGGTGATCTCCAACATAAACGCTTTCTTTAGGATCAACTCCTATTTTTTTACATGCTAAAAGTATACCTTCTGGACTGGGCTTACTATTTTGAAGATGATCTGGACATACAAGTGCCTTGCAATTTTTAAGCTCATCGAAATAATTAATAAGAGGTTCAGCATAATCAAAAGGTTTATTAGTTACTATCCCATAAGGAATGCTATTTTCATCTAATTGATTTAATAGTGATGATATACCGGCAAATAGCTTTGATTTATTAGTTAGGTTATTTTTATATTCTATAAGAAACTCATTCCTGTATTCATTAAAGTCTGGATGATCTCTTGTGATCTCAAATCCAATTTCAGTAAATTTTACAGAACCTTCTGAAACAAAAGATCTTATATGATCGAAATCTAAAGTAGCTCTTCCATGTCTTTTTAAAATATTATTTAGAGATAGAACAAAATCAGGAGCAGTATCAATAACCGTTCCATCAAGATCAAATAAAACTAATTTTGGACTAAGGCTTTTTTGCATACATTAAGTAATTAACACCTAAATCATTATTAATATTAGCTTTATGAGTTATCGGATTGTAAAACATTCCTTTGGTTTCAACTAACTCTGCAGAACTCTCTCTAATATATGATCCTAGTGATGAAGGTTTTATGAATTTATCAAATTCATGAGTGCCTTTAGGTAATATGTTGAATATATATTCAGCTCCAACTATTGCAGTAATCCAGGATCTAGGATTTTTATTTATGGTAGATAAAAATAGATCTCCATTTGGTTTTAAAAGGTCAATACACGTTTTTACCAATAATTTAGGATCAGGAACATGCTCTAAAACCTCAAGGCATGTTACAACATCATATTTTTCTGTGCTTTTCTGAATTAAATCTTCAGCCGTGCTTTCTTGGTAGTCTATTGATTTATTATTTTTTTTTGCATGATGTTTTGCAATTTCAATACCAGGACCAGCAGCATCAATACCTGTAACGATTGCCCCTTTATCATGTAAAGCTTCTGCCAATATACCTCCACCACAGCCCACATCTAGTAATGTTTTACCTTCTAATTCAACTTTTGATGATATGTATTCAGCTCTGAGCGGGTTGATTACATGAAGAGGTTTAAAGTCTCCAGATGTATCCCACCATTTCTCTGCAAGATCTGCGAATTTTTGAACTTCTTGTTGGTCTATGTTCATGAGAGAATTTTACCCTTAATAGAACTATTTAGACATAGGGCAATAAATTAAATATGTGTAGTAAAACTACAATTTGAAAAGTGCTTTAATCATTTAAAATTCGGTATATTTTAATTAAATTGACTTTTTATTTTTATTACGTTTTACTTCACTACATACAAAGTTTAAAAAAATAATAGTGATTATTTCAGCATTAAAATCTAATGACCCAAAAGATCACAGGTCACCAATCCATCCAGATACCATAAGTGCTTTAACAAGCCTAAAAGTTGAAATAAATTTCGAACGTGGCATTGGAGAGGGTATTAATTCAGACGATAGCGTTTTCGAAAACCTAGGCCTCAAAAGTTCTTCAAGGTCCGAGTGTCTTGAAAAATCAGACTTGTTAATTTCCAATCAACCAATTTCAGCAGAAGAAATATCATCTATGAAAAAAGGCTCAACATTAATAGGAATGGTCAGTCCATTTTCTAATCAAGAGCTAATAAATGCTTGTGCAGCAAATAACATTAATTTAGTTAGCATGGAATTTATTCCAAGAATTACCAGAGCTCAGAAAATGGACGTACTCAGCTCTCAAGCTAATCTTGCAGGTTATGCTGCAGTCATTGAATCAGCTAAACATTTATCCACTGCTCTTCCAATGATGATGACCGCTGCTGGTACTTTAAAGCCCGCAAGAGTTTTTGTAATTGGTGTTGGAGTTGCTGGCCTACAAGCTATTGCAACAGCAAAAAGGCTTGGCGCTAGAGTAGACGCTTTTGATACAAGGGATGTTGTAGAAGAACAGGTCCAATCTTTAGGAGCTAAATTTGTAAAAATTGATCTTGGAGAAACAGGTCAGACAGATCAAGGCTATGCAAAAGAGTTAACACCAGAACAGGTTCAAAAACAAAAAGATCTACAAGCTGATGTTTGTGCTAGGTCTGACATTGTTATTACAACCGCACAATTATTCGGAAGACCGGCACCAAAATTGATCGATACTGCTACTATAGAAAAAATGAAACCTGGTAGTGTAATTTTTGATATGGCTGTTGAATCCGGTGGTAATGTTGAGGGGTCTTTAGCCGATGAAGTAGTAATTAAAAATGGTGTAAAAATTATTGGTATTTCCAATTTAGCATCTTCGGTTTCAAATCACGCATCTCTAGCACTATCAAATAATTTTAACCATTGGATTACAGATTTTTTTAACAATGAAGATAGCTCAATCAACTTTGATTTCGATGACGAGATCATAAAAAACAGTGTCATTGTATTTAATAGTAAAATTTTAAATGAGAGGTTCCAGTAACATGGAAATATATACTTTATTAGGTTTCGTTCTTATCCTTTCTATTTATTTAGGTTTAGAGCTAATATCAAAAGTGCCAAGTACTCTTCACACTCCTTTAATGTCAGGAGCAAACGCTATTTCAGGTATTGCATTGGTGGGAGCTTTGGTTTTGTCAACAGATTCAAATCTTCAAAGCGCAATAGCTTTTTTAGCCGTCCTTTTCGCTTCAATTAATGTATTTGGTGGATATCTTGTTACTAATAGAATGCTGAAAATGTTTAAGAAGAAATAGTCATGAGTATTTTTGAAGACATAACTGCAATACAAAATATCATTTATATCGTTGCTTCTATTCTTTTTATATCAGGTATTAAAATGCTTGGTAAAGAAGATACAGCTGTAAAAGGTAATTTCTTGTCAGCTTTTGCAATGTTTATTGCTGTTTTAGCAACTATTATCTTTATAGTTGATCCAGTTATATTACTTGGTGGTATTTTACTTGGCGCTATTATTGGTTCAACAATAGCCTTAAAAGTGAAGATGACTTCTATACCTGAAATGGTAGCTTTATTTAATGGCTTTGGTGGATTGGCAACATTTTTAATTGCATGGTCTGAATATAATTCAATTCCAGATAATTATTTCCAGTATTTATTGGTCATGGTCACAATATATATTGGAGGCGTTACCTTTACAGGGAGCTTGATAGCTTACGGAAAGTTGTCTGAAAAATTAAAAGTAGCTAAAACTTCTATTGTTACAAAAATTTTTACTACTATTTTTTATGGATCAATATTATTTTTAATTTTTAGTATCTTGCTGCCATTTTTGCCTGCATTAGGTTTTAATTTCTTTACAGTGCTACTAGCGATTACTCTTCTTGGTGGTATAGGTTTCGTTTTGCCTATTGGAGGCGGCGATATGCCAGTAGTTATATCTCTGTTAAATTCATTTTCAGGAATTGCTGCTGCATTTGCCGGCCTTCTTTTATTAAATAATGTTTTAATTGTTGCTGGGTCACTTGTCGGTGCAAGTGGACTTATTCTTACAGTGATAATGGCAAAAGCAATGAATAGATCTATCAATAATATTTTATTCGTTGGTTACGCTAGTGCATCTAAAGGCTCATCTTCAGAGGAGCAGGGTGAAGTAAGCCCAATTAATGTTGCTGATGCATTTTTAATTTTAGAAAGCGCAAGCTCAGTATTAATTATTCCTGGTTACGGCATGGCTGTTGCTCAAGCTCAGCATGTAGTTAGAGAGCTGGGTGAGTTACTTGAAGAAAATGGTACAGAAGTAAAATATGGCATACATCCTGTCGCAGGTAGAATGCCAGGCCATATGAATGTCTTATTAGCAGAAGCAAATGTTCCTTATGATGTTTTAGCTGAACCTGATGATGTTAATCCAATTATGGACTCAGTCGATGTAGCTGTAGTTATTGGTGCCAATGATGTTGTTAACCCCTCTGCCACTGAGGAGCCAGGTAGCCCAATATATGGAATGCCAATCATTGAAGTACATAACGCAAAGACAGTTTTTGTTCTAAAAAGATCAATGTCTTCAGGCTTTGCAGGTGTTCAAAATCCATTATTTTTTAAACAAAATACTAGAATGTTATTCGGTGATGCAAAAGAGTCAATTGGTGGCTTAGTTTCCGAATTTAAAGACTAATTACTACATAAAATATGCTAAAATATACCCTAAATTAGGGACCTTTTTTTACATCAAAAATACATAGCATATGAGTGACTTCGCAAAAGAAATAATTTCAGTAAATATTGAGGATGAGCTTAAGCAATCTTATCTAAGTTATGCTCTTAGCGTTATCCATGGAAGAGCTCTCCCAGATATAAGAGATGGTCTCAAACCAGTCCACAGACGTATTTTATATGCGATGTATGACCTTAAAAACTCATATAACAAACCTTATAAAAAATCAGCAAGAGTAGTTGGTGATGTTATTGGTAAATATCATCCTCATGGAGATAGCGCTGTATATGACGCAATGGTAAGAATGGCACAAGATTTTTCAATGAGATATCCAATTGTTGAGGGCCAGGGGAATTTTGGTTCTATAGATGGTGATCCGCCTGCTGCAATGAGATATACAGAAGTAAGGATGGCGAAGATCACTGATCAGATGTATGGAGATATTGAAAAAGAAACAGTCTCGTATTCACCAAACTATGATGGCAGTGAATTCATTCCAGATGTTTTACCTACAAAAATTCCAAATCTTTTAGTAAATGGTTCATCTGGTATCGCTGTGGGTATGGCTACAAATATTCCACCGCATAATCTTACTGAAGTTCTTAATGCAAGCGTTAACTTAATCAATGATCCTAAACTTTCGATTGATGATCTTATTAAAGACATCTCTGGTCCGGATTTTCCAACAGGTGGAACAATTGATGGAAAGGCAGGCATATATGAAGCCTACAAGACTGGAAGAGGTATTATTCACATCAGATCTAATACTTCCATTGAAGAAGATGAGAAATCAGGCAAACAATCGCTCATAGTCAACGAAATTCCCTTTATGGTAAATAAAGCTAAGATGCTTGAAAAAATTGCTGAATTAGTCAAAGAGAAAAAGATAGAAGGAATTACAGAAATAAGAGATGAGTCTGATAAGGATGGGTTGCGAGTCGTCATTGAAGTAAGAAAAGGAGATTCTGTAGAGGTTTTAGAAAATAATCTTTTTGCACAAACTCAATTAGAACAATCATTTGGTATCAATTTTACCGTTTTAGTTGATGGACAGCCAAAGGAAGTAAATCTAAAAGAAATGCTCGAAGCTTTTATCAAGCATCGTAAGGACATCATAACTAAACGTACAAAATACGATTTAAAAAAGGCTAAGGATAGAGGCCACATTGTTGAAGGGCTTATGGTCGCTATAGCTAATATCGATGAAGTTATAACAATCATTAAGAAGTCAAAAGATCCAAAATTAGCTGCTGATGCTCTGTGTAAAAAAGTTTGGAAAGCGGGACCGGTTGAGGCTATTCTTAAAAAAGTTGGTAAAGATGCATGCAAACCAAAAGGCTTAAGCAAAGATCTTGGTATAAATGGCAAAAAATATAAACTTTCTCCTGATCAAGCAAAAGCAATTTTAGAACTAAGATTGGGAAGACTAACTGGTTTAGAGCAAGATAATTTAAGTAATGAGTTTTCTGACATAGTTGCAAAAATTATAGTTCTTCAAAAGATATTAGATGACAAAGAGACTCTAAAGAATTTGATGATAGAAGAGCTTGAAGAGGTAAAAACTAATTTTGGAGATGAAAGAAGAACTTTAATTAATGATACAAGAAGAGGGATAACTAACGAGGATCTTATACCTGAGGAAATGAGAGTTTTAACTGTATCAAGAAGTGGATATGCAAAAACTCAGCCTCTCGACGAATATAGAGAGCAAAGAAGAGGAGGACAAGGTAAGGCTGCAGCTGCTGTAAAAGAAGAGGATTTAATTCAGAATCTTTATGTGCTTAGCAGTCATATGCAAATTTTATGCTTTACAACTAAAGGTAAAGTTTTTTGGTTAAAAGTTTATGAAATTCCTGTGGCCTCTAGAACATCAAAAGGAAGACCTTTAGTAAACATGTTAAATCTTGATGATGATGAATCGGTAAGTGATATTCTTCCGGTAACTGAGTTTTCAGATGATCAGTTTATTTTCATGGCTACTAGAAATGGTACTACTAAAAAGACAAACCTAAGTTTGTTTTCCAAGAAATATAAATCAGGTATTAAAGCAATAAATTTAGACGAAGATGACAAGCTTGTTGGTACAGCAATTACTTCAGGAGATAATGAAATTCTATTAGCATCATCATCAGGAAAATTAATTAGATTTAATGAGTCACATGTTAGACCAATGGGCAGAACCGCAAGAGGCGTCAGAGGTATTAGGCTTAAAAAAGATGAAAAACTAATTTCTCTGATGATAGCTGATCCAGAAAAAACTATATTGTGTGTTTCAGAAAATGGATATGGTAAAAAAACTGCTTTGGATGATTTTCCTTCACACAATAGAGGCGGGCAAGGAGTTATTTCAATGAAAACCAGTGAAAGAAATGGATCAATGGTTTCGGCGGCATTGGTAGAAGATGAAGATGGAATAATGTTAATTAGCGACAAAGGAACCATGATTAGAACAAGTGTTGCACAAGTACCTACATTAAGCAGAAATACACAAGGTGTTAAAGTTATTACTCCTAAGGAAGGAGAAAAACTCATCGAATGTGTGACAATTCCAAACGAAGATAACGAAGAGGACGAATAATGCGCAAGTGGAATTTCTGCGCTGGACCGGCTGTCATATCTGAACAGGTACTGTCTGAAGTAAAAGATGAGCTACTAGAATGGGGTGACTCAGGCATGTCTATTATGGAAATGAGTCATAGATCAAAAATTTATGACGGTGTTGCTGTAGACGCAAAACAAGATTTCATAGATATCTTAAATATTCCATCATCACATGAAGTTCTTTTTCTTCAGGGAGGAGCAACGCATCAATTTTCCATGGTTCCATTAAATTTTGCTCATAATAATAATGCTGATTATGTTTTATCAGGCTCGTGGTCTAAAAAAGCAATTGCAGAAGCATCTAAATTAATTAATGTAAACACTATTGCCTCTTCAGAAAATCATGGCTTTTCATATGCCCCATCTGAAGAGGATTGGAAATATTCAGAGGACTCTGCATATGTTCATTATTGCCCTAATGAAACCATTCAAGGAGTTGCAATACATAAAGCCCCAGATATAAACAATCACTTAATTGCTGACATGTCATCAGTTATATTAAGTGAGCCTCTAGATGTATCTAAATTTTCATTAATTTATGCAGGAGCTCAAAAAAATATTGGACCAGCAGGCTTGACTATGGTCATTATTAAAAAGGACTTAATGGAACTAGAAAATGAAAATTTGCCGAATATATTAAGATACTCCAAACACTCAGAATCTGATTCTATGTTAAATACGCCACCAACCTTTGCATGGTATATGGCAGGAAAAGTTTTCAAATGGATAAAGCAGTCAGGCGGTTTAGAGTTTTTCAAAGAACAAAATCATTTAAAAGCATCAACTCTTTATAATTACATAGACAACTCAGATTTTTATTCAAATCCAGTTAAGATTGAAAATAGGTCTATTATGAACGTTCCTTTTATACTTGCTGATAATGATCTAGATAGCGTATTCTTGAAAGAATCTGAAGATAATGGATTATTAAACCTCAAAGGCCATAGATCTGTTGGCGGAATGAGAGCAAGTATATATAATGCAATGCCTTTGGAGGGAATTAACGAGCTTGTAGACTTTATGAAAGTCTTTGAAGCTAAATATGGCTAACTAAAAATGTCTAAGGAAAATTTAAAATCTTTAAGGTCAAAAATAGATAAAATCGATAAAGACCTTTTAAAACTTATACAAAAAAGAGCAGCTCTTGCAGTTAGCATAGGAAAAATTAAATCAAAAATTAGCCCCAACACCTCTTTTTACAAACCAGATAGAGAAGCTACTATTCTTAGGAACATACTTAAAGCAAATGAAAAAGGGGCCCTTTCTAATGAGAAAGTGAGAACTATCTATAAAGAACTTATTTCAGGATGTCTCTCATTAGAAGAGGCTTTAAGAATTTCCTATTTGGGTCCTGAGGGAACTCATTCAGAAGCTGCAGTTCATGGTCACTTTGGATCTTTAGTTTCCAGAATCCCATCACCAACTATTGATGATGTTTTCCATCAAGTTTTAAAAGGGGAAGCGGATATAGGTGTTGTGCCTGTAGAGAATTCTTCTGAAGGAGTGATTAATACAACATTAAATTGTTTAGCAGACAATGATTCTCTATCTATAATCGGAGAAATATATCTAGATATCAATCATCAGCTAGCATCTGGTAATAAATTTGATATTAAAGATGCTTTTGCAATCGCATCTCACCCTCAAGCCTTAGGTCAATGTAACAAATGGATAGAAAAAAATATTGGTTCAATCAAACGGTTAGAAATGCCAAGCTCTGCAGTTGCTGCTAAATACGCAAAAGAAAACAAGAATATTTTATGTATAGTCAATTCTCTTGCTGTTGAAAAATATAAGCTAAGATTGCAGAAAAAAGATATTCAAGATTATTCAGATAACAAAACTAGATTTCTAGTTATTGGTCAAAATGATTTAGCTTCAACTGGAAAAGATAAAACTTCATTTTTAATTCAGACCACGAATACCCCAGGAGCTTTAATAAATATTCTTAGACCTTTTGAAAAAAGAAAAATTAATTTAAGTAAGATTGAAACACGACCATCGAGAGGAAATATTAATTCTCATGATTTTTTCATTGACTGTGAAGGTCATCAAAATGATCAAAAGCTTAGACTGGCAATAAAAGAAGTTAAAACAACCGGTTCTTTGGTACGAATATTAGGATCGTATCCACAACATGTATGAGTAAACTTTTAAATTATCTCAATGAAGGAATATCTGATCTTCACCCTTACGAGCCTGGCCGCTCGATAGATGAGGTCGTTGCAGAATATAAGCCTGATAAAGTTGTAAAACTAGCCAGTAATGAAAATCCACTAGGCCCATCTCCAAAAGCTATTGAAACACTAGCTTTGAGTAATGATTTACATTTATATCCTGATGGTGATTCTAAAAAACTTAAATCTTTAATTGCAGATCATGAATCAGTTGGCACTGAAAATATTATTGTTGGTAACGGATCTAATGAAATATTAGAACTTGCAGCAAGAGCATTTCTTAATAAAGACGTAAGCGCAGTTATGTCTAAGCATGCTTTTGCAGTATATAAGATAGTAACCAAAGCATGCGGATCAGAAATAATTGAAGTCCCAGCAAAAGACTGGAAGCATGATCTAGATGAATTTCCTTCAGTTACTAAAGAAAATACTAGAGTATGTTTTATTGCTAATCCAAACAATCCAACAGGTACATATAACTCACATTCAGAATTTGAATCATTAATGGAAAAGATATCCCCTTCAATTTTAGTAATTCTTGATTTAGCATATTTTGAATACGTCAAGGCTGATGACTATATAAAAATTAATGAACTGCTAGATAAATATCAAAATTTATTAATTACAAAAACATTCTCAAAAATACAAGGTCTCGCAAGCTTGAGAATTGGTTATGGTCTTGCATGTCAGGATTTGATTGGTGTTTTAAATAAAATTAGACAACCTTTTAATTCTAATGCTATTGCTCAGGAGGCAGCATGCAATGCTATTTTGGATAAAGAACATATTACAAAAAGCATTGAGTTAAATTATTCTCAGCGAGAATTTTTATTTAAAGAACTTACCAGTTTAGGAATGGAGTGCATTCCATCGCAAGGAAATTTTATCTCTTTTAAAGGTAATTTTAATGCTCAAGAGTTATTTACTGAGTTGATGAAGCAAGGAGTAATTGTAAGACCTGTAGCATTATATGATATGCCTGAATACATCCGTGTAACAGTTGGAACAGAAGATGAAAACTTATATTTCCTAAAAAAATTAAGGGAGCTTATTTGATGAGTAGCCCAGCTAAGGAAATATTAGTAATTGGCCTAGGCCTAATAGGTTCCTCTCTTGCAAAGGCCGCAAAAAATAAAGGATTAGTCGTTCACGGCTTCGATGAAGATAAAAATAGCCTTGAGGAGGCATTGAATAAAAACATCATAGATAACTCATTTGAATCTTTAAAAGATATAAATGATAAAAGTTTAGTAGGAAAGATAGATATATTAATAGTTGCTGTTTCTCCTAGAGCAACCCAGTTTGTGATTTCTGAATTAAAGAATTTATGGAACACAGAAATAACAATAACTGAAACATCGAGTGTTAAAAATCAACTTAACTTTGATTCACCCAATAACATAATCTTCTCTCATCCCATAGCAGGTTCAGATAAGTCTGGTATTGGCGGTATAGATGAAGAACTATTTCTCAATAAAAAGACAATCATTTGTAATCCATATAATGTAAATGAAGCACATTTGACCAAGATAAAAAATTTCTGGCAGCATGCGCTTTCAATGAGAGTAAGCGAAATGTCTGTTAAAGAACATGATCTTTTATTTGCTATGACAAGCCACTTGCCTCATTTGATTTCATATGCACTTATTGATTCTATTAGATTGGCTGAAAAAGACGTAGGTGACAATGCAGGTGGAGGACTGAAAGAATTTATAAGGCTGAGCGGATCAAACCCTGAAATGTGGAAAGATATATTTGAGCTTAATGAAAAAAATATTATTAGATCATTAGCCAGCTTTCAATTATCAATCAATAATTTATTAGAATTAATAACAAAAATTAAAGAGATACCAAGCTCATTCTCCCATTCAGATATTCTTAAAAACGAACTAGAAGAAATCAAAAAATATAAAGAAGATACGTTTTGAATTTAGTTGCACAATATACTCCTTCAATTTCAGGCGAAGTTTTGTGTCCAGGTGATAAATCTATTTCCCAAAGAGCGGTAATAATAGGTTCCCTTCTAAATGAAGATATTGAAATTAGTGGCTTCTTAAATGGAGAAGATCCAATATCTACAGCAAATGCTTTAAATGCAATAGGCTCTAGTATCAAAATTAATAGCACATCAGTTTCAATAAAAAAAAGAGATATCCCATTCAAAGATCCTTCTGTGAATGTTGATCTTGGAAATTCAGGCACTGGCATGAGATTAATGATGGGTTTAATTTCAAGTCTTGGCATTAAAGCAACTCTTGTTGGAGATGAATCATTAACAAAGCGCCCGATGTTAAGGGTTGCCAATCCCCTAAATGATATGGGTGCAACAGTAACTTGTAATGAGGGTAAACCGCCTGTAAAAATCTTGGATGGATTAATTAAAGATAATTTTTCTTACGAGATGCCTATAGCAAGTGCGCAAGTTAAATCTAGTATTATTCTTGCAGCTCTAGCTGCAAATAAAAAAGTAACTGTTATCGAAAAACACCCAACCAGAGATCATACAGAAAGAATGATAAGTTACTTTAATGGAGATATTCACACTGAATCACATCTCTTGGGTAATAAAATTACACTCATGCCTTCAAAATTAATTCCAACAAAAACATATGAAGTTGCTGGTGACTTTTCATCAGCATCATTTTTAATAGTTGCTGGTTTAATTGCAAAAGAATCAAATTTACTGATAAAAAATGTCGGACTTAATCCAACAAGATGCGGCTTAATAAGTGTCTTAAGGTCGATGGGGGCAAAAATAGAAATAAAAAATGAACGTCTTATATCCAATGAAGAGGTTGGGGATATTCATGTTGTCTCATCAGAGTTGCATGGTATTGCTATAAGTGGAGATATTATTCCAAATATAATTGATGAAATTCCAATTTTAAGTATTGCTGCATCTTTTGCTAAAGGAGAAACATTAATTACTGAGGCAGAAGAGCTAAGAGTAAAGGAATCTGATAGGCTTCAAGCAATATCAGATGGATTACAAAAAATAAATATACATCACGAGTTATTCCATGATGGAATCAAAATTATTGGTTCGTCTGAAGATATATCTGTAATGGCTGAAATTAACTCTCATGGTGATCATAGAATTGCAATGAGTTTTCTTATTGCTAGCTTAAGATCTAAAAAGGGAATCTATGTTGAAGACTGTAAAAATATCTTAACTTCGTTTCCTAATTTTATTGAAGTAATGAGCTCACTAGGTGTTGCAATAAATGAAAGATAATATCGTTACCATTGATGGGCCCTCGGCTTCAGGAAAAGGCACTCTTGCAAGAAATATTTCAAAATATTTAGGTTTTGAAATCCTCGACAGTGGTTTGTTATATAGAGTTTATGCTTATTTATATAACTGTGGGGTTGAACATTCGCAAATAACAAAAACTATCAATCAGGATATAACTTTTATGTCTGATGATAATGGAATCGTTGTTTTAAAAGAAAAAAATAATATTACTGATGAATTAAGAAAAGAATCTACAGCTAAAGCTGCTTCTAAAATTAGTGCAATCCCTGAGACTAGAGAAAATTTACTATTACTTCAACGAGGCTTTTATACTCCAAAAGGTCTTGTAGCTGATGGGAGAGATATGGGCACAGTTGTATTTCCTAATGCGAAGCTAAAAATTTTTTTAAATGCCTCACCTGAAATAAGAGCAAAAAGAAGGCAATTAGAGTTGCAGAATCGAGGTCAAGAAGTTAATATGCTCGCTCTGATTGAGGACATTAAGCAAAGAGACTTAAAGGACAAAACTAGAAAGTTATCACCTTTAATTCCAGCAGAAGATTCGATAGTAATTGATTCATCTGAAATGACCCCAGCAGAAGTACTGAGTTTTACTAAAAAGCTCACAAAAAAGGAATTTAATAAATGACAGAATCATTTGCCGCTTTACTTGATGAGAATTTAAGCACTTTAGATATGCAGCCTGGATCAATAGTATCTGGAGTTGTATTGGATGTAGATAATGACTGGGTGACAGTTCACGTTGGTTTAAAATCAGAAGGGGTCGTACCTCTTGATGAATTCAGAAATAACGAGGGAGAAGTCAATATATCTGTAGGTGACGAGGTTGAGGTTGCTTTAGAAGCTGTTGAAGATGGATACGGAGAAACAAGAATTTCACGCGAAAAAGCAAGAAAAATAACAACTTGGAAAATGCTTGAAGAAGCACTTGAAACAGGGGAGTTTGTTACAGGTAAAATTCACAATAGGGTGAAGGGTGGTTTTGCAGTAGAGGTAGAGGTTGTAAAAGCATTTTTGCCTGGATCACTTGTCGATGTTAGACCGGTAAAAGAAGCACCGGATATTGAGAATACTGTTCAAGAATTTAAAGTAATAAAACTTGACTATAAAAGAAACAATGTAGTTCTATCTAGAAAAGCAGTCTTAGAGAAAAACAACTCTGCTGTGAAAGTTGAGTTATTAAAGAATCTTGAAGAGGGCCAAATAGTTAAGGGTGTTGTAAAAAATATTACTGACTATGGTGCTTTTATAGATTTAGGCGGTTTAGATGGCTTGCTTCATATTACAGATATATCATGGTCCAGAGTTACGAATCCTTCAGAATTCCTTACCCTTGGTGACGAAATAGATGTAAAAATTCTCAGTTTTGATAAAGAAAAGCTGAGGGTCTCTCTTGGATTAAAACAAATCCAAAACGACCCTTGGGAAAATGTTGAGAGCAACTACGCAGTCGGTGGTGTTTATGAAGCAGCTGTTTCAAATATTACTGATTATGGATGTTTTGCACAATTAGAAGAAGGCATAGAAGGTTTAATTCACCTTTCTGAACTTGACTGGACAAGTAAAAATATCCATCCTTCAAAAGTTGTAGAAATGGATCAAAAGATTAAAGTTATGATACTAGAAATAGATCATGATAAAAGAAGAATTTCTCTTGGTTTAAAACAGACCAAAGCAAATCCTTGGACAGAATTTGCAAACAAATATGGTATCGGGGATAAGGTTGATGGACAAATAAAATCCATTACTGATTTTGGTATATTTGTTGGCCTTGATGGCGATATCGATGGATTAATCCACTTATCTGATATTTCTGATGATGAGGACCCAAAAGCAGCACTAGAGCAATACAAGAAAGGTGATAAACTTGATTGTATAGTATTTGCTGTTGATGCAGAAAGGGAAAGAATATCTTTAAAGTTGAGTGAGTAACAAGAAACAACAGACTTTCAATCGTTCAGATATTGAGCTAGTTTTAAGTCAAGAGTTTCCAGATCTTAATAAATCACAAATTTCATTGGCGATTGATTCTATATTAGAATCAATTGTTGATGCTGTTGCACTGGATGAAAAGGTTGAAATAAGAGGGTTTGGTACCTTTTCAAAGAAATATATAAGACCCAGAAAATTCATTAATCCTAAAACTAAAGAAGTATCATATTTAGGTGAGACTGCAACAATGCATTTCAAGCCATCAAAATCATTGATAGAAAAGTAACTTAAGTTTAACATTTACAAACTATGTCAAAACCAATCATCGTAGCGGTTGATGAGACTCAACTAAGCTCTTTCAAGCAAACTGTAGATTCTCTTGATAGTAACTTATGTATGATAAAAGTAGGAAGTGTAAGTTTTAATGCTATAGGGCATGAAGCTATAACATATGTTGCCTCTAAGGGGTTTGAAATTTTTTTAGATCTCAAATTACATGACATACCTAATACTGTAAAAAAATCTATCGAGGGGTTAATTTCGTTACCAATAGGCATGATGACCATTCACACTTCTGGTGGTTTAGAAATGATGAAAGCTGCTAAGAGTGTTGTTGAGGGCACCGATATTAAGATTTTTGGTGTCACAGCTTTAACTAGTTTATCAGATGATGATACTAGCACTATCTTTAAAAGAACTGCATCTAATCAGGTTAGAGCAATGTTAGATTTAGCTCAAGAAGCAAAAATAGACGGAGTTGTATGTTCACCTCATGAACTTGACTTGGTTGTCGCAAGAAAGTCATTGCTGTCTATAACTCCAGGAATCAGACTTGCTGAATCTTCAGATGATCAAAGTAGAGTGATGACTCCAAAAGATGCTATTTCAAAAGGTGCTGACTATATTGTGATTGGAAGACCCATCACTAATGCACCGAACATCAATAAAGCTCTTCAAGAAATTCATAATTCAATATGCTAGATATGAGTATATTAAATAAAATTATAGATGAGACTTCTCAATGCAAAGATGAGATTTATAAGCATTTATACTCAAACAATAATTTAGAATATAAATCTTCATTAGGTGGATTTAATAGTAAACTTTTTTCTCTCTTTAAATCTCACTATGATGATTTAAAGGTTTCCGAATCAATCCAATCTTTATTTAAAGGTGATATTGTTAACGAAACTGAAAATCAAGCAGCATTTCATCATGTTTATAGAGATATATATGCTTCCTCATCAAATAATTTTGCTTCTGCAGAATTAATAGATTCTTGTCGTTTAAATATTGAAAAGTGCATAAGACTTCAACAGGACTTAATTAAAAAAGGTATTAAAAACATTGTTACTATTGGTATTGGTGGATCTTTTGAAGGACCTAAATTATTAATTGAAACACTTACCAGCGAAAAGGATAGAAACTTTAAGCATATTTTCTTAACTGGACCAGATAAAGTTGAATTTAATGAAACAGTTAAACCATTGAATCAAAAGGATACTTTTTTTATTGTTTCATCTAAGTCATTTAGTACTGATGAAACTCTACAAAGTATAGCTTTATCTAAATCATGGTTGGAAACAAAATGTAAATTTGAAGATCACTTTATAGCCATTACCTCCCAGCCAGATAAAGCTCAAAACTTTGGCTTTAAAGAAAACATAATTGAATTTCCAAATGAAATTGGAGGAAGGTACTCAATCTGGTCTCCAATATCACTTCCGGCAATATTAGAACTTGAAGAAAATTTTAAAGAGTTTTTAGCAGGAGGGCATGAAGCAGACAATCTTCTGCTTAACGATGATGATTATAATGACTTTATAAAAGTATTATCTTTTAGCGATATTTGGCATAACAATTTTGATAATAAACATACAAGAGTTCTTCTCTTGTATAGCTGGAAAATGAGATTTTTTTCTGATTATGCTCAGCAACTTGAAATGGAATCTATTGGAAAGCATGCAAATCCTAACTCAATATTTAAAAATACTGGGCAGGTTATTTTTGGGGGTTTCGGTTCTACAGCCCAACATAGTTATTTTCAATTACTTCATCAAGGCACAGCTTCTGCATGTGCAGATATTTTTACAATTGAATCAAATAAGGATTCAAATAAATTGTTATATGCTCAATCCCAGGCACAATCTAATCTTTTAGCAAATGGACCTAATAAAGACCTAAAATCATTTGAACAAGTAAATGGTAATATTCCTACAAACTTATTCTCACTCAAAGAACTAAACCCAAAAACCCTGGGCTTCTTAATTGCAACTTGGGAGCACAGGACATATGTAACTGCAAAAATGCTACAAATTAATCCTTTTGACCAATATGGTGTTAGTGCAGGAAAAATATTTGCTAAAAAGTATTTAAATGAACATGGCGGTTGATCTTAAAAAGGTTCCATCAACACCTGGCGTATATAAATTTTTCAGTAAAACTGAAATCATTTATATTGGAAAAGCTAAAAATTTAAAAAAAAGAGTCTCAAGCTATTTTGGCACTTCTTTTAAAGACAGAAAAACTTCACAAATAAAATTTTTAACAGATAAGATTGAAACTTTTACTACTAAAAATGAGGTCGAGGCGCTACTCCTAGAACAAACATTAATCAAAGAGAACAAACCAAAGTTTAATATCCTTCTTAGAGATGATAAAACATACCCTTACATATATTTTTCTTTAGATCATCATTACCCTGGCATTTATTTAAAAAGAACAAAAAAAGCAGTTAATTCAAATTATTATGGTCCCTTTGTGAGCTCGGGCGCTGTCAAAAAATCCATTAAGGAAATTCAAAAAATTTTTAAACTTAGAAACTGCAATGATTCTACTTTTTCAAATAGATCTAGACCTTGTATAGAGTTTCAAATGAAGAGATGTTCTGCACCATGTGTAGAAAATATAGGAAAATTTGATTACTTTGAAGACGTAGAATCTGCAAAATCATATTTATCTTCATCTGATTCACAAACTATAGGGCGTCTAAAGAATGATATTCAAAAAGCATCTAGTGAGTTAGATTTTGAAAAAGCGGCAGATATAAGGGATAGGTTAAAAAGAATTGAGCTTATTCGCGAAGAACAGTCTGTAGTTACTCTTGCGAAAGATATAGATTTATTTTCTGTACATTCAGAAAATAACTATATAGGCATCTCAATAATAGTAGTTAGAAAGGGAAAAATTAGAGGAACAAAAACCCATCTTGTAAAAAAAGCTTTTTTTGAATCTATTGATTCAGTATATCAAATGGCAGTTATTAACTTTTATGATTCTCAGCTAGATATTCCAAAAAAAGTTTTATGCACACACCTACTTGAAAGCAAAGAACTGATTTGCAAGGTGCTAAAAAAGAAGTTTAACGTAAATGTACAAATTATTCATAGTCCAAGCAAATCCATTCGACCTATTTATAACTTATGTAAGCTAAATGCAAAACAAATAATTGAAAATCATTTAAGCAAGTCAGATAAATATAATTTTGCATTAGATGACTTAAAAAATCATGTTGGATATAAAAAGGATATAAAAAAAATTGAAGCATATGATGTAAGTCATATTTCTGGAAATCATGCTGTAGCATCATGTATTGTCTTTACAAATCAGGGACCCAGCAAGACAGAATATAGAACATTCAATATACCAAGAGAGTTATCAGGAAATGATACTGGTTCTTTAAAGCATGTAATTCAAAGAAGAATAAAATATTATGAAGATAAAGAAATGAAACCTGATTTAATTCTAATTGATGGAGGGAGAAATCAACTAAATTTTTCACAGTCTGTAATTCAAAATTCAAAATATAAAAATGATATTAAGGTTATTTCAATCGTAAAGGGCGTAAATAGAATAAGAGCAACAGAAACGGTGTTATCAAAAGATGGAATAATTGAATTTAATAGGGAGTCTAAAGGTTTTTTATTATTACAAGAAATCAGAGATGAATCTCATAGATTTTCAATTAATGCTCAAAGAAGAAAGAAGAATGCAAAAAATAGGAAATCTGAGTTAGATAAAATTGAGGGAATTGGTGAGGTTTTAAAAAATAGACTTTTGCTAAATTTTAAAAGTTTAAAAAATATTAAATCAGCAAATATAGAAGATTTAATGACTGTAAAAGGTATTAATGCCAAAATAGCTCAATTAATTAAAGAAAAGCTCTAATTTGTGACGACCATAATAAATATATTAACATTATCAAGGATTCTGTTAGCAGCTATAATTTTTGTACTTTTAATGTCACCTGAAGGATACTTTATGGCATTAATACTATTTATTTTAGCTGGGGTTACTGATTATTTTGATGGTTATTTGGCCCGAAAACATAATGCAGTATCTCAACTTGGTGAAATATTAGATCCTATTGCAGATAAAATCCTCATTCTTTTTGTTTTATTTGGATTGGCAATAAACCTATCAAGTTACTTGATTGGTTTCATTGGATCGATAGTCATAACTAGAGAGATTTGGGTAGGGGCTCTAAGAGATTTAAATGCAAGGAATGGAAAAAGCGATGCAACTAAAGTCACATTTTTAGCAAAAATAAAAACTACAGTTCAATTGTTAACCCTTTCAATATATTTATTTGGATTAGCAATAAACAATATGTTAGTAATCGTCATAGCGGACATTCTATTATTCATCTCACTTTTTATCACTTTATATACTGGCTTTTTCTATACTTTAAACACTTTTAAAAAAAATGAAGATTCTTAACAAGGAAGATTATAAAATTTGTATAGTTGGTTTGGGTTATGTTGGTCTACCCCTGGCTGCAAGATTTTCACTGAAAGGATTTGATGTAACTGGTTTTGATATTAAAGAAGAAAGGATTGACCAGCTAAAAAATAAAATTGATATCAATGATGATATTTCTGATAAAAATTTAGATATATTAGTTAATAATTCAAAATTAACTTCAAATATTAATGAAATTAAAGATAACAACATATATATAATCACTGTCCCAACACCGATAAATGAGGACAAAACTCCAGATCTTAATCCGCTTATTGCTTCCAGTGAGCTAGTAGGAAGCATAATAAAGAAAGGCTCAATAGTTATATATGAATCTACCGTTTATCCAGGAGTAACTGATGAAATATGCACTCCAATTCTAGAACAAAAATCTGGCTTAATTTTTAATAAAGAATTTTCAACTGGGTACAGTCCCGAAAGAATAGTTCCTGGTGATAAAGTTAATACAATTGAGAATATAAAAAAAATTGTTTCAGCATCAAACAGAGAAACTTTGAAAATTATATCTTTTCTATATTCCTCAATTATAGATGCCGGAATTCATGAAGCATCATCAATTAAGGTAGCTGAAGCAGCAAAAGTAACTGAAAATATTCAGCGAGATGTCAATATTGCATTAATAAATGAAATGCATCAATTATATACATCACTTAATATTTCTACTCTAGATGTTATTGAAGCAGCTTCAACAAAATGGAACTTCATGAAACTAACTCCAGGTTTAGTAGGAGGCCATTGTATTGGCATCGATCCATATTATTTAATGCATAAATCTGAAGTATCTGGATATGTTCCTAACATTATGAGATCTGCAAGAAAGATTAATGATGAAATGGGTATCTGGGTTATAGACAATTTTTTGAAATATGCTGCTAAAAATTCTATTAATCTAAAGACAACTGAAATAACAATAATGGGCTATACGTTTAAAGAGGACTGTTCTGATATTAGAAATACGAAAGTGCATGACTTAGCTGTTTCAATTAAGAATGCTGGATTTAATATTAGAATATGGGATCCATATTTAGATGATAAAACTATTGAAAATTTAACAAATGTAAATATTAAATCTTTAAGAGAAGCTCCTAAAAATGTTGATTTAGCATTTGTTTGTGTAAATCATAAAGAGATACTAGAATTTTTAAAGTCTTATAAGGGCTTTGTTTATGATTTTAGAAGATTAAATTGAGTTTTATGAAAATAGTAGTAGTTAGTGGGGGCTTTGATCCAATACATTCCGGCCATATAGAATATCTCAAGAGTGCAAAGGCTTACGGCGATAAATTGATAGTAGCATTAAATAGCGATAGCTGGCTTGAAAAAAAGAAAGGTAAGCCATTCATGGCTTTTAGAGAAAGAAAATCAATATTAGAAGCAATTAAATACGTCAATGAAGTTATTGGTTTTGAAGATGATAGAAAGGGTTCATGCATCAATGCGCTCCAAAAAATAAAAAACTTATACCCAGATGATAAGATTTTTTTTGCTAACGGCGGAGATAGAAATGTTGACAATATTCCTGAAATGTCTGTCTCAGGAATTGAATTTCTTTTCAGTGTTGGTGGAGATGATAAAAAAAACTCATCGTCATGGATACTTAATAATTGGCAATATTATTTTGAAGAAAGACAATGGGGTTCATTCTTTAATTTATTTCAAACAAAGAATATTAAAGTTAAGGAATTAATTGTAGAACCAGGGAAATCTATGAGTTTTCAAAGACATTCAAAAAGAAATGAAATATGGCTGGTGAGCGAAGGTTCGTGTGAAGTAAATTCATCAAAGGAAAAGTTACCGGAAAATTTAGAAAAAGTTACACTATGTAAATTTGATCATTTTCTAGTTCCATTGGGACAATGGCATCAAATTGTAAATCATACAAAAAATCAAACCCACATCATTGAAATACAATTTGGAGATGAATGTATTGAAGAAGATATTGAAAGAATATTAATTAAATAATTTGTCTGTATATTTCTTTGAATCTGTATACAATAGCATCAATTATTTTTGGCTGGATGGCAGAGTGGTTATGCAGCGGCCTGCAAAGCCGTTTACGCCGGTTCGATTCCGGCTTCAGCCTCCAATATATTTTTTTTGTTGGTAACCAAGTATAATAACGAAATGGAGACTTTGTATTAGCCCGAGTGGTGGAATTGGTAGACACAAGGGACTTAAAATCCCTCGATAGAAATATCGTGCCGGTTCAAGTCCGGCCTCGGGTACCAGCTGCAAAATGAATATAGAAGAAAATAAAAAAATTCATGATGATAAATATCTTGATGACTTTGAAGTGTTTGAAGTCATCAAGTTTATTTTTACAAAAAAGTTTCTCATATCTATCATTACTGTAGTATTTTCTATATCTTCTATACTTTATGCCTTAAACATACAAAATACTTATTTATCGCAAACTCTTTTAGTCCCATCAGATGATAGCAACTCAATTAGTTCTCAAATAGGCTCTTTAAGTCCTTTAGCTGGGTTTGCTGGCATTAATTTGGCTCAAGGCAACGCATCAAAATCAACGGAGGCAATTGAAAAAATACAGTCTTTAGAGTTTTTTACTAATTCATTTCTTCCATATATCAAGCTTGAAAATTTAATGGCTGTTGAGTCATGGGATATAGTTTCAAATAAACTAGTTTATAAGAAAGAGATTTTTGATGTTAAAAATTCTACGTGGATAAGAAAGGCAACTTTCCCCCAAACACAAATACCATCCGACCAAGAAGCTTTCAAAATTTACAAAAAAATACTTTCTATAAACGAAAATAAAAGAACATCTTTTGTATCGTTATCAATTGAACATCAATCACCTTACATAGCAAAAAAATGGGTAAGTATTATCGTCAATAATATTAATACTACTATGCAAGAAATAGATAAAAAAGAGGCATCAAATAACATTGATTTTCTCTATGAGACTATTTCACAGGTTGAGATAGCTGAAGTAAAAGAGGCAATCTCCGAGATTTTAGAATCTCAAATGAAGTCATTAATGCTTACTTCTGCAAGCGATAACTATGTTTTTAAAACAGTATATAGCGCTTTCGTTCCAGAAGAAAAATTTGCACCTAATAGATCATTGATTGTTATTATAGGAACATTTTTTGGCCTCATATTTGCGGTTATGCTTGTTGTAATAATATTCTTTAAAAAACATAGATAACCAACAAATGATTTCTAAAAATATAGACTCCTCTCTTTTATACATTAGCTTTAACATTACTATTCATAGAAATTATTAGAATGAAAATTGCTGTAGTTGGCTCAGGATATGTTGGAATGTCCCTATCAGTATTATTGGCACAATATAATCAGGTTGTTGTTTATGATATAGATGAAGATAGAGTCAAACTAATAAACAAAAAAAAATCAACAATTTTCGATAAGGACATTGATTATTTTCTTGCCAAGAAAAATTTAAAACTATCTGCAACATTAGATAAATTCAATGCTTATGAGGATGCAGAATTTATTATCATTGCAGCTCCAACTAATTTTAGCCAAGAAGACAATTATTTTGATACTTCAACCATCGATTATATTATTGAAGATATAAGAAACATCAACAAAGAGGCTACTATTATAATTAAATCGACAGTGCCTATTGGATATACACTGACGATGCAAAAAAAATTTGATACCGACAAGATTTTGTTTTCTCCTGAATTTCTTAGAGAAGGAAAGGCACTAGAAGATAATTTAAATCCCTCAAGGATTATTATTGGAACTACAAAAGATATCGGAATAACTTTTGCAAATCTCTTAAAAGATGCTGCAACAAAAAAAAATATAGAAATATTATATATGGGTTCAACAGAAGCTGAGGCCGTAAAGCTATTTTCTAATTCTTATTTAGCAATGAGAGTCTCTTTTTTTAATGAGTTAGATTCTTTTGCGATGAATAAAAAATTAAAAACAGAAGATATAATAAATGGAGTATGCTTAGACTCAAGAATTGGAGAGGGTTATAACAATCCGTCATTTGGCTATGGAGGTTATTGTCTTCCAAAAGATACCAAACAACTTTTATCTAATTTTAATACTATTCCACAGTCATTGATAGGCTCAATTATAACCTCCAATAGTATTCGAAAAGACTTTATTACTAATGAAATAATCAAAAAAAAACCAAAGGTTGTTGGAATATATCGATTAATAATGAAAAGTGAAAGCGATAACCAAAGATCTTCAGCCATTCAAGGTATTATAAAAAGACTGAGTTTAATGAAAATAGACATAATCATTTATGAGCCAAATATAAAGCTTGATTTATTTGATGGGCATAAAATTTATAAAAATTTTGAAGATTTTAAAAATATGTCAGATTTAATTGTATGCAATCGAAAAGATAAGCAAATCAAGGACGTTAAAGATAAAATTTTTACCAGAGATTTTTTTAGAAGAGATTAGTAAATAATGAAAATACTTGTAACAGGAGCTGCTGGCTTTATAGGTTATCACCTCAGCACTAAACTAATTGAAATGGGACAAACAGTTATAGGTCTTGATAATTTAAATGACTATTATGACCCAAGCTTAAAACAATCTAGATTAAAAGAAATAGAAAATAATATACATTCATCTAACTTTACTTTTATTAAAGAAGATATATCTAACAATGAAAATATAATAAATATTTTTCACACAGAGCAGTTTGATATTGTTATTAATCTTGCTGCGCAAGCTGGCGTGAGATATTCTTTACAAAACCCATATGCATATGTCGATTCTAACTTATCAGGCTTTATAAATATTCTTGAAGGTTGTCGTCATAACAATGTTAAGCACTTAATTTTTGCAAGTTCTAGTTCAGTTTATGGTATGAATGTAAAACAACCTTTTAGTGTTTCTGATAGAACAGATTATCCAATATCCCTATATGCTGCAACAAAGAAATCAAATGAAATGATGGCTTTTTCATATAGTCATTTATTTAAAATACCTACCACTGGTTTAAGATTTTTTACAGTTTATGGTCCTTATGGGCGACCAGATATGGCTTACTATAAATTTACAAAAAATATTCTTGAAGGAAAGGAAATAAATCTCTATAACAATGGAGAAATGAAAAGAGATTTTACTTATATAGATGATATTATAAACGGAATTGTTAATATTTTAGATCAAACCCCGGCTCCTCAAGACAATAAACACTCCTTAGCAAAACCACCATACAGACTATATAATATAGGCAATAATAGGCCTGTTACATTAGAAAATTTTATAAAGGCTATTGAATCATCTTTAGGTATAAAGGCGAAGAGAAAATTAATGCCGATGCAAGATGGAGATGTTCTATCTACATATGCAGATATTGAAGATATGATAGATGATTACAATTTCTATCCTTCAATTTCAATAGATGAAGGAATTAATAATTTCGTTAGGTGGTACAAGTCATTCATCGAATAAAATTAAATATACACGGAGTAAGAGAATAATGAATAAAGTACCTTTTTTTGATTATCCTGGGATCTACAATAGATTCAAAGATGAGTTTGATGCTATATTTCAAGACGTATGTTCTCGCGGAGCATTTATTCTACAGAATGATCTTGAAAAATTTGAACTAGATTTAGCTAAATTTTTAAATGTAAAACATGCCTTAGGAGTAGCTGACGGTACTAATGCAATGTATATCGGTTTAATGGCATTAGGTGTTGGCAGAGGAGATGAGGTTATTATTTCTTCTCACACATACGTTGCAACAGCGAATGCTGTTGAGATGGTTGGAGCAAAACCAGTTTTTGCAGATATTGATAATAATAATTTGCTTTGTCCTGAGTCCATAAAATTAAAAATAACAGATAAAACTAAAGTTATTATGCCTACACAACTTAATGGCAGATGTGCAAATATGGATGAAATTCGTTCAATTTGTAAAGAGCATAATCTCTTGCTTGCTGAAGACAGTGCTCAAGGTCTTGGGGCTAAATATGGAAACGAATTTGCTGGAACTTTTGGTTCATTTGGAACATTGAGTTTCTATCCTGCAAAATTAATTGGTTGCTTTGGAGACGGAGGAGCAATCATGACTAATGATTCAATGTTAGCAGATAAACTAATTTCTATTCGCGATCATGGGCGAGATAAAAACGGGATGGTTTCAATGTGGGGTACTAATTCTAGATTAGATAATTTGCAAGCTGCTTTTCTTTCTCTAAGATTAAAACATTTTGAAGAAGATATATTAAGAAGGAGAGAAATAGCTCAAATGTATAATGATGGACTTAAACATCTTGATGAGCTTTCGCTTCCAGAATCTCCAAGTGATAATAGTTTGAATTTTGATGTTTTTCAAAACTATGAATTTGCAGCAAAAGATAGAGATGAACTCCGTTTATATTTAAGTGAAAAAGATATAGGTACTTTAATTCAGTGGGGAGGGCATCCAGTTCATCATTTCGAAGGATTGGGTTATGGTAAAGATAAATTTAAAGACCTTCCTAATACAGATGCTTTCTTTGAAAAATGTTTAATGCTGCCAATTAATATGAGTATGACCAATGAAGACACTTGTTATGTAATTGACTCAATATGTAATTTTTATCAAAAGGAAAAATAATAAATGCCAACCGCAAAAAATTATAATCATGGAACCATGTTATTGGCTGCATACATTAGAAATCACATTATAGATATGACACATTTAGGTGGAAGCTCTCATGTGGGATCTGGATTATCAATTGCTGACATACTAGCTGTTCTTTATGGCGATATTATGACTATAGACCCTCAAAATCCTAAATTAGAAAATAGAGATAGATTTATTTTATCTAAAGGTCATGCAGGTGCAGCAGTTTATGCGGTCCTTGCAGAAGTTGGGTTTTTTAAACCAGAAAAATTAAAAGATCATTATCAGAATGGTTCTGTTTTATCAGGACATGTTTCTCATAAAGGCGTGCCGGGAGTTGAGCTTTCTACTGGTTCGCTTGGCCATGGTTTAGGTGTTGCTGCTGGGATGGCAAAGTCTGCCAAGCTCCGTAAAAAAAATCATAAAATATATGCATTATTATCTGACGGCGAATGTGATGAAGGCTCAAATTGGGAGGCAATACTATTTGCATCACATCATAAGCTTGATAATCTGGTAGCTATAATTGATTATAATAAAATTCAATCATTGGATACTACTGAGAATACTCTTGCATTAGAGCCATTCGCAAAAAAATTTGAGTCATTTGGGTGGAATGTGATTGAAGTTGATGGCCACAATCACACAGAACTTAAAACTGCTTTTAATGAAGCAAATATCCATAGTAATTCACCAACCGTTGTAATATCTCATACTACAAAAGGTAAAGGAGTTTCGTTTATGGAAGATTCTGTTCTTTGGCATTACCGTTCTCCTCAAAATGAGGAATATCAAAATGCTAAAAAAGAATTATTAAATAATATTAGCAGATTAAAAGAGGTAACATCTGATGCGTGATGCTTTTATTAGTGAATTAACAAATCTTGCTAAAGATGATCCTAATATAATACTCTTAACAGGCGATTTAGGTTTTGGCGTTTTAACAGATTTTGCTCAAAAATTTCCTAATCAATTTATTAATGTTGGCGTGGCTGAGCAAAATATGACGGCAATAGCAACTGGGCTGGCCTTGGAAGGATTTAAGGTATATACCTACTCGATTGCAAATTTTACAACTCTGAGATGTCTTGAGCAAATCAGGAATGATGTTTGCTATCATGATGCTGATGTAACCATGGTCTCTGTTGGAGCAGGTTTTTCCTATGGTCAGCTTGGAGTTTCTCATTTTGCTACAGAAGATTTAGCAATCTTAAGAGCTCTTCCAAATATGATGGTTATAGCTCCCTCAGACCCTTGGGAAGCAAAAATACTCACTAGAAAAATGGCAGAAAAATCAGGCCCTAAGTATTTAAGAATTGATAAAGGGTCTGCAGGCTGTGAAAAAGTTCCCTTTAATGATATTCACTTGGGAAAAGGAAGAATTATAAGAAAAGGCCTTGATGTTACTTTAATATCTATTGGTGCTATTCTATCTGAAGTATTGATAGCTGCAGATAGATTAAGTGCTGATGGTATCAATGCTAGAGTAATAAGCATAAGTTCTCTTAAGCCATTAGATGAAAAAATCATCTTTGATGCTTGCAATGAAACCCCTGGTATAGTTTGTGTTGAAGAGCATACTAAAATTGGAGGTTTATCTGGAGCAGTATCTGAAATATGTTTATCTAACGGAATAATACCAGGTTTTTTTAAAAAAATTGGACTAAATGATGAGTATCCTTCAGTTGTTGGCGATCAAGACTTTTTAAGAGGTGTCTACAGCATGAGTTCAAAAAACATTTATTTTGAGACTATGGAAGCTCTAAAAAATTTAGAAAATAATTAATTTAAGTGAAACTTTTTTCTAACTTGCAAGAAAAACTCCAAGAAAACACATTCATTAATAACATGAAGCTTTTTGTTGGAGGGAAGTTATTAATGGCAATAGCAACATTGATAGTCGGTATTGTCACAGCTAGACTTCTTACTCCAGAAGACAGAGGTCTTTATGCTTTGTTTTTTACCATAGTCGGATTAATTGTAACTATACTTCATGTGGGCATTTCACCTGCAAATATATACTATGCGAATATAAAAAAAGTTGATCTAAAAATCCTTACAGGAAATACATTTGTTTATTTGCTAGTCTGTATGATTCTTTTAGGTTTATTTTTTATTTTTTTTTCATATACCAAAAATCAAAATGTTTTTAGTAATAGTAACAACATAATTATATTATTTTTTTTATGGATTGCAGTGCTATATTCTTTGACAGAAGTATCCATTTCAGGATTTTTATTAGCCAAAAATTATTATAACTTTTTAAATAAAAGCTTAGTTATACAATCTATTTTATTAATTATTTCATCTTTTTTAATAATACCAGCTAAATCAAATCTTGACCTTTCAATTGGAATAAGGGTCGGATTAATAATGCTTTTTATAATGTGGTTTATTAAAAATTTTCTTACTTTATTTAATTTTAATAAATTTTTATTTTCGTTCGATATTTTAAAGGATCAAATATACTTTGGGTCTAAAAACTGGCTGCAAAATATTATTGGTTTCTTAAATGTTAGAAGCTACATACTTATTTTAGGTTTTATTTCAAGCCCTGATGTCGTTGGTTATTTTTCAATAGCTTGGATTTTTGTTGAGCTTATCAGGTTTTTACCTGACACAATATCTACTATGTTACTTCCAGAACTTACTAATCAGGATTCAAAAAATCAACAAGTAAGATTTACGCTCAGACTTTTGAAGATTTTATTTTGCACTGTTTTAATAATTACAGTTATTGGTTATTTTGTACTTGATTACTTAATATATTTTATATTTGGAATGGCTTATGCTGACTCAAGTAGTATTGCAAAACTTCTTACAATAGGAGCTGCTATTGGTGTGATTTATCAAGTACTCACCAGATATTACACAAGTCAATCTCAGCAGTTTTATTCAATAGTATCAGGTTCCATAGGTTTAGTTGTTGGCTTAACATCAAGTTTTATTCTAGTGCCTCTTTACGGTGGTGAGGGTGCAGCATTTGCTTATATTTTTAGTTCAATAATTACAGCGATATTTGCATTTTATTTCTTCTTTAGGTCAACAAAAACATCAACTAAGCCAGTTTTTACTGTAGAATAAAAGTCTTTTTATAATACACAAAATTGTGAGTATTCAATGAATATCGTTCATTCATATCTATTTTTTTCAATAAGATTTGCGGGCGGCACATCTGATTTAATGTTTAAAATTGCAAAAGCTCAGGAAAAGCAGGGCCTTAATCCCGTAATTTATAGTGGAGATTACCAGTTTGATTATGATTTAGCAGAGAAATTACCGAATACAAAATTTAAAATTACAAAATCTTGTTTTGATGCAGCAGGTTTTTCAATAATGCCAAATTTGAAGTCTGAAATAGAATCTGATAAGAATAATATAGATATTATTCATATGCATGTTTATAGAACATTCCAGAACTACATAATGTATAAATTCTGTCTCAGAAATAATATTCCATACATTATGGATGCTCATGGAGCTGTCCCTTATGCAACAAAAAAAGTTTTTCTAAAAAAAATATATGACTGGTTTATTGGTCGAAAAATTCTAAAGAATGCAGCATATCTAATTGCCGAAACTGAAGTGGGTGTAAAAGAATACTTGGATGTTGATCCGTCAATTAATATGGACAAAATTAAAGTCATATCACCTCCTTTTGATACTGATGAATTTGAGAACATTCCTCAAAAAAATAATTTTAGAAATGAATATGATATTAATAACGAAATTAAGATTGTTATGTTTTTAGGCCGTGTTCATCATATAAAAGGTAATGATTTCTTAATTGAAGCGTTTGCGGATTTATGTAAATCAAGAGATGACTGTTTATTAGCTATTGTTGGATCAGATGATGGTCATATGGATGAATGTAAAAAACTTGCTAAAGATTTTGGAATAGAAGATAAAGTTTTGTTTACAGGTTTTATAGCCGGTAATGATAAAAATTCAGCTCTTGTTGATGCAGACATTGTTGTTCAAATGTCAAGACAAGAACAAGGTGCATGGGCACCCTTTGAAGCAGTTTTATGCGAAACACCAATTATCGTTAGCGAACACACTGGTGCTGGTGAAGATGTAAAAAGAGTCAAAGCTGGCAGAACAGTTCCTTTTGGTGATGTAAAAAGCCTTTCTAATTGTATTGAGGATATTTTCAATAACTATGAAGATGCATTGGACATAACAAAAAAAGCTCGAGATTTTATCTTAAATAAGATGTCAATGAATGCAAGGTCCCATGAATATTCTGATTTATACAAAAAAGCGATAGAGATCAAGAAAAAGAATACTTAACATCTTATGTCACTTGATACTTCTAGATTATCATTAATTCTTCTGCCAGATGGACCTGTTGCTCATGATGGAACTTGTTATAGGTATTCAAAAGGAGAAAGACTATACCTTGATAATTTAGCAAAAGATTTTAAAAAAATATATATAGCAAGTTTTGTTATAAGAGAAGGCGAAGAATTTTATGAATCATTAATTCATTCAAAATTCCAATCAAATAACATTGAAATAGTTGAGTTACCAAAATTTTCTACCGACAAGCCCAGTATATTTATGAAGCTTATGCAATTTGTATTAGTTTTTAAGAAGATATTGCTTTTATCAAGAAAAGTTGATGCTGGTTATTTATTTTTACCAAGCTATCCAGCTGCTACTGCATGGTTATCATTAATTTTATGGAGAAAACCATACTTTATTTATGGTGCTGATGATTGGGTACAAGCATCTGATAGCATGTTTAAATGGAATAGAAAAAAACATTTTATTTTTTATAAATTTTATAAAAATTTTAATATTTATATTGAAAAATTCATTGTTAGATATGCACTTTTTGGTGTTGCAGCGGGCGGACAATTAATAGAGAAATACAAGAACTACAAATGTCCAACATACCCCACTAGTCCCCGCATGACATTATCCAGCAATGATATTTTTGAAAGAGAAGATACATGCATAAATGAACAAATTACATTGATTAATGTAGGCAGCTTAATTAATGATAAGGCACAAGATATGCTTATTAAGTCGTTTGCTGAAGTCTGCAATATCTATAAAGATATAAGGTTAAAGATAGTTGGCGAAGGGCCTCTTCGAAGTCAATTAGTGTCACTAACAAGAGATCTTGATATTGAAGAGAATGTAATATTTTGTGGATATATCGAAGATGAAAAATTATTATATAAACAACTTTCTTCATCAGATATTTTTGTATTATCAAGCGTTACTGAGGGGTTTCCAAGGGTTCTATATGAAGCAATGTGCATGAGGTTGCCGATTGTAACTACAAATGTTGGCGGAATCTCATATCTTTTAAAGGACATGGAAAATGCCTTAATTGTTGAATCACAAGATATTGATGCAATGACAAAAGCAATTATTACAATGATTGAGAATAGCAACCTCAGAAGAGATATAATAAAATCTGCAAATCAAACGATTGATACTGTATTTAAGAGAATGGATGGGAGTCAAATATCTAAGCTGCTATTAAAATACTGGTAAGACTTGTTTGACCTAAATAGCTTAAAATTTGAAATTATATGATAGAAGATGTTGAATTAAGTATTATAGTTCCTTGCTTAAATGAGGAAGATAATATAACTGAGGCTTTAGATTTACTTAAGAAAAATCTAAGTGACACTACATATGAAGTCATTATTGTGGATGATCAAAGCGCAGACATGACATTTGATAAATCAATTGAGTGGGTGACAAATAACAATGTTAAAAATTATAAAGTTTTAAGAAGGCCCTTGGAAAGAAGAGGGTATGGCGCAGTAATAAAATTTGGTCTTGCATATGCAAAGGGTAAATACGTAACCTTTTATTCTGCAGATATGGTTGATCCGATCCACTTGCTTCCAAATATGTTAGAGCTTGTCAGAAAAAATGATCTTGTCCAGGTTTCAAGGTACCAAAATCCAGCTAATGCTAAAGATATTCCATTTAAATATAAATTTTTTCAATTTTTCTTTAGAAGATTTGTGAGGATATCACTTGGAAAAAGTGTAGCTGACAGTACTTATGCTTTTAAGATCTTTAACAGAAGAAAAATATTATCTCTTGGTCTTTCATCAAACAGATTTAGCATAAGTCCTGAGATTTTCTTTAAAGGTTTTTTGGCAGGGTATAAGATTGCATTTGTTGAAGGTGCTCAAACACATAGAGAACATGGAGTATCAAAATTTATTTTCCATAAAGAAGGAGTCGGCTTTATTTGGTGCCTAATCAGAGCATTTTTGCACAGAAAGAGAATATCATACTGGTTCTAACATGAAGAGCTACCTAAAGATATTGATTGCATTGACTGCAATTTCGCTTCTTTTTTATTTCAACATAGTATCCATTGATGCTTTAGAAATTTTTGTAAAAAACCTAAATATTTTCTATTTAATACAGTTGGTAGCATTAACTTTTTTATTGGTGATTGGAACATATTACAGATGGTTTTTATGTAGCTATTTTTTAGGTATAACCATACCCAAGAAAGGTTTTATAAATATAAGTTCAGAAGCATATACTTTAGGGCAGATTGTCCCAGGTCAATTAGGTATTGATGGCTGGAGAATATTAAGATTAAAAGATACAGACAATAGTAGATATAAGAGTAAGTTAATCACAGCTACAATAATTGAGAAAGTTATTTCCATACTTTCACAGCTTGCCTTATTTTTCTTGTTTCTATTATTCTTTTTAGAATTAAAAATTAGTATTATCAAATTAGTTATGCTTTTTTTATGCATAATTTTTTCTGTAATTACAGTTTTATTTTTAATCAAGTACACCCTCAATAAAAAACTCAATATTCAAATACAAAAAAAGGACTTTAACTTATTTATAAAGATATCTTGTCTTGCATTAAGCTTAAATTTAGTGGCTTGCACTCTAATTTATTTGATAACAAATATTATCTTGGAAAATCATAATATTAATTTTTTAAATACTTCCATAGCAATGTTAATATCAAATATTAGTGCTGCGATACCAATAACACCAAATGGTATTGGCCTTTCAGAATTCTTGTATTCAAAAACTATTTCTGTTATCGCTAGTAATGATAAATCAGCTATGTATGGAACTTCGTATTTGATATACAGAATCTTAAATATTTTTGGACATTTTTTTATGTATTTAATTAGCACCATTAATTTTAAAAATTTTAGGCAGCACTAAATTGACTAGTAGACATATTAATTTAGCATTCATAATATTACTTATCATCCATATTGGTGCATTAATATTTTTTATTAACAATAGTTATACTGACGGATGGAATCTACGGCAGGCTCAAACAGCCATGATGGCAAGAAATATTGCATTCGATGGATTTAACTTCTTACCTACCAGACTTGATTTTTTTGCTCCATACTCAGGAGAAGTAATACTAGAATTTCCATTAATTCATAGTATGACAGCTATTTTATATTCATATTTTGGAGAAGAAGAAACATATGGAAGGCTGCTTAATATGTTTTTTCATAGCTTAAATATACTTATAGTATATAAAACACTTCAAATACTGTTTTCAAATTTCACAACAAAAATTTTCACATTAATTTATTGTTTTACTCCAATAATATTTTATTCTGCTCATGCTTTTATCCCAGAGACAAGCATGTTATTTTTTTATTTAATGGCTTTTTATTTGTTTTTGCTATCAGATTTAAAAGATTTAAAAATAAATATACCTTATAGGTTGACACTATCCATACTACCTCTTATTAAACCCATTGGAGGTGTAATATATTTCCCAATTTTGTTTAATGCTATTTATAAGGGTAAAAAAGCGTTCATGAAAGAAGCTTTTGCTCTTGGCTTGTGCTCCATTCCTTTTATTTCTTGGGTATTTTTTGCATCAGTCATTAATAGTGATTTCCATAATACTGGTGGTGATTGGGCTAATTGGTCTGATATTCTATTAGGAAGGGGAGGAGTTTTTGGAAATTGGGTTAATATAGAGTTTTATAAGAATGTTCTCACAAGTTTAATTTTTCTTAATGCAACACCTCTAATAATTTTATTTTGTATCTTTGTATTAAGTATGAGGATCAATTTCCCAATGAAGAAGTTTATAAACATATGGGCAATTTCAAATATAGTTATTTTAATGTTATTTGCTGGAGCTAATAGAGGTCATCCATATTATCAAATATATTTTGTTCCAATATTTTTAGTCTATGCAGCCGCATATTTCGATCATTTTATAAAAAATAATAATGCATTTAAAATAAGGAACCTTGTATCAATATTATTACTTACACATCTTTCTATTTCTTTAACAGTTTATATGTACGGTGCTAATGAGAACTCAAGAATTAGCAACTTAGATGAATTTATTGAAGTTGCTAATCAAGGTATAGACATTGAAACAAAAAGCCCAGAAAGTTTTGTAATAATACAGACTGAAAATCTTACTTCTGGCGTATATGATTTCTATTTAAATCAATATACTCAACAGTTCTCTTTGAAGCATCATGACAATCCAATATCTCATCTTTCTAATCAAATAGATAATGGAGCAAGGTATATATTTATTATTAATACATCTTATGGAAAAAGTATTGATATAAGCATGAATGATAAAGAATACTGGAACTGGCTTAACAATAACTCAAGCATACTCTATAAATCAGAGTCTATAATTTTATTTGAGCTAAATTGACAAAGCTACTTCTATATACCTTTGCATTTCTTATACCATTAGGCGGTATCTTGAGTAATGTTTTAGGTTTCAAAACTGCGCCATTAATTCTTTTATTACTTTTATTTCTCAGACTAATTTTTACGAAAAAAATAATTTTTTCAAAATCTATTTTTATAGTTTTTACATGCTTTATTCTTATTTTGCTAATCCATTTTTTTAGAGAGATGACTACTATAATTTTAGCAGGCAGTTTTATATATTATTTAATAATTGGATTAGTTTTTGCATCATATACTGATAATGAAACTTTAGATTCATTTTATGTGGGTTATATACATGGCGTATTATTAGTTTCAGTATTATTTATAAGCTCTTTGTTTAATGGAGGTATTTCAAATTCGATTGTTGATTGGCAATTTGGAATACCTGTTAATATATCAGGCATGGGCAACCCAAATGGCTGGTCTCCATTTTTAATCTTAGCTATTGCGGCTAATGACTATATCCGACATAAAAAAAGATTCAACCTAAATTCATCCAATATTCATCATCTTTTCACTCTTATTTTTTTGACATCATTGGTTTTCACATTTTCAAGAGCAGCTATTGTAAGTGTGATAATTTATTATTTTATTATTTACAGAAGAATTATTTTTTATAAGCCAATTTTTTTAGGATCATTCATAGCTATCTTTCTATCATTTTTTTTAGTATTAGATTCCTTTGAGATTACTTCTGGAGAGACTGGAACAGTAGCATCAAATAAAGAAGGTTCTATAGATATCAGAACCGATGTTCTTAAAGCCGTTACAACTTTACCATGGGATAATGTTTTCATTGGAAACGGTTATGGTACAAGCCAAGCTTTAATTGAGGAAAGAATTGGGTATCCAGTATCATTACACAATGTATATTTAGCGACCTTAGTTGAACTTGGTTTAGTACAATTCTTTTTATTACTTATGATTTGTATTTATCCATTTATTTTCGTTTTTAATTTTAGAAAAAAATTAAAAGTTAAAATGATATTTTATGAATATATTTTAGCAGGCATCTTTGCTTCACTGGTTTATTGGCTTTTTCATGAAAGTCATATAAATACCGCTTTTTGGGCTATTTATTTTTGTTTTATTCAACAAGTTAATTTAATAAAACATGATTAATTTAGGGTCTTAAAAATTATGAAAATGTATATTCCATTCATCCCAGTATCACTTCATCAAAACAAAAATACTTTAATAAAAAAACACATTAATAATCAAATGTATTTTGAATCAGGTCGCCAGGCAATGATGTTTGCATTGAAAGCAATAGATTTTAGCAAAGATGAGCATGTACTTATGCCACCATCCCTATGCGATGCCGCTATAGCACCATTTAATCAAAATAAAATAAATATAAATTTTTATGAAATTGATAAGAATATGATGATTAGTTGTAAGAATATTATAAAAAGAGTTACCCCTAACACAAAAGCAATATATGTTATTCACTATTTTGGAATAAAAAATAATCTAGAGATGCTTAAAAAATTCTGTGATGAGCAAGATATTATCCTAATTGAGGATTGTGCACTTCTAGGATACTCTCATGATCAGACAATATATGGTGATATCTCTATATATAGCTTATGGAAGTTTCATGCCATTTGCGATGGAGCAATTTTGAGACTTAATAATAATATAAGACCACCTAAACTTTCCTATAACAAACTATGGAATATTAGAAAAGTTATTAGTAATTACAAAATTAAAATTAAGAAATGTGTAATGAATGGCATCATACCAATTGGCATTCTTAATTTTATAAGAAGTGGCCATGAAGAAAAAGAAATCGAATATCATGATCTCACATATGAAAAAAAAATTCTTATATGTAAACCATCTTTAAAATCTATTTTGAAATTTCATAGTGAAAATTTAGACGAAATTAAGAATATTAGAAGACAAAATTTTTTATTTCTGACAGAGTTTTGCAAAAAAAATAAAATAAAAACTCTTTTTAACGATCTAGGTCCTCAAGATATACCTTATTGTTTTCCTTTGATAGTAAAAGATCCATATGAGCTTAAAAGCTCTCTTCTTAAGGCAGGAATTGAGACAGAAATATCTATTAATCCTCCCAAGCCTTATAATTCAAGGCATATAAATTTAGATAATTTATCAAAAACTTGCTTGAGCATACCAGTCCATCAAAATATTGATATTAAAATGCTTAGATATATTACTAAACAACTACTAATAAACATTCATGATTCAAACAAGAGGGTTTAAATGAGAGCAAATGTTATATCCTCCTTAGATGATTTAGAAAATTATAAAAATGAATGGGCTAAATTATATTCTACTTTTAAGGGAGGAAATCCTTTTCTTTCATGGGAATGGAATAACCTTTGGATAAAAAATAATATTAATGATGAAAATATAAGAATTGTTATTATTTATAGTCAAGATATGGTTGTAGCAATAGCACCCTTTCTATTAAAAAATAAAATTATTTCATTTTTAGCTGATCCCTTTTTTGCAGATTATTCTGATATTCTTCTTAATGGAGACACAGAAAGAATTATTGATAAAATTTTTGAATCAATAACCCAGTTAAATGGATGGAAATCAATTGACTTGAGTTCTATTCCTGGAACATCTACAAATTTTCAAAGTATTGTTAAGGCCGCCGATAAGTATATTCCTTATACAGAAAGTGAATGCATGAATATCAATCCATTTATAGATACTGATGGAAGATTTAGTCATTACTTTAAGTCAAGAAAAAAAAGCATTAGATCTGAAATGGTAAGGACTAGAAATATATTAAATGATAACTATAAATCATGGGAATTTATCTCGGCTGAAAGCATGCATAAAAAATTAGATATATACTCAGCGCTTGTAAGTTTTCATTTAGATAGGCAGTTTGATAAAGTTGGAACATCTATATTCCATTCAAAGGAAAATATAGATTTCTTTAAAGATCTTATTTGTAATGAATCTATAGAATGGAAGCTTGATTTATCAGCAATTAAAGTAAATGGTGAATATGTTTCTGCTTCTATTTCAATAATTGACAAAGGTATTTATTATTACTGGATTCCATCTTTTGATAAAACCTTTCCAAAAGGCTCAATTGGCAACTTTCATTTAATGTTAATTTTAGAAAAATGTTTTGAATCTGAAATCAAAAGGTTTGATTTTATGGGGGGCGATGAGAATTATAAAATGAAGTGGACAGACACTTCTTATAAAAATTACAAAATCTTAGGGTTTAAGGCATTCTATTTAAAATTCTTCAATAATGTAAAAAAGAATATTATGAATTATTTAAAACGTTACAAAAATAACAGAATCCTTAAACCTTTATGGGTTAAAATCTCTAAAAATTTTCGATGACGAAACAACATTGTGATGAAAAGATTACTTAAGAATAAATTTAAAACACTTCTTGCCAAACTCTATGGCTTGTTCAGATTTAGGGCAAAGAAAGATATCAAAATTCCAATTTTGTGTTATCACAGCGTTGGGCCTAGTAAGAATTATGAAGGCGATTCTACTAGTGCAAGAATGTTTGAGGAGCATTTAAAATTTCTTAACAAGAACAATACAATAATATCACTTGATAAAGCAGTTGATATTATATCTGGTAAAGTTTCTTCTGACATAAAAAATCCTGTTGTTATTACTTTTGATGATGGATATATGGATAATTATGAAATTGCTTTCCCTTTATTAAAAAAATATAAAGCACATGCCACAATATTTGTTGTGACCTCATTTATAGATGGAAAAATTTCATTAATAGATGATAAAGATTTTGGTCCCTTAACTTGGAATGAGGTTATAGAAATGGACAAAAGCAATTTTGTTTCAATAGGCGCACACACCGACACACATAAGATTCTCTCGACTTTGGATAAAACTGACACCATTAAGGAAATCGAATGTTCTAAAAACAAACTGGAAGAAAAATTAAATAGAGAGGTAAATTTATTTGCTTATCCAAATGGTCAAAAAAAAGATATATCAGATTTTTCTAAAGAATTTGTTAAAAAGATAGGCTTTAACTCTGCTTGCTCAACCTCATGGTCAACTATTCATAATAAGCATCAAATTTTTCAACTTGGAAGAGTGATGATGTCAGGAGATGATTCTGTGAAGCATCTAAAGTTAAAAACTCAAGGAAATTATGATTATATTTTTTGGATTCAAGAATTTAGTTGGAAATTATCTAGTGTATTTAAAAAGAGCTAATAACTAATGGAAAAATTTTTGTCTAACAAGTTACATCAAGACACGGAAATGCCTGGAGAATTATATGATCAGACAACTCAAGAAATTATTCATGATAGATATTATTTTGCTGGTGAATTATCAAAAAACAAAAATATCTTAGAAATTGGACCAGGATCTGGTGTTGGCATTAGATATATTCTTAATCTAGCATCAAATTACACTGCTATAGAATACTCTAATGAGAATATAAAAATTTTAAAGAAAAAAAAATTAAAAGATGTTGAGATACATCATGGTGATGCTCATAACTTACCATTTCAAAATAAGTTTGAGCTTATCATAGCCTTAGCAATGGTGTATTACTTGAAGTTAGATAAGTTTTTAAAAGAAGCTAATCGATGCTTAGATGATGAAGGTAAATTATTTTTTTGTACAAGCAACAAAGATGTTCCTGGTTTTTGTGAGGCTCCATTTACAACCCAATATTATTCAGTTCCTGAACTTAAAGATGAATTACAGAAAGCAGGTTTTGTAGCAGAATTTTATGGAGCATTCCCAGCATATAATAAAAGTTTATTTATTTATAAGTTTAAGGCTGCTATTAAAGATAAAGTAAAATCAGTTTTTTTTACCACAAATCTAGGAAAAAAAATATGGAGCAATATTAGAAAAAAATCACTTGGACAATTACATCAACTACCATATGAGATAACAGAAGAAAACATACCTAAATCCAAGCGTATATTACTAGACTCCTCCAAAAAAGATTTTAATCATAAAGTCATATATGTTGTTGCAACAAAAAATCCAATATGATAATTGAAATTACCGGTCCATCGGGTGTTGGTAAATCTACTATGATCTCTAGCTTATTAAAAGAATTATCTAAAGTAGGTTTTGAGACTGGAGCAATTGCATCATCAAAAGACAATAATTCTAAACGCATTCCTGGTTTTATAAGTAATATTGAAAAGCATAATATTAAGACTGATATCTTTACCTTTCCTTGGTTTATTTTATTTATTCTTACAAATTTAAGGTTCTCTATGTTTTCAATTTACATGATTTTTAAACAAAAAATTTCAATTAAGGAAAAAATTTCTACTATGAGGAGTTTTATAAGAAAATCTGGAATTCGGTGCTTTTTAAGTAGAAAAGTGTTCAAAAAAACCATAGTCATGGTTGATGAGGGTTTGGTTCATAGCGCACATAATTTTTTATGCTCACCTTCTTTTTGTGCAAATAAAAAAGAAATTGAATTCTTCATCAATCATTGCCCAAAGCCTGATTTGATTATCCTTTTAATTAAATCCAAACATGAATTAATTAAGCAATTAACTAAAAGAGGTGATTTTTCTCCAAGAGTAAAATCAAGAACTGATCTAAATAATTTTATAAACAATTCTCATAATTTATTTTCAATCATTAGTAAAATTTTAAGCTCAAATGATGATGGAATAACTATTAATTTAGATAATAAGACTTTTGAGGAATGTGAAAATAAAGCTTTAGATCAAATCAAAAAATTAGGTCTCTGAAAAGATATACATATATTTTTACTATGGATATGATTACCATATATGTTTTTAAATACACATAATTTGAAATGAATGATTTTATATTAGACTTTTTTCAACATCTGAATTCAAAAGATATTAAATATTGTCATTTCAAAAGCAATAATAATCTTATCCCCGCTGTAAATGGTGTTGATGATCTGGATTTGCTTGTTGGGTCTTGTTCCATTGATAGTTTTAATGAGGCATTATCCTATTATGGGTTTAGAATGGCACATGATAGGGGAGTTGTATCAACGCCATATGTATATCATTATTTTGGGGTTGATCCTAAATCAGGTTTGTTAGTTCATTTGCATGTGTATTTCAAAATAGTGACAGGCGGCTCGATTTTAAAAAATCATTGGATAAGAGTTGAAAAAATGTTTTTAGAAAATCGTTTTATGGATGAGAAAACAAATGTATATATACCATGTGCAGAGGCAGACTGCATTCTTTTTGTAATAAGAAAGCTTATAGAGCAACCATCCCCAGTAGAAAATTTTTTATTTCATCGAGATTTGAAAAATATATCAGCTGAGCTTACTTGGCTAATAAGCAGATTAAATAGAGAACAAATGTTTGATATGGTTCGTGAGTGGTTGCCAGAGTTAGATCTTAATTTATTTCAAAAATCTCTTGATGCATTGGAAAACAATACATCAATTTTTTACAAAATTAAACTAGGTATTATGGTAAGAAAATCATTTAAGCATACTGTCCAAAAACCTATAGTTGCTGAATACGTTCGTTCTTATCAATTTGTTTATGCATACATTAAGGGTAAATTAAAGGTTAAGAGAAAAAATAGATACATTCTTCCTGGTGGTTTATTAGTTGCTTTTGTTGGTTCAGAAGCAAGTGGAAAATCTACTTTATCAAAGGATGTTTTTAATTGGTTAGAAGAAAGATTTGATGTTGTCCACATTCATTTAGGTAAGCCAAAAAAAAATTGGAGAACTAAACCAATATGGCTACTTATAAGTGTATATTCATACCTTAAAAAATTTATAAGATTTAAATCTCATCAAACGCAAGCATCAAAAGAATCAATAGCATTAAACTTGCCTAATCCTGTAGTATCTTGGCTTGATTCGATTGATAGGAACCATGCTATGAAAAAATATTTTTATATGTTGATGCAGGGCGCAATAGTAATAACAGATCGCTATCCTTCTGAGAGTATGGATGGACCAAGAATTACAGGACAATCAATATTTTTAAAATTTCTATCCAAGTTAGAAAAATTAAACTATTCTAATATTCCGCATCCAGATATTGTTATTAAAGCTGAAGCTCCTCTAAATATAACTTTGGCTAGAAATAATAAGAGGAGGAAGCCTGAACCGGAAGCTTTTGTTCGTATGAGGTATCAACTTGCAAAAGAAATTAATTTTAAGTTTTCAGAAATGGTAGTCATCGATACCACTGATGATTATCCAACAACCCTGGCCGCGGTAAGAAATGTCATATGGAATAGACTGGGCCAATGAATAACTTGAAAACTTAAAAGATTGGAAATGGTTATTTTTATAAAAAAAGTTCAAGCTCTATCTAGAAAATCAAAAAGTTTTATATTGATGTTAATAGATTTTTTTTTGGTAACTCTTGCGGTTGCCATTTCAAAGTTAATTACAACCGATTCCTTTGAATTAGGTGAATTTTATTTATTTATAGTTCCTGCATTATTTGTATTTTTTCTATTCTTGTCTGGTTTTTATAAATATATCTTTAGTGAGACAGATATATCTTTAATTTTGAATAAATTACTTATTGCTTCATTTTTGTCTAATACTACTCTAATTTTTATTTTAAATAATGGAATGATTAATTTCGTTATTTCATTCTCACTTTCGATACTATTTATTATTTTTTACAGAAGTTACTTTAAAAATTACTTAATCAATAACAAGTATGAAAAAACAATAGGTATTTATGGCGCTGGAGCTGCTGGTAATATGCTTTATTCAGCTCTTACAAAATCTTTGGAATATAAAGTTTGTTTTTTTATAGATGATGATAAGTCACTTATTGGTAGATCCTCGGGAGGTATTCCAATAATTTCGATTCAAGATGCAGAATCATATGTTCTAAAAACTGGTGTTAAAGAAATCGCTTTAGCTATTCCCAGCATTTCTGATAATAAAAAAATTGGTATCATAAATTCCCTATCAATACTTGGATTAAAAATAACTAAAGTCCCTCCGCTTGAAGATATTATTCTTGGAAAAAAATCTGTTGATTCATTATCAGAATTTACAATAAATGATTTGTTAGGAAGAGATTTAATTAATCCTAAAAAAAATCTCTTAAATAAATCTGTTTCTTCTGATGATACTATTTTGATAACAGGTGCTGGCGGTAGTATTGGTAGCGAGCTATGTGTTCAAATCTCAAAATTGAACCCAAAAAAATTAGTTTTACTTGATATTTCAGAACACTCACTATACGAAATTGAAAGAAAGCTATTGACTAATGCTTGCAAGTGCGAAATCGAAGTCATTTGCGGAAGCATATTAGATGATAATCTTCTTCAATCAATTCATGAAAAGCATCGAATAAATTTTATTTTTCATGCAGCAGCATATAAACATGTTCCTATGGTTGAAAAAAATATATTACAGGCTATACAAAATAATGTTTTAGGAACTCAAAAATTAGTTGAATATGCTCAAAGATTTAATATTAAAAAATTTGTATTAATATCTACCGATAAGGCTGTTAGACCAACAAACATAATGGGAGCAACTAAAAGATTATGTGAAATAATTCTTCAAAGCCAGAATAGTCAGAATAAAAAGAATTCAAAAAATAAGACAATTTATAGCATGGTCAGATTTGGAAATGTGTTGGGTTCTTCCGGTTCAGTTGTACCGCTTTTTCGTGAACAAATTAAAACAGGCGGACCAATCACTTTAACGCATAAAGAAATTTCAAGATATTTTATGAGTATACCTGAGGCAGTTGGCCTAGTAATCCAATCAACAACTTTAGCTTCAGGTGGTGACGTTTTTGTTTTGGATATGGGAGAACCCATTAAAATACATGACTTAGCTAAACTAATGATTAAGCTTTCAGGAAAGACTTTAAAAGATGCTAATAATGATGGTGACATAGAAATTAAAATCACCGGCCTAAGAAAAGGTGAAAAATTATATGAAGAACTTCTTATTGGTGACAATGTATCAAATACTTCTCATGAAAAAATTATGTGTGCCAGAGAGACCTTTCTTGATTATGAAAAAACTAGAGATGTTATCAATGAATTACGAGTAGCTATTAATGACAACAATGAAAAAGATGCATTGAAAATATTATATGAAAATATTGAGGACTTTAATCATAATATACCCACCTGAGATATACTCAAATAAAAGAGTGATAAAATACTTAATATTAAAAAACTTGATTAAGAGATTTATTTATCTTGAAAAATACTAGTAAAACAGTTTTAATTATCGGAGCATCAGGAATGCTTGGAAATGCGATTTTTAGGTATTTTTCAGAATCTTGTGGTTTTGATGCATTTGGAACAATAAGATCATCTTCAACACTTCAATTCCTACCCTCCAATCTTCATAAATCCATAATTTTAGATGTGGATGTAAATGATGTTGATTCACTAAAGAAAATATTAGAATCTATTCGACCTGATATAGTAATAAACTCTGTTGGAGTTGTTAAACAATTGAATGACGTCAATGACCCACTTATAACAATACCAATTAACTCACTATTACCTCATCAACTTGCTAAAACATGCGCCCAAATAGATGCAAGACTTATTCATATGAGCACTGATTGCATATTTACCGGTGAAAAGGGGATGTATACAGAACAGGATGCTCCTGATGCTCAAGACATATATGGCCTATCAAAAAAACTTGGTGAAGTTGATTATAAAAATGCAATTACTTTAAGAACATCGATAATTGGACATGAACTAAATGGAAATAGAAGTCTAATTGATTGGTTTCTCTCTCAAGAAAATACAGTTCAGGGCTTCCAGAAAGCAATATTTTCTGGTCTACCAACAATAGAAATTGCAAAGATAATTAAGAACTATGTAATACCTAATGATGATATGAGCGGTGTATATCATGTTTCAGCAGATCCTATTAATAAATATGATTTACTAACATTAGTTGCTAAAATTTATAAGAAAAAAATTAACATAATAAAAAATAACAATTTTAAGATTGATAGATCACTAAATTCATCTAAATTTAGAGAAGAAACTGGTTATAATCCACCATCATGGAATGAATTAGTTCAAGACATGCATGATTTTGGTTAAACAAATGGATAAAAATATGTATAAAGATAAAGTTCTATTAATTACTGGTGGTACAGGATCATTTGGCAATGCAGTTTTGCAAAGATTTCTTGATTCAGATTTCAGCGAAATAAGAATATTTAGTAGAGACGAAAAGAAGCAGGAGGATATGAGGATCAAACTAAATAATCCAAAAGTTAAGTTCTTTATCGGTGATGTAAGGGACTATAAAAGTATTTATGATGCAATGAATGGCGCAAATTTTGTATATCATGCAGCAGCTCTTAAACAAGTGCCCTCATGTGAGTTTTACCCAATGGAAGCTGTTAGAACAAATATTCTTGGTGCGGATAATGTTTTGAATGCTGCATTAGAAAGAAAGGTCGAAAGAGTTGTAGTATTGAGTACAGATAAAGCAGTATACCCAATTAATGCAATGGGTATGTCAAAAGCTATGATGGAAAGGCTTATGGTTGCGAAAGCTAGAATGCAAAGGAATGATGAAACAGTTTTATGTGCTACAAGATACGGCAATGTTATGGCTTCAAGAGGCTCCGTCATACCTTTATTTATTGATCAAATAAAGAATAATAAAGATCTCACAATAACAGATCCAGATATGACTAGATTTTTGATGTCTCTTGAGGATTCTGTTGATTTAGTTATTCATGCTTTTGAAAACGCAAACCAAGGTGATATTTTCGTTCAAAAGGCTCCAGCTTGTACTGTTGAAGTTTTGGCGCGTGCTTTAATTGAATTATTTAATTCAAAATCTAAAATTAAAATAATAGGCACTCGGCATGGTGAGAAATTGTATGAATCTCTCCTTTCAAGAGAAGAAATGTCCAAAGCATTAACGACAAATCGTTACTATTGCGTGCCAATGGATGACAGAGATCTGAACTATAATAAATATTTTGTTGAGGGAGAAACATCAGTATCAAGCTTAGAAGACTATACTTCCCATAACACTGAAAGACTTGACATTTCAGGTGTTAAAGAATTGCTATTAAACTTAGATTTTATAAACAGGAAGTTAAATGCTTAAAGTAATGACTATAGTTGGCACAAGGCCAGAAATTATCCGTTTATCAAGAACAATTTTTAAATTAGATAATTATTTTAAACATACGCTGGTTCATACTGGTCAGAATTATGATTATGAACTTAATGAAATTTTTTTTTCTGATTTAGGTATAAGAAAACCAGATTTTTTTTTAGAGGCTGCCGGAGCTTCACCTGCTGAAACCATTGGTCAGGTTATTATTTCAGCAGATAAGCTAATTGAAAATGAGTCACCTGATGCCATATTAATACTTGGAGATACTAATAGCAGTCTTGCTGCCATTCCAGCTAAACGTAGAAAAATCCCAATTTTTCACATGGAAGCTGGAAATAGGTGTTTTGATATGAGAGTTCCAGAAGAGATCAATAGAAAAATTGTCGATCATACATCTGATATCAATCTTACATACAGCGAAATTGCTCGTGATTATCTTATTAGTGAAGGATTTCCACCGGATAGGGTAATTAAGACAGGCAGCCCAATGAAAGAAGTTTTGGACTTTTATTCAAACGAAATTAAAGAATCTGCAATATTATCTAAATTAAAGCTTAAGAATAATAAATATTTTGTTGTAAGCTCACATCGAGAAGAAAATGTAGACTCTGATGTTAACCTCGCAAAGCTTATAAATATATTAAATGATTTAGCTACTACATATAAAATGCCAATTATTTTTTCTACACACCCAAGAACAAAAAACCGACTAAATAAATTAGGTCTAAAAACAGATCCTCTAATACAATTCTTAAAACCATTTGGCTTTTTTGATTATATTAAATTACAAACCGAATCTATGTGTGTTCTTTCTGATAGCGGCACCATAACAGAAGAATCTTCAATATTAAATTTTCCTGCACTAAATATTCGTGAAGTTCATGAACGCCCAGAGGGATTTAAAGAGGCATCTGTGATGATGGTTGGCCTAGAAATAAATGCTATCTATGATGCATTGAAGTTAATTAAGGATCAGCCTAGAGGTGATAAAAGGTTGTTAAATATGGTTGATGATTATTCTTCAAGCAATGTGTCAGATAAAGTCTTACGTATAATCGTAAGTTATACTGGCTTTGTTAATAGAAAAGTATGGTATAAAAACGAAAGCAGCTCTGATAATAATTAATGCGTATTGCAGTTATAGCCGATACATTCGCTCCAAGTAAAAGTTCAGCAGCTATAATGCTTCAAGATTTGGTGAAAACATTCTCAGAAAATAACCATTTTATAACTGTTATTGTTCCAGATTCTAAAATAGAAATCGATTTGCTTAAAACAAAAAAAGATAATATCGAGATTATAAGGGTATTGACGCCTCAATTAAAAAATAACAACCATATTAAAAGAGCTTTTGTTGAGCTTTTTATGCCGTTTTATATCTATCGAAGATTATTGAAATATAAATTAGTGAAAGACAGATACGATGCTATTGTTTGGTATTCTCCGTCTATTTTTTTTGGTCCTTTGATATATTTTCTTAAAAAGAAGAACTCATGTAAAACTTATTTGATTTTAAGAGACATATTTCCTAAATGGGCACGTGATATGGGTCTTATCAGAAAAGGTTTGCCATATTATTTCTTAAAGTTAGTTGAGTATTTTCAATACTCTGTAGCAGATACAATTGGCTATCAATCTGTATCAAATTTCGAGTATTTAAAAAAATTTGAAAAAAAAGACAAATGTAAGATAGAGCTTTTAAGAAACTGGCTTACTTATAACAATGAGCAAAGTACCTGCTCAATTATGATAAATAAAACCCATTTAGCTGGAAAAAAAATATTTATTTATACTGGCAACATTGGAATTGCTCAAGGTGTAGAAAAATTTATTGATACAATATTTCAGATTAGCTTGCTAAGGGATGACATAGGTTTTGTTTTTGTTGGTAGGGGTGATGAACTAAATAATGTAATTAACAAATGTAATAAACTTAATCTTAAGAATGTAATATTTTTTGATGAAATTCCAAATAATGAAATTCCTAAGTTATACGAGCAATGTAACTACGGATTGGTTTTGCTTGATCCAATGCACACCACTCAAAATATTCCAGGAAAATTTATTTCATATATTACATATGGTATTCCTGTATTTGCATGCCTAAATAAAGGAAATGATCTTATAGATATTATTAATAATCATTATGTTGGCCATGCAATCCAAGACATGGACGTGAATAAAACCACTAATGAGTTAATAAATTTTGTTAAAAAGTCTGAAAATATAAATGATAATAGGGGCATTGAAATATCTTCTAATTGTTATAATCTATCTAAAGATTTATTCTCAACTCACAGAGCTGCAGATCAGATAATTAAAAGTTTTTCGTTATGATAAAATTCTTGAATTACAGCAAAAAAAAGCCTTATAAGTTATTTAAAGAAAAGTATGATGCTGCTATTGACGCGAACCAAAAAAATATTGAAGCAATCTGTGTCTCATCATTTTCAAATATTTCAGATGAAGTAGATGCAAGATTTGTTAATTTAAAATTAGTAGATAATGAAGATTTTATATTTTTTACTAATTATAAATCTCAAAAAGCAATTCAATTTGACTCTCACTCTCAGGTTGCGATATCGATATATTGGAACAATATAAATACTCAGATTAGAATTAAAGCTAAGATTGAAAAAACTTCTCTTGAATATAATGCTAATTATTTTAAAGAAAGATCACCAGAAAAAAATGCTCTTGCAATCTCCTCACGTCAATCTCAATTGATTGATTCATATGAAACAGTCTTATTGAATTATAATAATTCTTTTAATCAAGACGATTTAACAAGTTGTCCTGATTATTGGGGTGGGTATAGGTGCATTCCATATTACTTTGAATATTGGGAGGGCCATGAATCAAGATTAAACAAAAGAAATGTATATCAAATAAATAATGGAGAATGGAGTCAATCAACCCTTCAGCCCTAGATAAGAATTATATTGCCAAATAGAGTAATTAGTATAAAATCAACATTTTATTAAAATTAATTAAAATAAACACCAAACTTATATCAAGCTTTTTTAATGTTAACAATTATATTTAAAACATCTAAATAGGTACTCTCATAGCTTCTCAAAAAAAAAATATCACTCCAATAAACCATAATATAAAAGCATCAGAAGTAATGCTTATTGGACAAGATGGAGAAAAAGTTGGAGTTGTCTCTTTTTCTGATGCCCTTGAATCAGCACAAAAGGCCTCATTGGACTTAGTGCAGGTTTCACCTTCTGACACAAAACCTATTGTTTGCAAACTTTTAGATTATGGAAAGTATATTTTTGATAAGAAAAAAAGTATGTCTGCATCTAAAATAAAAGTTAAAAGAAATACTACAAAAGAAATAAAATTTAGACCTTCAACAGATACAGGTGACTATAATATTAAATTAAAAAAAATAAAAAGCTTTATTCTTGACGGAGATAAGACTAAAATAAGCGTCCGATTTAGAGGTAGAGAAATTTTAAATAGTGACATGGGATTAGATCTATTAAATAGATTAAAAGAAGAGCTTGAAGGTATTGCGCAAGTTGACCAAGAGCCTTCACTAGAAGGTCGTCAGCTTTTAATGGTTTTATCTCCTCTTAAGAAGAAAAGTTAATTTAAAGATTAAAAAAATAATATTATGGGATATAAACTTAAAACACATTCAGGAGCTGCAAAGCGTTTTAAAAAAACAGGTGCATCAGTAAAAAGTAGAAGTGCTAATCGTAATCATATCCTAACAAAGCAGTCTACAAAAAGAAAAAGACATAACAGAGGTCTTAATAAGCTTAGTGGAACTGTTCTGAAGATGGCTTCTGCATTAATTAAAAGGTAAATATTATGCCAAGAGTAACTAAATCAGTCACAGCCAAAGCTAAACACAAAAAAGTATTGAATGCGACCAAAGGTCATTATGGAGCTAGAAGCCGATTATACAAAACTGCTAAACAATCTAATATTAAATCTCTTCAATACGCCTTTAGAGATAGAAAAAATAGAAAAAGGGCATTTAGATCTCTTTGGGTTGCTAGAATAAATGCAGGCTCAAAAGAATTAGGTGTTTCATATTCTAAATTAATTGCTGACCTCAAAAAAAAGGATATCCATATTAATAGAAAAATTCTTTCTGATCTTGCAATAAGCGATCAGGCAACTTTTAAAAAGGTTGTTGAGACTGCCGTTAATTAAAATTCTTTCAAAATGTCAGAAGATACCGGCATTTATCCAAAACTAAATTTTGAATTTGGAACAGTTCATCCCATAAACCAAACAAAAAAATACATATTAGATATTCTTTCGTCTATTGGTTTCAATAATATTAGCGGCCCAGAGATTGAAACCGAGGAATATAATTTTGATATGCTTAATATCAAAAAGACACATCCTGCTAGACAAATGCATGATACTTTTTATGCAGAAGATAAAAAATATGTTCTAAGAACTCATACTTCTCCAGTTCAAATAAGAGCAATGCTTAATAATAAACCTCCAATGTCTTTTGCATCAGGTGGCAAAGTCTTTAGAAAAGATGATGATGCTACACATTTACCAATGTTTCATCAGGTAGAAGGTATTCATATAGATGAAAATGTTAATTTTGCTCAACTAAAAAGCCTAATATTTCAAATAATTTATGAAATTTTTAATGATGATATTGAGGTTAGATTCAGACCGTCATACTTTCCTTTTACTGAACCATCAGCAGAAGTAGATATCTTATCAAAAGAAGGTAAATGGTTAGAAATTTTAGGATGTGGAATTATAAATCCAGTTGTTTTAGAGAACTGTAATATTGATTCAAAAAAATATAGTGGCTTAGCTTTTGGCCTTGGTGTGGAAAGGATTGCAATGCTGAAATATGAAGTCGTGGATATTAGAGATTTCTATAAATCCAATTTAGATTTTTTAAAACAGTTCAAATAATAAATGAAAATTGCATACTCAAATCTCATTAATTTCTTTGAAGAACATCCAACAATAGAAGAAATATCTAATCATTTGTTTCAATTAGGACATGAAAATGAAATAGTTGGTGATATTCTTGATATAGAGTTTACGCCCAATAGAGGTGACTGTTTATCTTTATTAGGTTTAGCTAGAGACTTAGGAGTTTTTTATAATGTTATTGAACCACAAAATTACTATGAAGATTACATTGCACCATTAGATATAAATTTTAAAAATCACTCACCTGAAGATTGCCCTAATATCTCTTTCCTGAGAATTGAGGTTGATGAAATTCCTAAAAAATATAAAAGTTATTTAGAAGATTACTTTAGTGTATTTAAGTTAAATAAGAATAATTTTTTTACTGATATATCAAATTATATTGCATATGAAATGGGCCAGCCAACTCATTGCTACGATATTTCTAATATTAATGGAGATATTGAATTCATATCAGATGATATAAATGAAGATTTTGAAACTTTACTTGATAAAAAAATAACTCTATCGGGTAAAAATTGCATCTTTAGATCTAATAATGAAGTTATAAATCTTGCCGGCATTATGGGCGGGAAGTCAACTGCATGTAAAAAAAATACCACAAATGTATTAATTGAATGTGCTTACTTTAAACCTGAGTCAATTATTGGAAAAGCACAAAAATATAATTTACATTCAGACGCATCTTACAAGTTTGAGAGGGGGGTAGATCCAAGCATGCAGGAGCAAGTTTTAAGAAGGTTTATAAAAATTGTTTCAGATCATACAAATATTAAAGTTGTTGAATACACAAACTTCTTATCAAAAGAACCACCATTGAAAAAAATTAAATTTGATTCACAAAAAATACAAAATATTATTGGCACCCAAGTACAGGATAAAATATACAGGGATTCCTTAACTAAAATAGGATTTGAGATTAAAGAAAACGAAATAATAGTTCCTACCTTCAGACATGATGTTGTGCATCAAAATGACCTTTCTGAAGAAATGGCAAGAATTATAGGCTATGACAATATAAAGCCAGTAAGTTTCAAGATTAACAAAATTAAGAGCAGCAAAAACATAGATAAAGAAAATTTATTAAGATATTTTTTTGCTAGCAAAGGTTTTAATGAAGTAATAAATATGCCTTTTACTTCAAGGAATATCTCTTCTTTAAGAATAGACAATCCTTTGGATTCTAATAGAGGTTTTTTAAGAACAACCCTTGAACAATCTTTAATAGAAAACCTTTTATATAATGAAAAAAGACAAAAAGAATCCATTAAGTTATTTGAAATATCAGATATTTATTCAATAAATAAAGACGGCAGGGTTGAAGTTGATAAATACCTTGGTGTTGTTGTTTCTGGAAGAGTGGGTAATAATTATAAAGAGTTTTCGTTAAAACTTGATAGTCAATATTTAGTAGAGCTTTTTAAAATCGATAAAAGTGAGGTTTTTGAAGTGTCCAGAGATGGACTAGATACCAAAATTAAAAATAAAATTTTTATGGTATTACTGAAATTTAATGAGTTGAATGAAAAATTTGACAAGTTAGAAAATCAAGAAATACAAAAAATAAACTTTAAAAAATATGATCAAATATCTGATTTTCCATCATCGACCAGAGATCTGTCTTTTGTTTTATCAGATGAAATCAAAATTAAAAAATTAGAAGATATTATTTTAAATTTTAAAACCGATAACTTAATTAGCGCTTTTGTTTTTGACTTTTACAATAATAAAAAAAATAATCAAATTAAAATTGGCTTCAGATTAACTTTTAATTCAAAAAATAAAACACTAACCGTTGACGATGTAGATAGTGAAATTGATTATATAGTAAAATCATGTATGGAGATTGGAGGTGTCGAAATTCCAGGATATACTAAATGACGTTAACAAAAAAAAATATCACAAAACATATTTCAAATACTACGAATCTATCTATAAAAGAATCTCAACTTTTTTTTGAAAGTTTCTTAAAAGTAATCAAGGAAAAATCAATAACTAACAATATTAAGATTAATAAATTTGGTTCTTTTTATTACAAACTTACTCCTAAAAGATATGGAAGGAATCCAAAAACAGGCACAATGCATGTAATCAAACCGTTTAATAGATTTATTTTTAAAACCTCTAATAACATTAAAAATTTATTAAACTGATATAATATTTACAAAAACTCTAATAGACATGAAAAGTATAGGCATTTATAAATCAATAATTCTTAGTTCATTATTATTTACTTCAATAATGAATGCTCAATCTATTCCTGAAGGAATGGACAAAAACTTTTTAAAAAGTTTACCAGATGAAGTTCGTGAAGATGTAATGAAAGAATTAGATCAGAACATTGAAGATGAAAAAAATGAGTATACCAGAAGACCATCATCTGAATTATCAAAACTAGAAACAGTAAAAGAGTGGGAAGAGTTTAAGAAATCCCAAAGCATTAATGAAAAAACTGAAAGATATGGCTTAAAAATTTTTAATTCTATGCAGTCATCTTTTATGCCAATTAATGAGCCAAACTTTGGTAATAATTATGTTCTAGATTATGGTGATGTAGTAAAGATACAGTTATTTGGTGGTACAGGCAAGATTGCTAATAGTATGTATGTTGCTGAGATTCAAAGAGATGGAGCAATTGTTTTGGAAGATATAGGGAGCCTATCTTTGGCTGGATTAAATTTTGAACAAGCTGTAGATGTAATAAAAAAATCATATAAACAATCATTTATAGGTCTTGATGTTGTAGTGACTATGAAAAAAACTAGAGATATTAATGTGCTGGTTACTGGAAATGTTCAATTCCCTGGTATATATACATTGAGCGGTAATTCAAATATTTTACAGGCACTTAATGTTTCAGGCGGACCAAATGAAAATGGAAGCTTAAGAAATGTAGTGATAAAAAGAAAAAATAAACCAGATCTTAGTGTTGATTTATATCAAGCATTAATATTTGGTGATATTGATAGTATTCCTGTTCTTATGTCTGGAGATTCTATTAATGTTAAACCAGTTAAAAACCTAGTAAGAGCAGGCTATGGCTTCAATAACATTGCTGTTTTTGAAATGTTAGATGGAGAGACTGTTACAGATTTAATTGATTATGCTGGAGGGTTAAATATTGAATCAAATAGCGAGTCTCTAAAAATTATTAGGTTTGAAAATAATGATTTTAATTCTTTTAATATAAATGTTAATGAATTTGGTACCTTTGGCATTCAGAATTTAGATTCTATTTATGCTAAAAGAGAGAATATAGGAGTAGTTACAATTACAGGAAATGTAAAACATCCTGGAAAGTATTCAATCTCATCTACTGATAGGCTGCTTGATATTATAGAAAGATCTGGTGGTTATACAGAATCTGCATATCCTTTTGCTGGTTCACTTTTTAGAGAAAGCACTAGAGAGCTAGAGTCTCTGTTTGTTGAAAAAGCTTATAGAAATTTGATTGGTTTTATTGCATCAAATCCGTCTGCATTAGGGAGCTCAAATTCGAGTAACGGCGGTTTAGGATTTGTTTTGTCAGAAATTAAAAACCATGAACCACTCGGCCGTGTAATAGTTGATTTTGATACTTTAAAACTAAGAGAACAGATGCAGAAAAACATATATTTAAATGACAAAGACACTATTCACATCCCATCATATGATTCAAATGTCTACATATTTGGAGAAGTTGGTAATCCAGGATCATTGCTATTTGAAGAAAATTCAACTATCAGTGATTACATTGAAAAATCAGGAGGATTTACTAGGTTTTCTTCAGAAGAATCAATATTTATAGTATCACCTAACGGAGAGACTAGAAAAGCATATGCTAGCGGCATAAAAAAATATATTTCACAAGATTATGATATATATCCTGGATCTGTTATTTATGTGCCAAGGCATATTGGAAAAATTGAGGGCATTAATTTCTATGCAACAGTTGCTCCTATATTTAGCAGCTTGGCTCTATCAATAGCATCTCTTAATTCGATAAAAAATTAAATTAAGACATATTTTGATAGTTAATATGTGAATTAAATGAATAAGTTTAACTATATTATTGGTTTTATATTAATAATAACGAACTTAAATCTAACAGGAAGTTCATATAATTCACTGGGCCAAACAGGACTAATTCATTTACCATCTGCTGAAGTTCATCAAGAGCAATCTATTTATTTTACTTTTAATAGAAGTAATTATATTAAATTAGGAACACTTACGGTCACTCCCTTTGATTGGGTCGAGGCGAGTTTTTTTTATTATAGGCCAGACGACTTGTTATGGGGCAATTCAAAAGGTTTATATTTAGATAAGGGCTTCAATGTTAAGTTCTCTCATAAACCAAAATCTCTACTTTTGCCCACGATTGCAATTGGCTTAGATGATTTCGCTGGAACAGGCCAATTCACAAAAGAATATATTGTTACAACATATAGCTTAAATAATTTAAAGTTAACAGCTGGGCTAGGGTGGGGTAAATTTGTTGGAGATTCAAGTATAAAAAATCCTTTATCTTTTTTTGATGATCGATTTTCTGAAAGAGAAAGATTATCTGAAAATTATAATCTTGGAGGAAGCCTTAGTTATGATCTATGGTTCAGAGGAAGATCAACTTTTTTTGGTGGCATAGAATTGCCAGTACCTTATATAAAAAATTTAAAACTTAAACTTGAAAATAATCCTTTTGATTATTTTAAATTTTCATGTTGTGGTGAAGGACAATCTGAGGAGTCATATAAAGCAAGAGTGAAGGAGGCTAATTATAATTATGGTATTAGCTATAAATACAAGGACTATGGAAATATAGATATTAGTTTTATAAAAGGAAATTCTTGGAATATTTCGTTTTCTATCGGGTTTTCAGCAAAAAGCAAGCATAGAAAAAAAGATAAATTTGCTCCAGAACTAACTGATACAAATTATCAACAAAAAACCAATAAAAATGAATTTTATTTAGACTTATTAGAAAATCTTAACAATAATAAACTGTATTTACAGACTGCACATCTTAGTGAAAGTTCGTTGGGCATAACTATTGATTCGGCTGAACATATCAATCCCATTATTTCATCATCTAGAGCTGCATATATATCCAAAGAAGCTTTAAAAAATAATAACCTTAACGTAAAGAAAATTGAAGTTGGGCACCTTGTTAGAGGAATTAAGCTAAATAGCATTACATACAAATCATCTGACTTAGACCTTGCAAATAGATATCCTGATGTCTTAATAAAAATGAACTCTAGCGTTAAAAATTCAGATCCAATTGCATACAAAAATCATGAATTCAAACCCACAGTTAAATTCCCAGTAATTATAAATAGTATATCTCCTGATCTAAGAACTCATGTTGGATCTCCAGAAAGGTTTTTGTATTCAGGGTTGGGTATAAAATTTAATTCAGAGATTCAATTAAGTAGAGGGTTGGTAATTAATACAACAATAGGTAAAAGCCTTTTTGATAATTTTAATAAAAAAGAATCAATACCAAATACAAAACTCCCTCCTGTAAGAACAGAAGTTGTTGATTTTCTTCAACAATCATCTAAAAGTTTTTATATATCAAATTTAGATATAAATTATATTTGGCCTATTAAAAAGAATGTTTATTCAAAAATAAGCTTGGGATTGTTAGAACCAATGTATGGAGGTATCGCAAGTGAAATATTATATAAACCATTTAATAGAAATTATGCAGCTAGTATTGAATTCAATAATGTAAGAAAAAGATCTTTTGATCAAAAGTTTAAATTTCAAGCTTACAAAGTATCTACTAATAGAATTAATTTGGCATATTACTACCATAAAATGAATATTTTAGCTAAATGGAGTTATGGTTCATATCTAGCAAAAGATAAGGGGTACACTCTTGATCTTTCAAGAAGGATGCCTTCTGGTTGGAGGGCCGGATTTTGGTTTTCACAAACAAATGTCTCTGCAGAACAGTTTGGTGAAGGGAGTTTTGATAAAGGTTTTTATATTAATGTGCCTTTAAGTATTTTTTCCAAAGGATATTCGAAAACTGTAACTGGAATCAGCTTAAGAACAATGACAAGAGATGGTGGCCAACAACTCGAGTTAAGGAATAGGTTAATTGATTCATTTTATGGTTCTAACCAATATGAAATAAATGAGAATTGGAGTAACTATTTAGATTAAGTTTAGTTATAAATAAAAAAAGCGGCAATTGCCGCTTTTTTTATTTGACATATATTAAGTACCTGTTGTTGTACTTGATGTTGTAGTTGTAGTTGTTGTTGTTGTACTCGGCGTTGTAGTTGTGGTAGCTGCCGGAGTAGTTGTGGTAGCTGCCGGAGTAGTAGTC
>CACEDQ010000005.1 GCA_902558375.1 uncultured SAR86 cluster bacterium
AGTATCATAATGAATAATCCAAAACAGCTTGCTTTTCCGTGGAATAAGATAAATAAATCCTCTTTATCAGGTTTCTATACTAGTAAGGCAAATTTAGAGTTAATTACTTTTTTAAGAGATAAAAATTTTTCAGACGATTTATTTATTTACGGTGCCACTAACTCTGGTAAAACATACTTGTTACAAGCAATATGTAATGAATATAGCTCTCTTGATAAAACATCATTTTATGTCCCATTAAAACATGCTATAGGTTATGGTACAGAAATTCTTGAGTCATTAGAAAATATAGATCTAATTTGCATAGATGGTATTGAGGCTGTTATATCTGATGAATTATGGGAAAGGGCAATATTTAATTTGATTAATAGAGCATTTTCATCAAAGAGTAGATTAATATTAACCTCCTCATCAAGCCTCGAATCTCTTAATTTCTTGTTGCCTGATTTAGAATCTCGCATAAGAAGAATTCAAAGTTATGAACTCTACTCAATTGATGATACAGAAATATATGATGCTCTGAATCATATCTCAAATATTGCATCTATAAAACTTGGTGAAAAGGAGGCAAGATATTTAATTACGTACTCAAAAAGAGATATCTCAAACCTTGTTGAAGTCCTTGAGAGCTTGGATAAGCTCTCGTTGGAATTAAAAAGAAAAATATCAATACCTTTAATAAAAGAACTTATCTAAATTTCGCACTCGAAGCAGTACAGAAGTACATTTTTGCTCTCAGGATTAATAAGTTTAAGATGCTTATTAAGTTTTTCATTAATGAGCTTGATTCTAGGATCTAGGTTTATTTCAATATTAACATTTTCAAGCAATTCATTAATAAATATATCGAATGGCTTCATGGGTTTTTTATAATTTTTTACAGCAAAATCTTCAATCCCCGCTTTCTCAGCTGCTGATTCTATAGCATCTTTGAGCCCGCCTATCTTATCTATTAAGCCAAGCTCCAAGGCTTTATTTCCAGACCAAATTCTTCCACCAGCAATTGGCAGAACATCTTCATATTTCATTTTTCTATTTTCAGAAACTTTTGATACAAACATTTCATAAATATGATCGATTCCTGCTTGAATATTATTTTGGACATATTCTGGCATTTCATATCTTTCATCCCATTCACCAGCTTTAGTTGAGCTGGTTCCATCAACCTTAATTCCGGCCCAGTCATATATACCATCAAGAGTTGGAACAATACCGTATACACCTATTGATCCTGTTAGTGTGTCTTCTTCAGCATATATTTCATCCGAGAGAGTAGTGACCCAAACGCCACCAGATGCAGCAATATCACCCATTGATGTAACTATAGGCCTGTTAGTCTCTTTAAATTCTTTTAAGGCATTAGTAATTAGTTCACTTGCCCAAACGTCTCCGCCTGGACTATTAACTCTTAATACAAGTGCTTTTACAGATTTATTTTTAGTTGCAGACCTAATATGCTCAACAATAGTATCAGAACCAGCTATTCCGTATGCAACATCACCAGTCATTATTGCTCCTTCTATATTAATAACTGCTATTTTATTTTTGCTAGTATTCTCTACTTCTTTCTTTTCTATTGTTGATAGATATTCATATATGGTTACGCTATCTGGAAATTCATATTTATCATTATTTTGGTTTGGAAATTCTTCGAAAAGATAAGCTTTAACTCCTTCTCGAGTTACAACCATATCAACCAAACCTAATTTCAGGGCAACATCTGCTGGCTCAGGGTTATCGGTCATCATTTCCCATGCATTATCGCCATAATTTTGTATAGTTCCTATTTCTAAATTTCTTGAAGATTCCATCATATTAGTCATCTTTTTCCACATAGGATCGGCAAATTCATTCCAAGCTAACTTATCGTTTTCCGACATAGAGTCACGAGTATAAGGCTCAGGACCTGATTTGAAGTCACCTGCTGTAAATACGTTATAGTTTAGTTTGATATTTTTATAAAAATCTTTGTAATATTCTCTTTTTCTTGAAAATCCAAAAGCAGAAACCCCGCCAAATTCATTTACAAGTACTTCATTTGCCTGAGAACTTATCAGGTAAGAAGTATTATTATATTCCTCACCATAAGCAATAACTCTTTTGCCATTATCTTTAATAGCTTTTATGGCTTCAGCTATTTTAAATGCTGAAGACCAATACATGCTTAATTCAGATACATTTACATAAACAGCTGATAGATTATCATCATTAGATGCATGGTTAAGGATATCTAAGAGATCCTGAAGTTCATGTTGTTCTACATTTTCAACCCCTCCAAGAACGATACTATTAATATCAAAACCTCCAGCACCACTCACAGAAGAATCAACGACCACACCAATAGGTTTAAACCAAAGAACTTTATTTTTTGTATCTATTTCATTAGTATTACTAAAAATAGAACCAAGACTACCAACTAAAGAGAAAGTAATAATAACCAACAAAAATGCTGTTAATGAGTTAAGTAATATCTTCCTTGTTTTAGTTAAAAAGCTATCTGCTTTTGACCATATTGATTGTTTTTCTGACATGAATATCTCCTGTATAAGATGGATGATAATAATATAGGAGTAATTTAATGTAAAGCATACTTTACATGTTATTTCTAATGGATTTGGGAGCTAAGATACAGATTATAAACATTATTGTTATAAATAAAATTTCTAGTAGATCATGAAGCATTGGCGAGATACCGAAGACTCTAAGAGATGCTGATAAAAAATATATTAAAAGAACAAAGCTGAAACTTTGATAAGATTTTATCGATAATTTATTTGCAAGGTATAAAAATATAATAAAAGGTAAAGACCAAATAATTAAAAATATAAATGTGATATATCCTTTGAGATAGCCAAATAATTTTATAAATACTAGTAAACCTGTAATTAGATTTATAGAAGTTTTAATACTTTCATTACTTAACATCTAACTTGTTTATAAATCTTGCAATCCTTGAACCGGTTTCTTTTGCTATTTTATATTCATCTGGAGTAAGGTTAGGGGATTCATTAAAACTTTCCACATGAGAGGGGCCATATGGACCTCCTCCAGATTTAGTTTTATTTAATTCTTTCACTGAATATGGTGTTCCCATGATAAACATTCCCTGATGCAGCATATATGTTAGTAGATTAAATTGGGTAGTTTCTTGTCCTCCATGCATAGAACCTGTTGAAGTAAATGCTACACCTGGAATATTCTCTAAACTATTTGATGCCCATAAATCACCAGTAGAATCAAGAAAGTATTTGAGTGGTGCAGCCATTGATCCAAATCTTGTTGGTGATCCTAGGGCAAGACCTGAGCAATTGATCAAATCTTCCTTTGTACAATATATTTCATCTTTTTTAGGTATATTTTCCTCAGCTTTTTCAGTGACTGTAGATACTTTTGGAACCGTTCTTATTTTTACACTTAAACTTTCTTCCTCAGCACCATCAGCAATGGCATGAGCAATATTTCTTACAGAGCCACCAGCTGAGTAAAAAAGAATTAATAAATATTTATTTTCCATAAATTTCGCCTATTATGTGTTTCATGAAAGCTAAAATTATAACCTTGTTATCTATTTTCATATTAATTAGTTGCCAAAAAAATGACATAGATGTGTTCAATGGAAAAGATACATCTTTAGAAAAATTAAGTGGCCAATGGATTGTTGTCAACTACTGGGCAGATTGGTGTGCTCCATGCATAAAGGAGCTTCCAGAGTTATACGAATTTGCTAAAGAAAATAGTGATATATCAGTTTATGTATTTAATTTCGATGAATTAGATGAAGAAGATTTACGACCAGTAGCCAAGAGATTTGGACTTATGCTTCCTTCATTGATATCTCACCCAAGAGAAATTTGGGGTATTGAAACACCTCCTGCAGTTCCAGCCACATTTTTTATTAATCCAGATGGCGAATTGGTTAAATCTTTGTTTAGACCCCAGACTAAAGATAGTCTTAATTCTATCTTGGCTTCAATTAAATAAGTTTTCTTCAAAATTTTCAGCAAGCAAAGATTCTGGGTTTATTCTTTCTTTTGATAAGTAAATAGTCCAGTGCAAGTGTGGCCCGGTTACTCTTCCGGTGGAACCAACTTCACCAATAATGTCACCTTGATTCAAATAGTCATTGGTTTTTACATGAACTTTTGACATATGACTGTAAGATGAGATCAGCCCAAATCCATGATCTAAGATCAAAAAATTTCCAGAATAAAAAAAATCACCAACGAGAATTACTTTTCCTGATGCTGGAGCAATAATTTTAGTTCCTTCAGCTGCTGCTATATCTAATGCAAGATGGGGTGATCTTGGCTGATCATTAATATACCTTTGTTTACCGTATCTGCTAGATATTATTCCGTTAACAGGATTAATAAATTTTAGTGATGGTTTTATATTTATTGAATAACTATTTAATGAGCTCCTAATCAGTTGAGATTCTTTGTATGCTCTTTGGGAATCTTCTGCACTGAGATTAACTTTAGATTCATCTAAAATCGTAATTCTTGATTCACCAAAATCTTTTTTATTAATTTTAATTGGAACACAGTAGCTATCTATAAGCCTGCTATTTTTTGAAAAAGGTGAGGGTATTACAGCATATTCAGTTTTATTGAAAGTATACAAAAATACTTTTTCTTTTTTTATTTCAGGACATGTTGATAACTTTATCGCCACCATTTCACCAGGATCTACAACTATTTCGCCTTTTAAGCCTAATGAAATAAAAAATATTAAAATAACACAGGCTTTAATGTTCATCTTTCTTATTCTTAACTTCTATATCAATAAATCCTTTATTTAATCTTGCAGTTAAACTCTCCCCAATTTTTACATCAGTATTAGACTTAATTGACTTACCTGATTGATTTTGAATAATTGAATATCCTCTATCAAGAATTGATAACGGGTTAAGAATTTCAAGATTTTTTTCATACTCTTGAATGAAGGTAAGATTTCGATTTAGACAAGATTTAATTTCTTTTTGTAAGATATTTTTAATGTTGCCTATCTTGATACTCAGTTCCTGAATATAGGCATTTGGACTTTTTTCTTTAAATCTCATATTTAGAAGATTTAATTTTTGTTTGTTTTGATTGAAACTAATTTTAATATTCTGCTTTAACTGAAGCTCATAATTATCAATCTTTTGATTTTGTTCTCTTAAAATCATTAGAGGGCTTTTAACCTTACTTTTAAGAAATTCAATTATTTGTATTTTATTTTTGAATGAATTAGAAATTCCTTTTTCAAGATCAATACATAAATCATTAATTTTATCCATCACTTGAAAGTAAAACTCTGTAGCTATTTCTGCTGCAGCAGTTGGGGTAGGTGCTCTCATATCTGATACAAAATCACATATTGTAAAATCTATTTCATGACCTACGCCTGAGATTGTTGGGATTGGAAATGACGCTATTTCTCTTGCGAGGCTTTCATTATTAAAACACCATAGATCCTCAATAGATCCACCACCTCTAGATAAAAGCACTAAATCAACTGGATTGTCTTGATTATTGTCATTAAATTTAAGAATCCTATTTAATGCATCAATAATAGTATTTGGTGCAGTGTCTCCTTGAACTACAGCTGGACTTATAGAAATTTGGGCAGATGGGGCTCTTCGTTGAATTGTGCTTAAAATATCCTGAAATGCTGCTGTAGATGGCGAGGTAATTACTCCAATATGTTTAGGTGACTGAGGAATAGATAATTTATTTGATGAATCAAATAAGCCTTCTGATTCAAGCTTATTTTTTAATTGTTCAAACTGGTGCATTAAATTTCCAGACCCAGCCTGTTCAATAGATTTAACCATAAGCTGATAACGACCTGTCGCAGGATATAAACTAACCTGTCCCTTAAGAATGCATTTATCACCATCTTCAGGGCGGAAGTTCAGCTTAGATGCTTGTGAGCGCCACATTGCACAACCTATAGCACCATCCTCATCTTTTAGCGTGAAATAAATATGACCCGAGCTAGGTCGAGACATATTTGATATTTCGCCAACTACAGCGATGTTTGTGAATGCATCTTCTAGTAGATATTTTGCAGACCTGTTTAACTCACCAACTGAGATAATTTCTTTATTCTGCTCTACAATGTCATTTTGCATAGTCAAAGTATAACTTCATGATTAAGAATTTACAGGGAACAAATTATTTTCTTATGCTTGCATTAGGGGCGACCCTAATTGGCTTTGCACCTATATTTGTAAAGTGGAGTAATTTGTCTCCAGCTGCTATCGCTTTTTGGAGAATGTTTTTAGCGATTCCTCTTTTAATAGTCTTTAATTATGTTGCTAATAAGAAAATATTTTTTAAGGTAAAAAATAAAAGGACCATTTTATATACTGCGATCGCATCATTAGCTTTTACGACTGACTTAGTTTTATGGCATTACAGTATGTCTATTACATCTGTGGCTAATGCAACAATCATTGTAAATTCTGCACCAATATTTGTAGCTCTTTTGGCCTTCATTATTTTTAAAGAAATCCCCTCAAAGGGTTTTGGAATATCATTTTTGATTACTTATGCTGGGATAATAGGCCTAATAATTTTTTCAAATAACTATGCTAATGGAAAAGTTCTTGGTGATTTTTTATGTATGGTTGCTGCACTATTTTATGCAATTTATTTATTAATAATTTCAAAGTTAGGTAAAGAAACGTCTTTAAACATTATTTTTTACACTACATTTTTTTGTTGCTTATTTTCTGTGATACCTATGATGATTGATTCTAGGCCTTATATTCCTGCTACTAACTTTGAATGGATCAATCTTCTTCTTATGGCTTTTTTATGTCAATTTGGCGGTCAATTTCTAATTACCTTTGGTATCGGTAAGATTTCTGCATCAACTGGTTCAATAGGCTTATTAATGCAGCCATTAACAGCCACTTTGCTAGCAGCATTAATTTTTACTGAGATATTAAATTTAATGCAAATAGTGTCGGTATTTATAACGCTTGTAGGTATATATCTTGCTAGATTAAGCATTGTAAAATAACTCTTAAAGGTAACGAATATGTCAAAAATCTTAAAAGAAGTAATTATTTCAAATAAAAAATATGCAAAGAACTTTAATACAAAAGGAAATTTGCAGGCTGCACCAATAAAAAAGTTTGCGATTCTTACCTGCATGGATGCAAGGCTAGATCCAGCTAAGTTTGCAGGCTTATCAGAGGGAGATGCTCACGTGATTAGAAATGCAGGGGGAAGAGTTAGTGATGACGCTATTCGTTCTTTATTAATATCCTATAAATTGTTGGGCACTGAAGAATGGTTTGTTATTCATCACACTGATTGCGGTTTAGAAAAATTTTCTAATACAGATATTGATAAAGAATTTAATCTTGATTCAAAAAATAAAATAGATTGGCTCACATTTACAGATAACGAAAAAAGTGTTGTTGAAGATGTTCTAAGATTAAAAAAACATCCGTTAGTGCCAAATTCAATACCGATATACGGATATATTTATGATTGTAAAACAGGAAATTTAAAAGAGGTATTTGAAGCAACCAATCTTGGCATTTAATTTAATTCGAATTCTTATAAAACAAATAATAAAAATTTCTTTTGTATACTTTCAATTAATCAATATAATACGCAACGTGGGTGATTAGCTCAGTTTGGTAGAGCATCTCGTTTACACCGAGAGGGTCGGCAGTTCGATCCTGTCATCACCCACCAGTAATTAACAGTTGAATTATTATTATTTAAATATATTATTCGAATGTTAATAAGTGGTCCGGTAGTTAAACGGTTATAATTCCGCCCTGTCACGGCGGCGTTCGGGGTTCGATTCCCCGTCGGACCGCCACTTAATTATGAATACAGTAGTTATAAGCTTACTAATTTTATCTTACTCACTGGTGTTAGGTATTATATTTGCACAAGTGCTTATTACAGCACCTGTTGTTTTTAAGGTATTGGATGATCAGAATGCCTCAAATTTTCTAAGAAAAATTTTCCCTAGGTATTATTTATTAATATTGCTGATAACTTTACTTGCATTATTAATAAGCTATCTTTTTTTTAAAATTGAAGATATTTATTTTGCCCTTGTTGCTGTTGGTTTAGCATTTATAGGTTTTATAATAATACCTCTTACAAATACAGCTAAAGATAGGGGTTGGGAAAGATTCTTCAAGTTCCTTCATAATTTAAGTGTATTCAATACGATAGTAATATTTATCATTTCAATTATTCAGATTGTAAGAGTTACATACATGTAAATTCATAACTTACTTGAATTTTCCATAATTAATATTATTTAGATAGCATTAAAGAGGAGAAAAAATGGCAAGATCAAAAACTAAATCATTTCAAACAGAGACCAAGCAGTTATTAAAATTGATGATCCACTCTCTTTATTCAAATAAAGAGATTTTTATTCGTGAACTTGTGTCTAATGCATCAGATGCAATTGACAAGCTTAGGTTTAAATCAGTTGAAGACAAGTCTATTGCTAAATATACAAAGGAACTCAGAATAGATGTAAAAGTAATTAAGGATGAGAATAAAATCATTATTTCTGATAATGGTATTGGAATGAATGAAGAAGAGATAGTCTCAAATATTGGAACAATTGCAAGGTCCGGAACAGCGTCATTTCTTGAAAATATAACTGGTGATAAGAAAAAAGATTCTAACTTAATAGGTCAATTTGGTGTTGGTTTTTATTCAGTCTTTATGGTTGCCGATAAAGTTCAGGTTATTTCAAAATCAGTGTTTGAGAAATCTGACTTAGCTGTTATGTGGGAAAGTACAGGCGAAGAAAAGTATAAGTTATCTGAAGTGACAAAAGAGACAAATGGAACTGATATTATTATTTACCTAAATGATGAAAATCTAGAATTTGCTGAAGAAGGGCGGATCAGATTTTTGCTTGAGAAGTATTCGCAGTATATAAATTTTCCTTTAAATTTAATTGGTTCAGAAAATGAGTCAAAAAGAATTAATGATGCAGATGCTATATGGCTAAAGTCCAAAAGATCAATTAAAGATGATGAATATAAAGAATTCTATAAATTCATTACATTTGATCAAGATGATCCCTTGCTTTGGGCTCATAATAAAGTTGAAGGAAAAAATGAATATACAAATTTATTGTACATACCATCTAAACCGCCCTTTGATTTGTGGAATCGTGAATCACCTAGAGGTGTAAAACTATACATTCAAAGAGTTTTTATTATGGATGATGCATCTAATTTTTTACCTCTATATTTAAGGTTTGTAAGAGGCGTCATTGATACAAATGATCTCCCATTAAATGTTTCTAGAGAAATTCTTCAAGAACATCATCTTGTTGATACCATAAAAAAAGCCGTTACAAAAAGAATGCTAGACTCACTTAAGTCTCTTAAAAAAGATTCTTTTGATAAATACAAAGAATTTTGGAATGAGTATGGTTTGGTTTTAAAAGAAGGGCCTGCTGAAGATAGAGAAAATAAGGATTTAATTGCAAGCTTGTTACTTTTTACCTCCACGTATGCTAACAGCAAAGAGGCCGATCAAAGTCTTGATGATTACATTGAGCGAATGAGTGATGAACAAGATAAGATATATTACTGTGTAGCAGACACATATGAAGCTGCAGCTAATTCTCCTCATATTGAAGGTTTAAAATCCTCAGGCACAGAAGTTCTTCTATTAACAGACAGAATAGACGAGTGGGTTATGGCTGGATTAATGGAATATCAAGGCAAAGAGCTTGTTAATGTAGCCAAAGAAGATATAGCAGGTGATGATAAAGAAAATAAGATTTCGGAAGCAGATCAGGACATAGTTTCTAAAATTAAAAAACAATTAGATGGCAAAGTATCTGATGTAATAATAAGCAAACGTCTAACTGATTCTGCATCTTGTATTGTTTTGCCAAAACACGAACCAGGAGCACAGCTAAGAAAAATTCTTGAAGCCTCTGGACAAACTCTTGGATCGTCTAGCCCAATTTTTGAAGTTAATATGAAGCATAAGTTAGTTAAAAAGCTTAAGGAGATGAAGGGCAAGCAATTCAATTCATTTGTTGATTTTCTCTATGATTATGCTGTTATAGCAGAGGGTGGTTCGCCTCAAGACCCATCAAAATATTTAAGGCAGCTAGATAAATATCTTTCATAAGAATGATGAAATTAAAAAAAATTGCAGTTCTTGGAGGTGGTAGTTTTGGGACTGTGCTTGCCAATATAGCAGCATCTAACGGTTTTGAAGTTTCATTATGGGTAAGGGATTCAGAACAAGCTCTTAGAATAAACTCAGAAGCAGCAAATACTACTTATCATCCGGAGCTACAATTGTCATCAAATATAGAAGCATCAGAAAATCTTGATGAAGTTATTAAAAACTCAAGCATAGTGTTGATAGCCACACCAAGTTCAATATTTGAAAATGTAGTTAAAAGAATTTCACCCTCAATTGATGAGGGAGCACATATTATTTCTTGTACAAAAGGAATTAAATTAGATCCGTTTAGATCAATGTCAGACATTATCTTGCTAAATATTGATGCTTCTAAAAATAGTGTAGGAGTGTTGAGTGGTCCAAATCTTGCAAAAGAAATAGCAGAAAAAAAAGTCACTGGAACAGTTATAGCTAGTAATGATGATTCACTTATTAATGATGTAAAAGAAACTCTTTCTTCTGACACTTTTAAGATATATTCTTCAGATGATATTCAAGGTGTTGAGTTAGCAGGAGCTCTAAAAAATATATATGCAATTATTTGTGGAATTGCAGAATCTTTAGAGGTTGGTGAAAATGCTGTTGGGTTAATTTTAACTAGAAGCATGGCTGAAATGAGTAGATTTGCAGTAGCAAAGGGTGCAAATCCAATTACTTTTCTTGGACTTGCTGGCATGGGTGATTTGGTAGCCACATGTACATCAAACTTATCTAGAAACTTTCAACTTGGCATCAATTTAGGAGCTGGTCTAAGTTTAGAAGAGGCTAAGAACAAAGTTGGTCAAGTTGCTGAAGGTATTAGAACATTAGAGGTTATTAAAACAGAATCTGCTAGATTGAATATCAGCATGCCTCTAGTAGATTCTTTATATGATATTGTTTATAAGAATGCATCATCTAAAACATTTATTGATGATCTTGTTAATAATCCACACGAAGTTGATGTAGAATTTACATATTAGGAAAAAAAATTATGGCTAATATAGAAATAGATAAAGAAGAAATTTTAAAAGGAAGCAAATGGATAAGACTATTATTCATGGTTCTTTATGGTTTTGTAATTAATTTTGTTTTAACTATATGCATTGGATTAGCTGTTATTCAATTTTTATTTTACCTATTCACTTCAAAACCAAACGCACCTATTGCAAATTTTAATACTCATCTTTTAGAGTTCTTTGACGACTCTTTGGCCTTTTTATTATTTCAAACAGAAGAAAAGCCATTTCCATTTAAGGGTAATGAAAATGATGAGGCAAGCAGTGAAAGTGAAGGTGAAGTTATAGAAGGCGAAGTAAATCCTGATATTTCTGAAGAAACAGAAGAAGTAAAGGACTGATCAGTTATTAACCAATCTTTTTGCAGACTGCATAGTATGCAATATTAATGTATTAATAGTCATTGGACCAACCCCACCTGGAACTGGTGTGTATGCAGAAGATATCTCATCCATTTGGTCCAAATCAATATCACCACATTTTTCAGGATGAAAGCCTGCATCTATGACTATAGCGCCTTGCTTGATCCAATCTGTTTTTATAAATTTAGGTATTCCTACCGCACCAACAATAAGATCTGCATTTTTAATTATATTTTCAATATTTTGTGTTCTAGAATGACATATAGTTACAGTAGCATTTAAATTTAAAAGCATCATAGCCATTGGTTTTCCTAAAATAGGACTTCTTCCTACAACTACAGCATTTAAACCCTGGACCTCAAGCTCATAATGTTTAATTAATCTTATAATTCCTGCAGGCGTGCATGATCCATATGCCTCAATACCCATAGACATATTTCCAAAACCTAAACAGGTAACTCCATCCACATCTTTTTCAATATTAATTGCATCAAAACATTTTCTTTCATCAATTTGAGATGGAACCGGATGTTGTAATAAAATCCCATGGACATTGGGATTTTTATTTAAATCATCAATAGTTGATAGCAACTCTTCTGTTGTTGAGGACTCTGGTAGTTCAACAGCTATTGATTCCATGCCAACTTTTTTACATGTGTTCCTTTTCATTCGAACATAAGTTTCTGATGCTGGATCGTTGCCAACAAGAATAGTAGCAAGAGTAGGATTTATACCCTTTGATACAAGCTCTTTAACCTCTACTTTAATCTCTTCTTCACTTAGAGAGGCTAGTTTTTTACCATCTAAAATTTTTGCCACCATAAAAATATTATCGCATTTATGAATATTTATTCATATGATGATTGCTTATTTTTTAGATAAACTTTAATATTTGCAACCTCGGGGTATAGCGCAGTCTGGTAGCGCACTCGCTTTGGGAGCGAGTGGTCGTAAGTTCGAATCTTACTACCCCGACCACGCGCCTGTAGCTCAGCTGGATAGAGCAACTGCCTTCTAAGCAGTGGGTCAGGAGTTCGAATCTCTTCAGGCGCGCCATTTTTTATATAATATTAATATGTATATAACTTTAAGCTTAAGCATCTTATTGCTTGTCCTTGCAAAAACATCATTTTTTGAAATAAGCAAAAGCAGAGTATTTGTAGCAATTTTTTATATTAATTTGGTATTGTTAAGCCTATATTTTTTTATAGACTATTTATCAGGTGATGGGATTAATGATGCAATCCTATTTCATTTTAAATATGGTATTAAGGGATTTGGTATAGATGAATATATTTTTCCATCCTTTGTTTTAGTATTTATAAACATTGTATTAATAATATTAATAAAACTATTCAATAAAAATATTAATAAAAAATCTACTAACTCTAAAGCAAGCGTTTTCCCAGCTTTAATTTTGATAATATCTGTATTTTTTAATCCATTTTACAAAGATGTTTATTTTCTTTTATCAAATGAAAGAGATAAGCAGAATTCAGTAGATAACAATCATTTTTTTCAACAAGATATTCTTTTTAAGAATAAAAAAAAGAATGTTATTTTTATTTATCTTGAGCAAGTAGAAAGAACATATCTTGATGATGATATTTTTCCTGACTTAGCTCCAAATCTAAAGAGACTTGAAAAATTATCTGTTAGTTATACAAATATTGATTCTCCAAGAGCTACAAACTGGACCATTGCTGGTATGGCAGCATCTCAATGCGGCGTTCCACTGCTTACTCCAATAGCAAGTGAAAATTCAATGTCTGGAGTAGACAAATTTATTCCATTGGCAAAATGTATGGGAGATATTCTTAATGAGGAGAACTATAATCTTCATTATATCGGTGGCTCTGATCTTGATTTTGCCGGAAAAGGTAATTTCTATAGAACTCATGGATTTAATTCTGTAGAGGGGTGGTATGAACTAGAAGATAAATTAAATGATAAAAATTATAGATCCCCATGGGGTGTCTATGATGATGAGCTTTTTGATCTTATTTACGAAAGGATACAAAAACTTTCTGAGCAAACAAATAATTTTGGTTTATTCTCACTTACTTTGGATACTCATCATCCTAATGGATATATATCCGCATCATGTAAAAATAAAAAATATCTTGATGGCAAAAATCCTATTTTAAATTCGCTGCACTGTATAGATTATTTAATTGGAAAATTTATGGATGAATTTCTAAATTCTGATCTATACAAAGATACAACGTTAGTTCTATTGTCAGATCATTTAGCATTAAAAAATACTGCATCACATATGCTTGAGAAAGGTACGAGAAAAAATTTATTTATGATTTTCGATCAATCTTTGAATCCACAATTAAATAGTAAAAAAGGTAATATTTTTGATGTGGGTCCAACAGTATTAGGTGTTATAGGGACTGACACTATTGGCTTGGGCTTGGGCAGAAATTTGGGAATCAAAAAAAGTCTCTCAAGCAATAATGATATTGACGAAGTTATTGCGCTTAATAGAAGTAAGATTATAGATTTATGGTCTTTTCCTCGTTTTCAAAATGGCTTTAGTATTTCAAAGTCAGATATGAAAATAATTTTTGGTGATAGATTTATTAAATATCCAGCATTAATAGCATTAGATGCTAATAATGAAGTAGAACAAATAATGTTTGATTTTTATTATGCAAATCCTTTAAAAAATAAAGTTAAAAGACTTGATTCACAAACAAATTTTTTATGGATAGATAAATGCCAAAAAATTGCAGAATACAAAAAAATTGAATCCACTTATCAAGAAAACCACTATTGCATATTACTTGAGGATAAAAAAAATATAAAATATCAATTATTAGATGTAGATTCTAAAAATATCAATAAAGAGTTAATAAAGAAACATTTTAATGATGAATAAAATAGTTGCTTTGTATAAATTTGTAGACATTAAAGATCCTGAATTTATTTCCGAGAAAATTAGAAATAAACTAGATGAGCTCAATATATATGGAACCATTTTAATTGGTCACGAAGGTATCAACGGAACCATTTCATCAGGCATTCATCAAAACCTATTAAATGCTTTAAAGTTTATTGAATCAATTAATGGTTTTGATAATTTAGATTTAAAATTTTCTCAATCAGAAAAAAGACCATTCGTCAGACTTAAAGTAAAGTTAAAAAAAGAGATAGTTACTATTGGCGATACTTCTATTAACCCTAATAATCTTGTTGGTGAGTATGTTAATCCGCATGAATGGAATAAGCTTATTACCGAAGATGACACATTGATAATTGATACAAGAAATGAATATGAATGTTCAATAGGAACATTTAAAAACTCAATTAATCCAAAGACAAATACATTTAGAGAATTTCCCAATTGGATAAAGGCTCAAAAATTTTCTGAAGAAGACAAAAAAGAAAAGAAAATTGCAATGTTTTGCACTGGAGGCATTAGATGTGAAAAAGCATCATCTTTGATGAAAAAAGAAGGCTTTGAGAATGTTTATCATTTAAAGGGTGGCATTCTTAAATATTTTGAATCTGTTAATGAAGATGATTCATTGTGGTCAGGGGAATGTTTTGTTTTTGATGATAGGGTATCTGTAGATCAGAATCTAAAAAAAGGGTCCTATGATATGTGTCATGGATGTAGAATGCCAATCACCAGTGAAGATAAAAAAACTGATAAATACATTAGAGGTGTAGCCTGTCCATCATGTTTCGATAAGACTACAGAGGAGCAAAAAAATAGGTATATGAGCAGACAGAAACAGGTAGATTTAGCTAAAAAAAGAAATCAAAAACATATTGGGCCAAAAAAAGAAGTTCAAAATCTCAAATCTTGATATGCACGTACTTTACTCATTTAAAAGATGTCCATATGCAATGCGAGCCAGAATGGCTCTATATTTGTCAAAAATAAAAGTAGAACATCGAGAGGTTAGTTTAAAAAATAAACCCAAGGCTATGTTAGAGCTTTCACCAAAGGGCACTGTTCCAGTTCTTTTGTTGAATGATGGAAGAGTTATCGATGAGAGTATGGACATTGTAAACTGGTGTCTGGAGCAGAATATTCATACATTTACAGATGAGCTAACTGACGAGCAAAAATCAATTACTGAGAATGAGATAAAATTATTTGACGAAAAATTTAAATATCACCTAGACAGATATAAATATGCCACAAGATATAAAGATATTGATGAGGTTGCACATAGGGACGCGTGTATAGAAATTTTAAAAAGTATTGAAAATAAAATTTATAATTCTAAATGGTTTTTTTCTAATCATATTAATAAAATTGATATATGCATATTGCCATTTATTAGACAATTTAGAATAGCCAATACTAGTTGGTTCGATTTAAATACAGAGATTCCTAAAACTCAAAAATGGCTTGGCAATTTCTTAGTGAGCACATTATTAAGTGAGATTATGGCTAATTATGATATTTGGGAAAAAGACAGTGCTGTAAACTTTTTCCCTAAAGACCTATAGACTCATATGCCATTGCTATCTTTTCTATAGCAAGTAAATATGCAGCGGTTCTAAAATCAACTATTTTTTCATTTGAAATAAAAATCTTCTTAACTTCCTGGAACCCATCTATCATCATGTCATCCAAACCAGATCTAACAAGATCAATTTCTTCTATGCCTTGCAGAAAATTTTCTTTATATTTATTCGGCATAGTTTTTCCTGTCATTTGTTCAATCGCTTCAATCAAAGCGTTGAGCTGAAATTGATTCCTTCTTTTTTCAAGTCGACCAAATCGTATGTGTCTTATATTTTTTACCCATTCAAAGTAACTAACAGCTACTCCACCTCCATTTGCAAGAATATCTGGTATCACGAATATTTTTTTTCTATTAAGTATTTGATTGGCTTTATAGTTTATTGGTCCATTAGCAGCTTCGACAATTAATTTTGCAGAAACATCTTCAGCATTCTTTTCAGTTATAACGTTTTCACGAGCAGCGGGTATTAAAATATCACATTTTCTTTTCAACAAAAGTGAAGAGTCTTTTATAAAAGTTGCTTCTGGGTAATTATTAAATGACTTATGTTTTATAAAATATTTTTTTGCATGTTCAACATTAATACCTTTTTCATTGTATATTCCTCCATTAAATTCTGAGATACCAATTAATTTGATCCCATCATCTTCAGTAAGAAATTTTGAAAGATGATAGCCAACATTTCCAATACCTTGGACTACCATTGATTTAGTTGTCAGATCTTGATCAAGACCTGCTATTTTAACTAAGTCAGCATTTTTAAAAAATTCTCTTACTATAAATTGCACACCTCTTCCAGTAGCCTCTTCTCTTCCCGGAAGACCATTTTTATTTGGTGGTTTACCAGTAACACATGCTGCACCATTAATATCGCTTGGATGCATTTTTCTATATTCATCAGCAATCCATGCCATTTCTCTTGAAGATGAACCAATATCTGGTGCAGGCACGTTCATCGATGGACTAATTAGATCTCGTTTTATAAGCTCTTGTGCAAATCTTCTAGTAATTTTTTCAAGTTCACGTTTTTCCCAATCTGCAGTATTGATTTTTAAGCCTCCCTTAGAGCCACCAAAAGGGACATTAATGATTGCGCACTTATACGACATTAATGCTGCTAATGCTTCAACTTCTTCAGAATTTGTTTGCAAATCAAATCTTATACCTCCTTTTGTTGGCTCCATATGTTCTGAATGAACCGATCTCCAACCTTCGAATGTAAATATTTTTCCTCTAAGCCTGACTCCAAATCTCACAATATATGTTGAGTTACAGACAATAATCTTATTTGATAAGTCTTCGGATATATCTGAAAACTTAAGCGCTTTGTTTACGTATTTCGTAGTATCACTTAAAAAATTACTCATCAATTATCTCCCCATAATGAATGATATTATTATTGTATATCTTTTTAATTATCATAATAAAAAAATAAATAATTGTTATTTTTAATCTATAATAGCTCGTTTCGTGGCGGGCGTAGCTCAGTTGGTTAGAGCGCTGGATTGTGGCTCCGGAGGCCGTGGGTTCGAACCCCATCGCTCGCCCCAATTAATTGGATAAAATTATGACTAGCAAACTAAAAAAACTTAAGGATTTAGAAAGAAAACTTACAGTTTCAATTCCAGTCGATGACTACAGATCAAAATTTCAAACTAAGCTTAACAATATAAAAGGTAAGGCTAAACTAGACGGCTTTAGAAAAGGAAAAGTCCCTAATGACGTTCTTGAACAAAGATATGGCCAATCTATTCATTCTGAAGTAGTAAATGACTTAATTCAAAGTTCATATCCTGAAGCTTTAACTGAGAATAAAGTTCGACCTGCATCACCCCCAACAGTTACATTAGAAAGTGAAGATCCTAAACAGCCTATAACCTATTCTGCGGTATTTGAAGTTTTCCCTGAAATTAAGCCAAAGCTGAGCAGATGGACAAGTTATGAAAAAGTTTCAATTTCCATAACTGATAGTGATTTAGATCTTGCCATTTCAGATATTGTAAAAAGATATGGTGAGTGGAAAGATGTATCGAGGAAATCAAAAGTAGATGATCAGGTAATTATTGATTTTGTTGGCAGCATCAACAATGAAGACTTTGAAGGCAATTCAGCTAAAGATTTTAAATTAATACTTGGCAGTAATTCTATGATACCTGGCTTTGAAGACGCTATTTTAGAAAAAGAGCCTTCAGAATTTTCCATAAAAGCCACTTTCCCTGATGATTATTTTAAAAAAGATTTAGCAGGCATAGAAGCTGAATTTAAAATTACATTAAAACAAGTTCAAGAACTTCATGAGGCAAAAATTGACAAAGATCTTTTTGATAAATTAGAAATGGATGTCAAGAATGAGGCTGAATTTAAAGATGAGATTTCAAAAAGAATGAAAAAAGAAGTTGAAATCCAAGAAAAAGATCTGACAAAAGAATCTATTTATGAAACTTTGTTAAAGACTAATTCATTTAAAGTACCTAACGTAACTGTCAAAGAGCAGGCAGAACTAATGAGAAAGGATGCTCTTATGAGGATTGGACAAACAGAAGAAAATGCTGGTGACGATTTATTTCCTATAGACACTTTTATGGAGAATGCTGAAAAAAGAGTCAAGCTCGACTTACTTTTTGCTGAATTAGTTAATCATTTTGAGCTATCTGCAGATGCTGTAATGCTTGATACCTATATTGATAAAGAATCAGAGAAATATAAAGATCCAGAACAATTTAAACAGTGGATTAAAGGCCAGCCCCAGCAATTAGAACAATTTAGAATGATTGCATTAGAACAACAATTGATTGAAAATTTAGAAAATGCACTTAAATCTAAAGATAAGGTGATAGAATTTTCAGAACTGGCAAATAAATAGATGTATATGAATGAAATAGAATCAGCATTAATACCTATGGTAATCGAGCAAACTCCTCGTGGAGAAAGGTCGTTTGATATTTATTCAAGACTGCTTAAAGAACGAGTTATTTTTCTATCAGGTCCTGTTGATGATTATATGTCTAACTTAGTAGTTGCTCAGTTATTATTCCTAGAGTCTGAAAATCCAGAAAAAGATATATCAATTTATATAAATTCACCTGGAGGCAGTATTTCATCAGGTTTGGCAATATATGACACCATGCAATTTGTTGCACCTTCTATTTCAACGCTTTGTATCGGTCAGGCTGCAAGCATGGGTGCGATACTTTTAGCTGGAGGAGATAAAGGAAAAAGATATGCTTTGCCAAATTCAAGAATTATGATTCATCAACCTTTAGGTGGTTTTCAAGGACAGGCATCTGATTTTGAAATTCATGCAAAAGAAATTTTACATATGAAAAAAGTTGTAAATGACATACTTGCGAAACATACAGGTCAATCAATAAAGAAAATAGAAAAGGACACAGATAGAGATAACTTTCTAGATGCACCTGCAGCAGTTAAATATGGCATAGTAGATAATATTTTAGAACAAAGAGATTCAAAGAATGGTAAATAAAACATCATCAGATAAATTAAGTTGTTCATTTTGTGGCAAAAGTCAGGATGATGTAAAAAAACTTATCGCTGGTCCGAGTGTATATATTTGTAACGAGTGCGTAGATCTATGTAATGACATAATCGAAGAAGAAATTAAAAATGAAGAAGATACTTCATTAGAAGAACTGCCATCTCCTCTAGAAATTTTTAATAAACTTGATGAGTATGTGATAGGTCAAGAAAAAGCTAAAAAAGTTCTCTCTGTGGCCGTTTATAATCATTATAAGAGGTTAAAGAAAAGTGACCTAAAAGATGAAGTCGAACTTCAAAAAAGTAATGTATTACTTCTAGGCCCTACAGGTAGTGGTAAGACTCTATTAGCTCAAACTTTAGCAAAAATCTTAAACGTTCCCTTTACAATTGCTGATGCTACTACACTTACCGAAGCTGGATACGTAGGTGAAGATGTTGAAAACATCATACAAAAACTTTTACAAAAATCTGACTATGACCCTGAAAGAGCGCAACTAGGAATAGTATACATTGATGAAATTGATAAAATTGCAAGAAAATCTGATAACCCATCGATCACAAGAGATGTTTCTGGAGAAGGGGTTCAGCAGGCACTCCTCAAACTAATTGAAGGAACTGTAGCTTCAATTCCTCCCCAAGGCGGTAGAAAGCACCCTCAACAAGAATTTATCCAGATAGATACCTCAAATATATTATTTATATGTGGTGGAGCTTTTTCTGGTTTAGATAAAGTTATTGATCAAAGAACTAATAATATTGGAATTGGTTTTGGAGCTGATGTGAATACTACATCAAATGTTCAATCAATTTCATCAGATATTGATAATTTAGAACCTGAAGATTTAGTCAAATATGGACTAATACCTGAGTTTGTTGGAAGACTTCCAGTAATATCAAACTTACATGAGCTTGATGAAACTGCACTTGTTCGAATTTTAAAAGAACCAAAAAATGCTCTAGTAAATCAGTATAAACATTTATTTGAAATTGATGATGTTGAATTAACATTCAGGGACGAAGCGCTTGTTGAAATTGCAAAACAAGCAATTAAAAGAAAAACAGGTGCAAGAGGCCTTAGATCAATTATGGAGGATATACTAATGGAAACTATGTTTGAGCTTCCTAATGAAGATCTTGAAAAAGTTATAATTGATGAGAACACAGTCGTCTCCAAAACAGACCCAATTAAGCTTTTAAAAACAGCTCCAAAAAAATCATCAGCTAATTGATATTTTATTATCTATCCCTATATTGGGTATATGAATGAAATAAAATCAGACCTACCTGTAATTCCTTTAAGAGATGTAGTTGTCTTTCCTGGAATTGTAACAACCTTATTTGTTGGCCGATCTAAGTCCATCGAAGCATTGAATGTAGCTATGTCTTCAAATAAAAAACTTGTGCTAGTTTGTCAAACTGACCCTGCAATCGACAATCCTGAGTTTAAGGATGTATACAAAAATGCATCTATTAGCAATTTATTACAGCTAATTAAATTGCCGGATGGAACCATGAAGGTTCTTGTTGAAGGACATAAAAGATGCTCTATAGATAAATTTATTGAAAAAAAAGGTTATGACTTAGCAAGAGTAAGTTCTATTGATGACATACCATTAAAAGAAGCTGATGCATCTAATTTAGTTAGATTTATTAAAGCTAAATTTGAAGATTATATTGGCATAACTAAAAGAATTCCTCCTGAAATAGTTTCTACTGTTGATTCTTTGGATGACCTCTCAAAGTTAATCGATACTATTACCGGACACTTGCCAATTGAAACTGCTAGAAAGCAAGAAATTCTGGCTATAGCTGATTTAAAAGAAAGGTCTGAAAAAGTTCTAATGTTTATTGAATCACAATTAGATGTTGTTGATGTTGAAAAGAAAATAAGAGAACGTGTAAAAAAACAGATGGAAAAATCTCAAAGAGAATATTATCTGAATGAACAAATCAAGGCTGCTCAAAAAGAGCTTGGAGAAATAGGTGATGAGGTTGACGAGCTTGATGCACTTGAGGAAAAAATTAATACAGTAGGTATGCCTAAAGATGCTTTAAAGAAAGCAAAAAGTGAATTAGCTAAATTTAAGCACATGTCTGCATCATCTGCTGAAGCATCAGTTGTAAGATCTTACTTAGATTGTTTAGTCGAAGTTCCATGGAAGAAAAAATCTAAAGTCAAAACAGATATTCAAGCATCATTAGACATTTTAGAGGAAGATCATTACGGTCTTGAAGAGGTAAAAGAAAGAATCATTGAATACCTTGCAGTTCAAAAAAGAGTTAAATCAATGAAAGCTCCTGTTTTATGTCTTGTGGGCCCGCCTGGTGTTGGTAAAACTTCACTCGGTGAGTCAATAGCAAGAGCTACAAACAGAAAATTTGTAAGAATGTCCCTTGGCGGAGTAAGAGATGAATCTGAAATAAGAGGCCATAGACGAACTTATATAGGTTCAATGCCTGGAAAAATTATTCAAAAACTTTCTAAGGTTGGGGTTAAAAATCCTTTATTTTTGTTAGATGAAATTGATAAAATTGGCATGGATCATAGAGGCGATCCTGCATCTGCTCTTCTTGAGGTTTTAGATCCAGAGCAAAATAATACATTTAGCGATCATTATCTAGAGGTAGATTATGACTTATCAGAAGTTATGTTTGTCTGCACAGCAAATAGCCTAAATATTCCAACTCCGCTATTAGATAGAATGGAGATAATCAGAATTCCTGGTTATATTGAAGACGAGAAGCTAAACATAGCATCGAAATATTTGCTACCTAAACAAATGGAAAGAAATGGACTTAAAGATAAAGAGATAAATATAAATAAAGAAGTCATTCTTTCATTAATTAGATACTATACAAGGGAAGCTGGTGTAAGAGGTTTAGAAAGACAAATTGCTAAAATCTTAAGAAAAGTTGTAAAAGAAAGACTTTTAAATAAGAAGAATCTTGATAAACCTACATCTATAACAACCAAGAATTTAGAGAAGTTTTCAGGTGTAAAAAAATTCAAATATGGAATTGCTGAGAAAGAAAATGCAGTTGGACAAGTTACCGGACTTGCATGGACTGAGGTTGGTGGTGAGCTGCTAACTATAGAAGCATCTCATATTGATGGAAAAGGAAGAATAATCAAAACTGGATCTTTGGGTGATGTAATGCAGGAATCAATCCAGGCTGCATTCACAGTAGTTAGATCTAGAGCAGATTCATTAGGAATAAAACCCGATTTTTATGAAAAATATGATGTGCATATTCATGTACCAGAGGGTGCTACACCTAAAGATGGCCCAAGTGCTGGAGGTGCAATGGCAATTTCCTTAATATCAATTTTTACTGGAATACCTGTAAGGTCCGATACTGCCATGACTGGTGAAATTACTCTAAGAGGACAGATCTTAAAAATTGGTGGATTGAAAGAAAAACTGCTAGCAGCTAAACGTGGTGGTATTGAGAATGTAATTATTCCAAAAGAAAATGAGCCTGATCTTCAAGAGATACCTGAACAGATTCTTAAATCACTCAATATTATTCCAGTTGAATGGGTTGATGAAGTTATCTCTCATGCTCTGGAAAAAGAACCAACTCCAATAAACAAATCTCCATCTAGTGTAAAAACTAAAACGCAAAGAGTTAAAAAAACAAAACCTGAAAATAAGCAAGCCCATTAAAACCCTTTATTTACTTGACTTTTAGGCTTAAAAAGCTTTTCATAGAAGAGTATTTATATAAATAAATTTATACAGAGGAGTATTTAATATGAATAAATCAGATTTGATTGATGCTGTCGCAGGTGACGCAGATATTTCTAAAGCTTCAGCTGGAAGAGCGGTTGATGCAGTTCTAGGTGGAATTGGAGATGCTTTAGGTAAAGGTGATTCTGTATCACTAGTAGGTTTTGGAACATTTTCAGTAAGGCATAGAGCTGCTAGAGAGGGTAGAAATCCTCAAACTGGTGCATCAATGCATATTGCTGCTTCAAAAGTTCCTGGTTTTAAAGCTGGTAAAGGCCTTAAAGATAAGGTTAAAAACGGCTAAGTTTTATTAACTTCAAAAAAGGGTGCTTCCGCACCCTTTTTTTATTTATAATGTCAGCACTATGATGGAAACACTTCGAAATTTTTTAACAGGACCCAGATTATTTATTGTAATTGCAGCATGTGCATTACCTTTTGTTTTTCTTGGTACAGGCTCACTTGGTTCTACATTTAACAACTCCCTGGGTACAATTAACGGTGAAAATGTAACCCAAACAGATTTTCAAATTGCAGGTAATATGGCTTCACAAAGACTGAAAAGTATCTATGGTGATAATTTTGAATTAAATGATCTTGATGAAGAGTTTAAAAATAATCAAATAAAACAAGAATTAATTGCCCAAAAGGTTTTACTTTCAGAATCAAGAAAGCTTGGTTTTATAAATAACGTGACCCAGAACCAATCCAAAAAGGAAATTATAGCTAACTCTTCTTTTCACACAGATGGAAGATTTGATGAAAATATTTATGAAGCCCAAGTAAATGCTAATGGTTATACAAAAGAGTCATATTTAGATGTTGTTACCAACATGCTTGCCACTGATTTATATAGACAAGCTATAGCTTCCAATAACTTTATTACCAACAAGGAACTAGTGGAACTGACATCACTGTTAGAGCAATCAGCAAATATTGATTTTTTAAAAATTGATTATCAAAAGCTCCGTAATGAAATTATTAATTCTGAAGAAGAAATTAGAGATTATTATGATGCAAATAAAGTTAATTTTTATTCAAATGAAGCAAGATCTTTTAAGTATTTTATTATTTCGTCTGACGATTATGCTTCATCAGTGCAAATCCCAGAAGATTATGTTGAAAATGAATATGCTAACTACTTAGCACAGAATAATCAGAATAAACAAATCAGGTTTTCACATATTATGCTTGAAAAATCTAAATATGATTCACCTGAGCTAGCCCTTGAAAAAGCTTCTACAGTTTTAGACCAGCTTAAAAGTGGTGAAGACTTCTCTACATTGGCTAGTAAATACAGTGATGATATGGTGACCAAAGATATAGGCGGTGATTTAGAATATTTTGATGCAGATGTTTTTCCAAGTGAGTTTAATGAAGCTATTAACAAACTAGCCCTTAATGAATACAGTGATATTATAGATTTAGACGAAACCTACCATATTATAAAAGTAACAGAACTTAGCTTAAATGAAGTGATTCCTTTAAGTGAAATGCAATCGCAGTTTATCGACAATCTTGTTAGTTCTGAATCAATAGCTTTGATGAACGATGACTATAACTTAATTGATGAGAAAATATTCAATAATGACTCATTCAAATCTATTGCTGATACTCTTTCAAAAGATATTCAAACTAGTGAAAATGTAAGTAAAGAAAGTTTTGAATTCTCGATTGATGATAGCAGGATTAAGGAGTACATATTCTCACCCGAAACAAGTATTGGAAATTCATATGCAATTAGTATAGATAACTCTATAGTTGTATTGTCGTTGTCAAAGATAACTGAACCTGAGTTAATGGAATATGAAAAGGTTAGAGAATTAGCTCAAGATTATTTATTATCTGATAAGGCAGTTGAAAAGTTATCACTTATAAGTCAAGAAATAACAGAAGCAAATGAGGAAGGTGACTTAAATAAATTTATTGAGCCTTATGATTTTATTTCTCAGGAATCTTTTATTGATATAAAAAGATATTCTTCTCTTTTACCTCAAGAAGTTACATCTAAAATATTTGAGGGATCTATTGGAGATTTCCTAAAGATAAATGCTAGAAGTGGTGACATGTATCACGTAACTATAAAGAGCTTCAATAAACTAGATGATGAAAGCATTTCTGATATTATTGAGCAATATAAAGGCTTTGCAGAAGAAAGAAGTGCAAGTACTTTGACAACAATTATTAATCAAGATTTATTCAATAATGCTCGAGTAAATCTAAATACAGTTATTTTTTAATTATGAAAAATCTATCTTTAATTTCTTTAATTTTCTTAATTTCTTGCTCTTCATCTCAATCTCCTGTTGATGAAGGTCTTGAAAACCAAATTTTTCATTTTGGAAATGGTTCAGAGCCACAAGGAATAGATCCACATATTGTTACTGGCGTGCCAGAACATCACATACTTATCTCTTTATGTGAAGGACTTACTATCCCCAATCCTTATGGAAATGAAAATTTACCAGGAGCAGCAGAGTCTTGGTCAATAAGTGATGATGGCAAACAGTACATATTTAAGCTAAGAAAAAATGGGAAATGGTCCAATGGCGATACCCTAACTGCAGATGATTTTGTTTGGTCATGGAAAAGAATTCTTACAGCAAGTTTAGGCTCTCAGTATCCGGATATGCTTTATTATTTAGTAGGTGCAATGGAGTACCATACCGGAGAAACTAATGACTTTAGTAAAGTAGGAGTTAAAGCAATAGATGATTATACTCTTCAGGTAGACCTAAAAGCACCTACGCCTTTTTTCATTGGTCTTTTAAGCCATTACAGTACATGGCCTGTTCATAAAGAAACCGTCATAAAGCATGGAACAATTGATGATAGAAATGGAGAATGGACAAGGCCTGGAAATTTTGTATGCAATGGACCTTTCAATCTAAAATCGTGGGAGTTAAATAATAAAATTGTTGTTGAGAAAAATTCAATGTATTGGGATGCCTCAACAGTTAAATTAAACCAAATTCATTATTATCCTGTATCGAATGTAATGACAGAGGATAGGATGTTTAGAGCAGGTCAGCTTCATGTCACCAGCACACTACCTTCACAAAAATGTCCTGTATATATTGAAGAAAATAATCCTGATTTAAGGATTGATCCATATATGGGAACTTATTTTTATAGATTAAATACCACTAATCCTTATTTAAGTGATGTAAAAGTAAGAAAAGCATTAGCTTATTCTATTGATAGAAAACTTTTAGTAGAAAAGGTTACAAAATGTGGCCAGATTCCTGCCTATTCTTTCACACCACCTGGCTCAAATGGATATGAGCCAACAACCTCAATACCGTTTGATCCTGAGTTAGCAAAAAAATTGCTTGTTGAAGCTGGTTATGATTCAGAAAATAAATTTCCTAAACTTGAAATACTATTTAATACAAATGAAGATCATAGAAAAGTCGCTTTAGCCATACAACAAATGTGGCAACAAAATTTAGGAATTGAGGTCGAGTTAGTTAATCAAGATTGGAAAGTATACTTAAGTCGAGAAATGGTTGGTGATTTCCAAGTATCAAGGGCAGGCTGGATTGGTGATTATGAAGATCCTAATACATTTTTAGATCTAATGAGACCCAATAGAGGAAATAACAAAACTGGTTGGGAAGATAAAAATTATGATGATCTAGTTGCTAAAGCTAATTCAACAAACAATCAAGACGAAAGATATCAATTATTAAATGAAGCAGAAAAAATGTTAATTGATAATATGCCGATAATACCCTTATATACATATGTCAGATCATATCAACTCTCTCCTGATGTTAAAGGATTTAATCCACACATCCTAGATCATCACCATCCTAAGTTTATATATTTAGAAAGAGATTAGCTTTAGTGTTAAGTATTTTTTTTAAAAGACTTTTGCTTGCTATTCCAGTTTTACTTGCTGTGGCAAGTCTTACTTTTTTCTTAATTAAGTTGGCGCCAGGAGGACCATTTGATGCTGATAAAGCGGTTTCACCTCAAGTCTTAAAAAATTTAAATGAAGCTTATAATTTAGATGCATCTGAGTGGGAACAATATGTTGATTATATGTCTGGAGTACTTCAGGGAGACTTTGGCCCCTCATTTAGATTCCCAGGCAGATCTGTGTCTGAAATGATTGCTACTGGATTACCTGTAACTTTTGAACTTGCATTTTATGCAATACTAATTGCTCTTCTTATAGGTATCTCTTCTGGTGTATTAGCTGCACTTAAAAGAAATACATTTTTAGATTTTATCCCTATGGCTATAGCTATGATTGGGATATGCGTTCCCACTTTTTTAATGGGACCTCTGTTGGTTTTAATCTTTGGTATTAATTTAGAAATACTTCCAGTTTCGGGCTGGGGACAACTTCCTGGAGATAAAATACTCCCTTCAATAACTTTGGGCTTTGCTTATGCTGCTTACATCGCAAGATTAAGCAGGGGTGGTATGTTAGAGGTCTTAAATCAAGATTTTATAAGGACAGCAAGAGCTAAGGGCTTAAAGGAGAGAAATGTTGTCATTAAACATGCAATGCAAGGTGGTTTAATTCCAGTAGTATCATTTTTAGGACCGGCAGTTGCAGGACTTTTGGCTGGATCTTTTGTAGTAGAAACTATCTTTCAAATTCCCGGACTTGGAAGATTTTATGTAGAAGCAGCTTTTAATAGAGATTACACAATGATATTAGGCACAACAATATTTTTTTCTGCAATGATAGTATTTTTTAATCTTTTATCCGATCTTGCATCAATGTGGCTCAATCCTAGGTCAAGGGATGTCTGATGAGTAAAAGTTCTACATTGTGGTCTGATGCAATTTACAGACTTACTAGAAACAAAGCTGCTATGTTTGGAGCTTTCATATTATTTATATTAATTTTATGTGCTGCTCTTGCTCCTTGGATTGCTCCTTACTCATATTCATTTCAAAATTTAGAATTAGGAGCATCGCCTCCATCTGCTGCCCATTTACTTGGAACAGATGTTTTAGGACGTGATCTCTTAAGCAGGATATTATACGGTGCAAGAATTTCATTACTTGTGGGTTTTGTTGCAACAGGAGTTGCATTGGTTATTGGTGTATCCTGGGGTATCGTTGCTGGTTATGCTGGTGGAAAAATAGATTCAGTAATGATGAGGATAGTTGATATCTTATATGGACTCCCATTTATAATTTTTATTATTCTTCTTATGGTTATCTTTGGAAGAAATTTGTGGTTACTTTTTGGTGCAATAGGAGCTGTTGAATGGCTTACTATGGCAAGAATTGTTAGAGGTCAAGTCATTGGCTTAAAGAATCAAGAATTTGTTATGGCTGCAAAGGCAATGGGAGTAAGTAATTTTTCTATGTTTAGAAAACATTTACTACCAAACATATTAGGACCTATTGCTGTTTATGCAACCTTAACAATACCTCAAGTTATGCTTTTAGAAGGATTTTTAAGTTTTTTAGGTCTGGGTATCCAGCCACCTATGAGCAGCTGGGGCACTCTTATAAAAGATGGGGTTGAATCTATGGAAGAATATAGCTGGTTATTGATATATCCCGGCATTACTTTCACAATTACTTTGTTTGCTTTGAATTTCTTCGGCGATGGTCTAAGAGATGCTCTTGACCCTAAAACTACTGACAACTAAAAAGCTCTTATTGCAACTTTTATGATTTGACCAGGCATCAAGTCTGAAGTTTCAAAATTGTTCAATTGTTTAATACTTTCGACACTTACATCAAAAATATCTGATATTTTATATAAATTATCACCTTGTTTAACTGAATATAAGATTGTTCTTTTTTTTGAATCAATATTTCTATGTATATTTTTATTTCCAATTGTTAACTGTTGGCCTAATTTTAGTATTGAGTTTTTATTTAAAGAATTCATTCTGGTTATATCTGCAATATCAATGCTATATTTTCTTGAAATACTCCACAAAGTATCTCCTTCGGACACTATATGCATTTCAAATGGTATAAAGGTATTAGATTTAGAGCTACTTAGAGGTATTAAAAGCGTATCTTTTAATGACAACAAATCAGTTTCCAGATAGTTAATTTTTTTAATTATTTTAACTTCAGTGTCATATTTTTTAGCAAGTTTCCATAGACTATCACCAGAAACAACAATGTGAGAGATCCAGTTTATTTGATTTACGTTATCAAATGGGCTTTCAGGACTGTCTAAAAGATGTGTCTTTTCAATTGGAACATAAAAAACACTTTTATCTTTTGGAGCTGATGCCCATTTTGTATAACCAGCATTAAGTTTGTAAATTAGTTCTGGTTTTATTTCTAAATACTCACTAAGAGAAAGTATTTCTACCTGTCCAGGAATTTCAATTTTCTTTACAACTGACTGAACGGGTATATATGGCAAAGTTACCCCGTATTTTTCTGAATTGAATATGATTTCTCTTATGGCAATATATTTAGGGATATATTCACTTACCTGTTTATTTAGATTAAGTGACCAAAAATCATAAGCCATATTTTTTCTTTTATTTTTTCTAATCTGTCTATCAATATATGTTGGTCCAGCATTATAAGCAGCCAAAGCTATATAAATATCATTATCGAATCTTTCAAAGAGATATTTAAAATAGCCTATTGCTGCATGAGTTGATCTATACGGATCATGTCTATCTTCATTCCACCATGATTTTTCAAGATTAAACATTCTTCCTGTTTTCGGCATAAATTGCCACAAACCAACAGCCCCAGATGGAGAGATTGAAAAAGGATCATAATTACTCTCAATAAATGGAATTAATGCTAATTCTGGAGGAAGATCTGCTGCTTCAAGTTCTTGAATTACATAATAAATAAAATAATAAGATTTGCTCAGGAACTCATTGAATTTATCAACATCTTTGATGTGATTATTTATATAACTTTGTGTTTTTTCATCTAAATTGATATTTTGATCATAATTATTATTGAGGATCATATATTCCCATACATTTGCAGGAATCGGCTTAGTATCTTCAATTAAAGGAACAACATCCTGAATGCATTCACTTTTTGATGAATTTGTATTACACCTGTCATCAAAATTATTAGTTATTTTTAAATTAGATTGGCAGCTTGAAATGCCAAACAAAAAAAATGCAAAAATGATTAATAATTGTCTTTCCATTGTCTTATTGCAGTGAATATATCTTTATCATTTTTAGGGGTGTTAAACCTTTTTGAAATTTCTACTTGAACCTCTTTTATATCTGCTCTTAAAAACGGATTTGTAGCTAGCTCCAATTCAATAGTTGAGGGGAGTGTGGGTATTCCCTTTTCTCTTAATTTACAGACACGATTATATCTTGAAATTATGTTTTCATTAAGCGGTTCAACACTTTTAGCAAATTTAAGATTTGATTGAGTATATTCATGACCGCAATAAATTTTAGTGTTTAAAGGAAGTTTTTTTAAAAGAGATAAAGAATCATGCATTTGTTCAAGAGTGCCTTCAAAAACCCTTCCGCAACCACCTGCAAACAAAGTATCACCACAGAATAAGACTGGATCACCCTGATTTTCTGAAAAGTAGGCAATGTGATCTAGTGTATGACCTGGTATTTCTATAACTTCGAATTGAATTCCTAATAGTTCAATTATTGTTCCATGTTTAACTCGGATATTGATAGTATCAATATTATTTTTAGGGCCATAGACATCAATTGATTTTTGCGAAACAATTTCGTCGATTCCACCAGTATGATCAAAGTGGTGATGAGTTATTAAAATAGCTCTTAAATCTAGATTTCTTTGGTTTAGAATTTTTAATAAATTATTACTTTCACCTGGATCAATTACTATTGACCCTTCATTAGTTGTCACTAACCAAATATAATTATCGTTAAATGCTTCAATAGGCTCTATATTAATCATATGCAAATTCTAAGTTAATTTGATGAAAACAGTAAATATTTATACAGATGGTGCTTGCAGAGGAAATCCAGGTATTGGTGGTTGGGGTGTGCTTATTGAATATGGAGATACAAGAAAAGAATACTTTGGTGGAGAGCTCAATACAACTAATAATCAAATGGAACTTAAGGCTGCCATTGAGGGCTTAAGAGCATTAAAAGAACCTTGCACAGTAAACTTAACAACGGATTCTAAATATGTAATGCAAGGCATTACATTATGGATTGATAATTGGAAACGAAATAACTGGAAAAATGCTTCAAAAAAAAATGTTAAGAATAAAGATTTATGGGTTGAATTAGATAAATATGTTCAAATGCATAATGTAAAATGGTCATGGGTAAAGGGCCATTCTGGTCATGAACAGAATGAAATAGCCGATCAACTTGCTAATAAAGGAATAGACACTTTATAAAAAATTATGGCAAAAAAATACATAATACTAGATACAGAAACTACAGGACTGGAAGTACAACAAGGTCATAGAATAATTGAAATTGGTGCAGTTTTATTAAATGATAGAAAGAAGTCTGAGGAGCATTTTCATTCATATTTAAACCCCTCAAGGTTAATTGATGAAGAAGCCTCAAAAGTACACGGTATAATGAATGAAGATCTTATAGATAAGCCATTTTTTGAAGAAATAGCAGAAGAGTTTTTAGAATTCATAGATGGTTCAACATTAGTCATTCATAATGCAGCTTTTGATGTAGGCTTTTTAAATAACGAACTTAAATTAGCATCATCAAAATACCCCTCACTTGAGGAAATATGTGAGATAGAAGATTCTTTAGCAATTGCCAAAGATAAGTTTCCCGGCCAAAGAAATTCACTTGATGCTCTAGCAACTAGATTTGATATCTCTGGTTATGACAGAACATTTCATGGAGCTCTACTAGATGCCAACATTCTTGCTGATGTATATATGTCCTTAACAGGTGGTCAGAGTAAATTTGAGTTTGATTCTGAAAGCACAGAAAGTGATATAACTTCATCATCATCAAAAGAAATATTGCGGAAGGATATAGAATTAATATCAATCAAAGCTAGTCAAAATGATTTAGATGAGCATGAATCTCGACTAGTTGATATAGAGCAAAGAAATTCTGTTCAAACAATTTGGAGAAAGTTAGATTGAAAAAAGTTATTACTAGATTTGCTCCTAGTCCAACTGGGACGCTGCATATTGGCGGAGTAAGAACTGCTTTATTTAATTATGTATATGCAAAAAAATATTCTGGACAGTTTTTGGTTCGTATCGAAGATACTGATAGAGAGAGATCTACTAAAGAATTTGAGAATAATATTCTTGATAGCTTGAATTCTATTGGACTGTCTCCTGATGAAAAGCCTATTAATCAATCTGAAAGAGGGGATATATATCAAGCTGCTGCTCAAAAAATTCTTGACTCTGGTCAAGCATATTATTGTAACTGTTCGATTGAAAGGTTGGATCAAATGAGGTCTGAGCAACAAGCTAATGGCAAAAAACCGCAGTATGATGGCAAGTGCAGGAATCTTAATCTAAAGAAATCTGCTAATACCGTGCTTAGACTCAAGACACCTCTTGATGGTGAGATAGTTGTTAGAGATTATGTTCGAGGAGATATTGTTTTTAAAAATGAAGAGTTAGACGATCTAATTATTTTAAGAAGTGATGGAAGTCCAACATACCACTTATGTAATGTGGTTGATGATTACGAGCAAGGCGTTACAACAGTTATTAGGGGTGAAGATCATATTAGCAATACTCCCAGGCAAATACATATTCAAAATGCTCTTGGATATCCTGATCTTGAGTATGCACATTTGCCTTTAGTTTTAGGAACGGATAAGAAAAGACTATCTAAAAGACATGCGGCTACAAGTCTTGAGGAATATAAAGACTTAGGATATTTAGATTCAGCTATTCTTAATACTCTCGCAAGACTTGGCTGGTCTAAAGGCGAAAAAGAAGTTTTTTACCTTGAAGATTTGATTAAGGATTTTGAAATCACAGAGGTACAAAAAGCTGGAGCAATTTTTGATCTAACTAAACTAGATTTCCTTAACTCACAACATATGGCAAATCTTTCACATGAAGATTTTATAAATGCGATAAATCCATTCCTTTCTGAGATTGATATCAATATTAATGGTCATCCTAAGAAAGATCTTTTAATTGAATCTATGAGAACCTCCTCTAACACTTTAAAAGGGATTGCTTTAAATCTTATCTGCTACTTTAATAATGTAGAAGAATATGATCAAAAAGCAATTGATAAGTTTATTGGTAATTCAGACAAAGTATTAATTGATTTAAAAAATAGAATTAGTGAATTAGAAATGTGGGATGAAGAATTGCTGGATAATATTTTACTAAATTATAGAGAAGAACATGCTTTGCCGATTCCAAAAGTAAATCAACCAATCCGAATAGCCCTAACTGGCTCAACTAATTCTCCATCTTTGGGAACAACTTTGTATTTATTTGAAAAACAAGAAGCTATCAAGAGATTAGATAATCTTATAAATTTTCTTCACAAAGATAATTAAAGAACTCATTACACTCATATCTAACAATATCTTTTTTGATCGCACTGATAGTATATTTAAAATCTTTGTCCATTATTTTTGTTTTTTTTACTTTTTTATAGTCTGCCTTCGAGAGAGTGCTATCATCTAATATAGAAATTGCCATTCCATCCTCAACTATTGAAAGAGCAGAACTATATGAGTCTGTTTTTACAATGGTGTTCATATTGATTCCGTTATTTTTTATGTAATTTGAAAGACTAGACTCTTCATAAAATGAAAGTAAATTTGTTATTTCTACAAAGGGATATGTTGTAATATCTTTTAAATAAATTTCATCTGGAAGTTCAAATTCTATTGGCGAGACAAGGGTAAGATTGCCTTCTTTTATTATTGCAGATCTTGAACTTGGTTGATTTTTGGTATTAAAGCATATTGTTAAATCTATATCGGGCTTATATCTGCCTTCAATTAAATCAATGCTATTGAGATTAATTAAATTAAATCTAACATCTGGATTTATTTTGTTATATTTTTTAATAATCTTTGGAATGATACCTTCTGCTAAAGAGGGTGTGGTGCCAATGTTTATATAATCAGCAGATCTTGTTTTGTACGTATTTGCAATAGCATTAAAACTTTTTAATTGGCTATGAACTACAGAGGCATGTTCAAATAAATCATCGGCTTCATGAGTTGGAACTAATTTTTTACCTTGTCTTAGGAATAACTTAAAGTTTAATTTTTTTTCAATGATTCTCAATGTTTTGCTTATGGATGGTTGAGATATTTCTAAACTTTCTGCAGCCGCTGTCATGGAAGTGTTTTTATAGACTTCGTAAAAAATTTCTATTTGTTTTGCTGATAACATATATAACTAAAAGTTATATATATCTTAATATAAATATAGTATTTTTGGTAGACAAGAAAAGTCTTACAGCTATATACTTAATGGTAATATTAATATTTATTAGGGGATTAAAAAATGTTAAAAAAACTACTATTAGTATTTCCATTGGTTATATCAGCCTTTGTTACTGCTCAAGATAACGAGGCTTCAGATGCTGATGTGGAAGAAGTTGTTACAGTTGGTTCACAGATCAAAGGGGCTAAAATCTCAGGAGCTCTTCCAGTATCTATCGTTACGGCGGAAGATATTGATGCACTAGGTGTTGAAGATGGAACCGAGCTATTAGAAAACTTAGCTGAGCAAGGACTAAATTATTTTACTGAAGCTGAATCAGATTCAGGTGGAGTGAACTCTGCTAGAGGCGATGTTGGAGCATATAACATCAGAAATATGGGTGTCGGTAACACTTTAACCTTGTTGAATGGAAGAAGGCTAGTAAATAATGCTGGATATCAAACTGAATTACTTGGAGGAGACTATGTTCCAACAATGTCAGTAAATTCAAATTTAATCCCAACAATGGGACTTGAAAGAGTTGAGTTATTAAAAGATGGAGCTTCAGCGATATATGGGGCGGATGCTGTTGCTGGTGTTGTTAATAATGTTATAGCTACAGATTTTGTTGGTTTTGATATTGCATACAGACAACAAAGCTACGATCATTTTGCGGCTGAAGATGACAGATTAACATTAAAATATGGTGTTGATCTAAATGGCGGAGCAACAAATGTATCAGTTATGTATGATTATTATGACAGGGATGCAATAGCAGCCAGTGAAGATCCAAGGTGGGGTGATTCAGATCATAGAAAATTAATTCCAGCAGGATCTTTATGGGAAAATGATAGTTCTTTTAATAATAGGTACTCTGGTAAGTGGGCTCAATTAGATATGAGAGGAAGAACAGCTTACTCTGATAGCGCTGGGGAAATGCAAATAATTCCTATCGGTGATCCTAGATGTGCCAGAAGTGACTCAAAAGATACTGGGTATGGTACATGTTTAGCAGTTGACACAACTTCAATGGCTAATGGTGAATATTATATAAACCCTGGTCAGTTTAGAGATTATAGAGGTGCACTAGAAAGAGATAATCTCTTTGTGTTTGTCAATCATGAAATGTCTAATGGCAATGAGTTGTTTGCTGAAATTGGAAGATATACATCTGATTATAGAAGGCTAAAAGAACCAGCTGGAGACTTCAGTGTTGCTTTGCTTGAGCTTGGTGCTGACTACTATTATTCAAGCGTTATCGGTTTAACTGCTGATAACTCATCATCTACTAAAAACATTAGAATTGATAACTGGAGACCTGATATTGGACCAAGAGTTATCAATGTTGATAAAGAAACATATAGATATTTGATTGGTATTAGAGGTTCAACTGACTCAGGATGGGATTGGGAGTCAGCTTATTTATATTCTAAAGCTGAATCAGAAGATATGACTCAAAATAGATTATCTAACTCATTACTCCAGGCTGGTTTGAATGACTCCACTTCAAATGCAATTAACATATTTTCATCTGATGTAAAATCAGCTCTTGCTCCGGCGATAATTGATGTTTACAGAAATGATACTAGCACCTTAAGCTCTATTGATTTTAAGGCTAGTCACCCTGAGGTTATGACATTACCTGCAGGTCCTGTTGGCATGCTTGTTGGTGTCGAGTATAGAAAAGAGACATATGAAGATGATAGAGACCCTAGACTTGATGGAACGATGCCATTTACTTCTCTTGTAACTGGATATGGACCTCCATTCGTTTCGGATGTTTTAGGATCTAGTCCTACAGTTGATACATATGGAAGAAGATCAACAGTATCTTTCTTTTCAGAGTTAAGTATTCCAGTAACAGAAAATATTAACTCTCAAATTGCAATTCGTCATGAAAATCCAAACGATACTGATAAATCAACTGTTGGTAAGTTTGCAGTAGGTTGGGATATTACAGATGACTTGCTTTTAAGAGCATCTGCATCCACATCATTTAGGGTTCCTAATTTGATTCAACAAAACCAAGCATTTGTTCCAAGGCAAGGCTCTAACACAGATGCTGTTGGTAAATATGTTGGTGCTAATGATCCATTGGATGATAGCTATTCAATGCAAAGCTTTAGACAGCGTCAAGACTTAGATCCTGAGACCTCAACTAATACTTCTATTGGTTTTGTATATTCTCCATCTTATGTAAATGGATTAACACTAACCTATGATAACTGGGAGATTGAAAAAGAGGATACAGTAGTGCTTCTTGGAAGAAATAATAGATTAGTTGAAGATCTAATCTTACGATTAGAACATGGCCCAAGCAATTGCTCAGCTTTTAATAATCCAAATGTATTAAGAGATCCTAATCCTGGATATACTGCTGAAGAGGAAGCTAAGTTTACTGCTGCTGGCATTTGTCCAGCTGGAGAGGCTTTGATTGTGTATGATCCATATTCTAATGCTGCGACAAGAACGATAGCAGGTCATGATATCGGTGTTTATTATGATATAGATACTGATTTTGGTAGTTTTAAGCTATCTGCTAACTATTCTAAAACTGATGAGTTTACTCAAAAACCAACTGCTGAATATACTAAACTACAAGAAGCCCAAGATAGTGGAACTTTCCCTTTATCTATTGGCTTAAGCGGCTTTGGTGATTTAGCTAAGCAAGATGGTAATTATGTAGAAAAAACATCAATAAAAGGTACCTATACTATTGGTGACTGGGGACTACAAGTGACTTCCTTAACAAAAGGAGATTTTTACCATTCACAGGAAACTAAATCTGACGGTACAAGGTATGTAATACCTGAAATGACAACAATGAATGTCTCAGTTTATTACAAATTCAATATTGGAGATTCAAAAGCTAGAATTAAACTAGCAGTTAAGAATATTGAAGATGAGAGAGCTCCATTAGCAGATAGATTCTACGGATTCTTTGCTGATGCTCATCAAGACTATGGTAGAAACACCTATCTTGATTTCAAAATGTCGTTTTAATATTTGATAAAAAACTAAAAAGGGAGTTTCGACTCCCTTTTTTTTGAATAATGGATTAATCTTAATAATAATTTATGAAAGCATATAAGAAAAAAGGTTTTATATTTGGACTTGTGGTTTTTATAAGCATGATAATCTTACCACCTCCATCAGGCTTAAATGCAATCGGTTGGTCAGTAGCAGCAATTGTTACGTTAATGGCTATTTGGTGGGCTACTGAAGCTATACCTGTTCCAGTAACAGCATTACTTCCTTTGGCTTTATTTCCAATCATAGGAGTTAGCTCTTTTAAAGAAGCGGCTTTGCCATATGCAAATCCCAATATATATTTATTTCTTGGTGGTTTTATGCTCGCTTTAGCAATTGAAAGATCGGGTCTTCATAAGAGAATGGCCTTACATATGATTATTGCAGCTGGTTCAAGTGGACCTAGGCTTATTGGTGGCTTCATGACTATTGCTGCATTAATAAGTATGTTTGTAATGAATACATCTACAACATTAATGCTTTTGCCAATTGGACTTGCAGTATGCTCAGTGGTTGCAAATACAATTCCAGGACTTTCTGAAAAAGAAACTAAGTTTTTTGATACATCTTTAATGCTTGGAATCGCTTATGCGGCGACAATTGGTGGAATGTCTACACTTGTTGGCACTGCTCCAAATATAGTTTTCAGCGCATTTATGCAAGAAACATACGGTATAGAGATCTCTATGATTCAATGGATGACTCTTGGAGTTCCTTTAGCAATTGTAATGCTGTATTCAGCTTGGTTAATTTTGACTAAGTATGTTTTTCCAACATCTTTTATTACTTCTGATGAAACTAAATTATATTTAAGAAATATGCTTGATGAGCAAGGCCCATTATCTAAAGATGAAAAAAAGATTTCGATAATTTTTGGTTTAACAGCTCTTGCTTGGATGTTCAGAACAGTTTTAGATAATTATGATATGTTTTCTGGTCTAACTGATGCAGGCATAGCAATAATATCTGCAATTTTATTATTTATGATTCCTTCTAGCTCTAATAAGGGTGAGCTTCTTGATTGGGGTCAATCTGATAAATTGCCATGGGGTTTATTAATTCTTTTTGGTGGTGGGCTTTCCATCGCAGCTCAAATAAATTCAAGTGGTCTAGGTGTTTGGATTGGTGAAGGGTTAAGTATATTGAGTAGTGTCCCACCAATTTTCTTAATACTTGCAGTTGCGGCTTTAATTATTTTTTTAACTGAAGTGACTTCAAATGTAGCAACTACTTCAACATTTTTGCCAGTTTTTGGTGCAGTTGCTATTGGCATAGGTGTACTTCCGGTATCGCTTACAGTTCCAGTTTGTCTAGCTGCAAGCTGTGCTTTTATGTTACCTGTTGCAACGCCTCCAAATGCTATAGTCTATGGATCAGGCAAATTTACAATAGCAACAATGATGAAAGCAGGCTTTCTCCTTAACATTATTGGTATATTTGTTGTAACTTTATTTGCTTATTTTATAGCTCCTCAGATTTTCTAAAGATGCAAAAAACTCTCATAACTTCCTTGTTTCTATTCGCGAGCTTAATAGACTCAAGAAGTTATATAGACTATGAATCTCCATATCATCCTGTTGTCGGTAAACATGGAATGGTTGTTAGCCAAAATTATTTATCATCGGACATTGGAATAGAGATTTTAAACAAAGGAGGCAATGCTATAGATGCAGCAGTTGCAGTTGGATTTTCTTTAGCCGTTACTTTACCAAGAGCCGGTAATCTTGGTGGAGGTGGATTTATGCTTGTTTATATAAAAGAAAAAGATGAAATTTTTTATATAGACTATAGAAGCAAATCTCCTTTAAATGCTAATTTAGAAAATATCTTTGATATTGTTAGTCCTGATGGAAAAAAATTTGAAGTGGTACCGAAGAATTTTGATATCAATAAATTTGATGTTTTAGATACCGGATATAAAGCATCTGCAGTTCCAGGAACAGTTGCCGGTTTGCTTGATGCACATGCATATTTTGGTAAATTAGAATTGAAAGAAGTTCTTGCTCCAGCTATTGCTCAAGCTGCAGCTGGAATTAATGTTACTTATGATTTGCATAAGGCAATTGAAAGCACTCCAAGACTTTATGATGACTTAGAATCAAAACGCATATATTTTAAAAACGACACTGCAATTAAAGAAAATTCTATTCTTAAATTACCTGATCTTGCTAATACTCTAAGTCTAATATCACAATATGGAAAAGATGGCTTTTATAAGGGTGAAACAGCACAAAAGATAATTAAGGCAATGAACGAAAATGGTGGCTTAATGGACTTAGAGGATTTTAGTCAGTATAAAGCTCATATAAGATCACCAATTTCAACTGAATATAGAGGACATAAAGTTTTTACAGCTGGGCCTCCTTCTGGTGGTGGAATTACTTTGTTAACCGCTTTAAATATTCTGAGTTTTTTTGAATTAGGAAAATATAAAAGTAACTCTATTGCAACATATCATTTATTTTCTGAGGCTTTAAGAAGAGGGCATAACAATAGATCATCTGAAGTAGGTGATCCTGATTTTTACAATGTTCCTGTAGATAAGTTGCTTTCAAAAGAAAGAGCTAAAGAATTTGTCAAGTCAATAAAATACAACAAAGCTAGTAAAGCCACATCAATTAAACCCTTAAGAGTAATAAACGAAAGTAGAGATACTACACATTACTCTATAATCGATTCAGAGGGAAATGCAGTCTCCAATACCTATACTCTTGGAGCATCATTTGGCTCTGGAGTAACAATCCCTGGCACAGGCATATTAATGAATAACCAGATGAATAATTTAATGTATAGAAATGGGAATGTTAATGTAGAAGGAAGAAGAGTTAGTCCTGGTAATCGTTTTAGTCCTGGCAAGAGGCCAATGAGTACCATGGCTCCAGTAATGATATTTAATCAAGATAATGAACTTTCACTTATAACAGGATCACCTGGCGGCTCTTATATACCAGGAGCTATTTTAAGGGTAGTAACCGGAGTCATCGACTTTGATTTATCTATTGGTGATGCAACAATGCTTCCAAGGGTGCACAAAGATTGGCCATATAAGGGTATTGATTATGAAAAAACTCTGAGCTCGGATATTGTAAAAGGTTTAAAAAGCATGGGGCATAAAACATCATCAAATAAAACTATGGGAAGCACCCAAAGCATTCATATAGTTGATGGTGTAAGGTATGGGTACGCAGATCTTAGAAGACCCAATGCTTCTGCTTCATTGCAAAAAACTAATTAACTCTGTAATTTAATGGTGGCTTTCTGTTACCTAATAAGGCTTTATATTCAAAATTTTCTCCAACTCTGGTTTCTAGCTCTTTTTTGGCTTGTTGAATAACTTCAGGATTACTAAAAATTTCAACAGCAGTGGCTGATATTGTTTTAGCGGCTAATTCTGTTCCTTTTAATCCAATACTAGTACCACCTGCTGCAACAGCTTGCCACGAATGTGCTGCAGTTCCTGGAACCCATGTTGCAGTTCTTATTCCAGCAGTAGGTACAACCCAACTGACATCGCCAACGTCTGTAGAACCATAGCTATGAGAGGTTGTATATTCACTTACAAACTCTTGTGAACCTATTTCGGTTGTCGGTTCTAGAAAAGTTTTATAAAGAGTTTTCGCATAATCATTTTCTTCATCCGAATACTTTATTCCTCCAAATGAAGCTAGATTTTTATGCATTATTTTTTGAATTACATCATTTGGTAAAAGCGAATAATTGCCATGCATCACCTCAAAAGTCATTTTGGTATCTGTTCCAATTGCTGCACCTTCAGCAGTTTTTACAACTCTAGTAAATAATTCTTCAACCATGTGCATTTCAGGATGCCTCACATAGTAATAAACTTCAGCCAGATCTGGAACAACATTTGGTGCCAAACCTCCTTTAGTAATAACATAATGGATGCGGGATTCTTGTGGAATATGCTCTCTTAACATATTAACCATCATATTCATTGATTCAACTCCATCTAATGCAGATCTGCCCTGTTCTGGAGCACCAGCTGCATGAGAAGAGATACCGCTAAAGGTAAATTTTGCTGATTTATTAGAATTTGATGTTCTTGAATTTGCAGAATTAACATCATCTGGATGCCAGTGAAGAACTATATCAACATCATTAAATAATCCTTCTCTTACCATATAAACTTTTCCAGAGCCACCTTCTTCAGCAGGAGTTCCATAAAATCTTATTCTTCCCTTTACATTTTTTGACTCAAGCCATTCCTTGACCGCTACTGCTGCCCAAGCTGAAGCTGCACCAAATAAATGATGGCCACAGGCATGACCAGCACCAGTCCCATTGTCTATGACATCTTTAAAAGGTGAGTTTGATTGAGCTAACCCAGGAAGAGCATCAAACTCTCCTAAAATAGCAATAACAGGGCCACTTGAGCCGTATTCAGCTATAAATGCTGTAGGTATACCAGCTACACTCTTAGTTATTTTAAAACCTTCTTTTTCAAGCTCAAAAGCAATCAAATTTGAGCTTTTAGTTTCTTGGTAACCCATTTCTGCATAACCCCATATTTTAAGAGCAACGTCTGAGAATTGTTTTTTATGATTAACAATACTTTGATTAATTGATAAGGCAAACATATCTTCAGCCAAACCAAATGCAAGGACCAAAATTAAATAATTGAACTTTTTAAACATTATCCCCCCTAATGTTAATTATTTTTTAGCCACACCCCAGTAATTGTAACCCGCAAATTTAGGTGTGCTTGGAAGATACATTTCTTCCATATTTAAAATTTTAAAACCAGATGAAGTAATTAAATTGGGAATATCTCTATTAAGATTACAGCCACCAGCTATTTTATTCCATATGGGGTTAATTCTTCTTTGCCATTTAGCAATATCCTTATCAGGTGCCAATCCATGCTCACAAAATAATAATTGTCCCTCAGTCTTCAACACTCTCATTATTTCAGAATTAGATAATTTAATATCTGGAATTGTGCACATAGTATATGTGATCAAAACTGTATCAATTGAGTTATCAGGCAAAGGAATAGCTTCTGCACCACATTGAAGAAATTCAATTTCAAACTCATTTTTTTTTGCTACAGGTTTTGCTAATTTTATAAGTTCTTCAGATGGATCCAAGCCATACAAGTAGTCAATTTTAGATTTATTATAAAAAGGTATATTAAGCCCAGATCCAATACCAACATCTAAAACAACTCCTTTAGCTAAAGGAACTATTTTATCTCTTTGATAATTAATTGGTTTTGAGCTACAAGCACAATTTAAAAATTTTGGAAGAATATATTTATCATAGAAACCCAAAACTAACTATCTGAAAACTCTACAAGAGGCATAGCAGCAGTATTAAAACCAGCATCTACATATGTAATTTCACCAGTTATACCACTGGCGTAGTCTGAACATAAAAATGCTGCAACATTTCCAACTTCTTCAATTGTTACTGTTCTTCCAAGTGGTGCTCTAGAGGAATGTTGAGAAAGCATTTTTCTAAAATTTTTAACCCCTGAAGCAGCAAGAGTTTTAATTGGTCCTGCTGAGATAGCATTGACCCTGACGTTATCAGCACCCATCGATGCTGCAAGAAATCTTGTATTTGCTTCAAGACTTGCCTTAGCTAAACCCATAACGTTGTAATTTGGCATTGTTTGTATTGCTCCCAAATACGTTAGGGTAAGAAGGGCAGAACTATCATTAAGCATTGGTTTAGAAGCTTTAGCAAGAGCTGTAAAACTATATGAACTGATATCATGTGCCACTTTAAAACCTTCTCTAGTTGTAACATCTACAAAATTTCCTGTTAATTGATCGGCGGGAGCAAATCCTATTGAATGAACAAAACCATCAAAGGTGTTCCAACGTTTACGGAGCTCCTCAAAAGACTTTTCTATTGAATCATCTTTAGACACATCACATTCAATTAATATTTCAGATCCATATTCTTTGGCGAGTGGCTCAAGGTTCTTTAATAATCTTTCATTTTGATAGGTAAATGCTAGCTCAGCTCCCTCTCTATGCATTGCAGCAGCAATACCTGATGCGATGGAGTACTTATTAGCTAAGCCCGTAATTAAAATTTTTTTATTTTTAAGTAACATTTTTCTCTAAGTATTTAAAATAGTTATTGTAAAAGAAAACCATATTTTAATCTCAAATAAATATGTTTAATATATTGAAATATAAGAGAAACGAATAATTAATTATAAAATATATATAAAAAAGATTATTTTTTTTTGCTTTATTAAAAAAAAGCGTTCACAATAGCGAATATTGTGTAAAACAATTATGTTTTATATATATATTTATTAATGATAAACATAACTAGGGGAATCGTATGTTAAATAAAAAAAGCTTTTTATATACATTCTTTGCTCTTTCATTAGTTGCTTTTAATACTAATGTTTTTGCTCAGGATGATGATAACGTCGAGGAAGTTATTGTTACTGGATCTAAAATTACTAAAGATGAGTTCTCATCATCTAGCCCAATAACAATAATAACTGAAGAGGATATCTTAAGTGCTGGTAATGCTAGTGTTGATGAGTATCTTAAATATACTCCAGCATTTACAGGCTACCAGTTAGGAACATCAACCAATAATGGTGGTGATGGTTCAAGAAAAGTTGATTTGAGAGGTTTGGGTTTTAATAGAACACTCGTACTTCTCAATGGAAAAAGAACAATCGGTGATATTGGTGGCGATGGTGCCGTAGATATCGGCGGTATACCTGAAATGATGATCAAAAGAGTTGAAGTCCTAAAAGATGGCGCTTCTACTATTTACGGTTCTGATGCTATTTCAGGTGTTGTTAACTTTATTCTTGATGATAAATTTACTGGTCTTAAAGTCCAAGCCGGAATGGGTGAAGGTACTGAAAATGGCCAAGCTAGAGACGAAAGCGTTGGTATGATGGCAGGTATTGGAGGAGATAATGGAAACGTAGTATTCTCAGCTTCTTGGAAAAACCAAAAAGAAATGCTCCAAGCAGAACAACCATGGGCTAATGATGCTCTATACCCACAAATTCAGTCTGATGGATCATTTAAGGCTGTAGGTTCTGGTTCAAGTAATAGTAGAAAAATTAGAGGACCTGGTGGTAACTATATTTATGACAGTTCTATTGGTGCTGCTCGACCATTTACAGCTGCTGACGTTTATAACTATGCTCCTGTTAATGCGTTAATAACACCTAATGAAAGAACTCAAATGGGTGTATTAGGTACCTTAGAAGTTACAGATAATGTTGAAATGTATTTTTCAGGTATCTATAACAGAAGATATTCACATCAAAGATTAGCTCCTGATGCTTCATTTGCTGTAAATTCAGCAGTTGAAACACCAAATAATGGTGCTCAATATAATGATTGGGTTCCAGCTAATAACCCATACAACCCTTTTGGTTCAGTTAACTGTTCAAATTCAGCTGGTATCTGTGATGTCGCTGTTAGAATTAACAGAAGATTTGAAGAGTCTGGTGGACGTATTTTTGAACAAACTGTTGACGCGTATAGCATTGTAACTGGTTTCAGATTTGAAGCGATGGGTTGGAATCATGACATTTCAATGACATTTGCTGAAACTGAGCAAGTTGATGAAACATTAAACTATGGTAGATTCGATAGATGGGCTATCGCTGTAGACCCTGTAGCATGTGCTGCTAATTCAGCTTGTCCAGGAGTTTTAAACCCATTTGGTGAGTTTGGAAGTATTACACCTGAGCAAATGAGCTTCTTAACTGCAGGTTCATTAAAAGATCAGTCAGGTGCTGATTTTGAGATGATTTCATGGGTTGTATCAAATGATATGTTTGCATTCGGTGTTGAAAAGAGACAAGAATTTGGATATTTCAAACCTGATGAGTTTAGTGCTGAAGGCCTAACAACTGGTGGTGCATCTGCTCCGCTAAGAGGTGGATTTAGTGTTACTGAAGTATTTGGTGAGTATTTAGCTAAAGTTTCAGATGAATTAACAGTTGATATGTCTGTAAGATATTCTGATTATGATACTGTTGGTGACACAACCAACTTTAAAATTGGTGCTGATTATGTATTAAGTGAAGATGTAAGATTAAGAGCTTCATATGGTACTGGCTTCAGAGCTCCAAACGTATCAGAGCTTAATACAGATGCTTCGACAACCTTCCCAGTTATTGACTTGCCTTGTGAGCTTGGTGACAGAAGATTGGCTGCTGGAGCTATTTCACAAACTATACATTCAAATTGTCAAGCCCTTGGTTATGACACTTCTGATGCTGGTGAATATGGTTTTGCATGGCAGTCTTATCATGAGTATTATGCTGATGGTCAATTAGCACCTGAAGAATCAACTAACTTATCATTTGGTGCTGTTATGGATTCTGATATGCTTGGTGGCGTTCAAATGTCTGTGGATTACTTTAATATAGAAATTGATAAAGTTATTGCATTACCAATTGCTAATCTTATTTTCTTAGATTGTTTATCACAAACAACTATGGACTTCTCAAAAGGTAGTTGTGGTCTATTTATAGATTATGGTTTGAATGATAGTTCAAGCTTTGGTCCTAATGGATTGCAATACTTTGGATATCCAGGTGATATTGAAACTCCATGGGGTAACCAAGGAACTTTCACATCTGATGGTATAGATTTTGCTTTAAGCACATCAGGTGATCTTGATATGGGAGCTGTAAGTGGTTACTCAGTTAACTTCGATGCTACATGGCACAATTCATATGAACAAGAATTCACATATGGTGGCGGTAGAGATTATGTTGGTTCAGCTGACGGTTTTGCTGTATACCCTGAGCTTAGATATGTACTAGCTCTTGGTGTAAATGGTGACTCATGGAATGCTTCTTGGAATATTAGATTTGTAAGTGAATCTGATGACGTTTGGAGACATCCTTCAGTTACTGCTGACGCTGTAGCAGAGGCTACAACATATCATGACCTCACAACAAGTTATGATTTTGGTAATACTGTACTTAGATTCGGTGTTAACAATTTAACTGATGAGAAACCGCCTTATTTCCATTCAAACTTTAACGGAAATACAGAGCCAGGTGTCTATGATGTCATTGGAAGAAGAATGTTTATGTCTGTTACTGCAACATTCTAAAACCATAAAATCTAATAAAAAGGCTGCATATGCAGCCTTTTTTTTGCATAAAATTTAGTATGATTTATTTTAATTTTTAGAATGATTAAATATTATTTAATCTTTTGTTTTTGAGTTTCATCTCTATGTTTTTTTAGATACTTCATAAACGGTGTTCCTCCAGTACCTGTAATAGTTGATCCTCCTCTTCCAAATGGGTTTTTGATTTGTGATTGTTTGTGAATATAAGTTGCAGCAAATTCAAGATGTTGTGCTCTAAATTTTCTTATCTCCTCCAAGCATTTATTGTATTCATTTGTTAGTTTTTTGGATTGGAGAATTAAATCTTTTACGTTAGATCTTTTTTCAACTTGTTCAATCATTAGTCGATGTTCTGGAGGCATATAATCTCGCATCTCATTTAGATAATGCCTAAGATGATCATTGGTATGATATATCCCCAGAGCTCCATCAAGAAATGGAATCATACTACTTTGAGCACCTGTTTCACCCCTAAAATATTGTGGCTTGTTATCAAATTGATTCTGATATACCAAACCTTTTTTTAAATCTGGATTATCTTTTGTACCAAATATAAAAGGCCTAACTCTATGATAGTAAACATATGGATCACATTTTTCAGGCATTCTAGAAAAAATAGAATTAACATCTCTTAAAGAAGAAATAATTTGTTTGAGATTCTTTGAATACAAAGAAGCCGAATCAGATTCTTTTAATTTAGATAATTGTGAGGCAGCATATATAGCATCTGTTGCAGCATTTTCTATACATACGTGAATTGTTACAAACCAATCCTCATCAACACCGCCAAGAAAATTATTTATTAGCCCAACATTTTCTAAACTAATTTTTTCTTTGGGGTTAATTCTATACCAGTTATCTAAACAATAACTGGCATAACTTAGTATTGGAGGCCGCCCTAAAATTTTAGATAAAGTTACCCATGGCTTTGCAAGTACTTCTGGTAAAATTTTTGATGGGCTTTTAGAGCCCCAAATGTAAGCATGTGAAATAAAACTAAAATGAGCCATAGCTAGCTTTATTTCTTTCATATCATTATTTTTTATTAAAGCATTAATTGAAAGATCATTTAATTTTAAATTATCTACTGTACTTCTAACCCTACCAGTTAGTAAAAGCTTCGGTAATTTAAATGCTATATCTGAAATTCTATCTAAGGACTTTGCTTTAGTTTTATATTTAATTAAGGGATCTTTTTTAGGTAGAAACATATAATTTTTATTTATAAATAGTAAATATATTGTATTGTTTTTATTAATTTAAAAATAGATAAAAAAATATTATTTTTTTTAAAAAAAAGTGTTGACATAAAATTTCAAAAGCGTATATTTAATAGACCAACTTGATTCCGACTAACAATCAACTGCAGACGGGAGTTAGAGAGGTCAAGAAGGAAGAGCCCATAGGGTGAAAGCGTTTGTAAGAGTCGATGATAAAAAATAGCTTACAGACCCACCAAGAGTTCAGGAGAAAGAACTCGAGGAGCCAGAGAAAATCTCACTTTGGACCCCTAAGGAACTCGAACTTAAAGAAACAGAGCTAGTCTCTGTTTTTTTTCGTCTGAAATATGCTTCAAAATATTACTCATATATAATAATTTAATGAAACATCTATTCACCATTGCCCTTTTTGTTTTTTCTGTATTTACTCAATCTGATATTTATCAAAACGAGTTAGGTTGTAAGACAAAGCTTTTACAAACTATGAAAGCAACCTCTTCATATTCATCAAGACAAGGCTATGGTGTTGTTAATTTTGATATCAATAAAGATGGAACAGTATCTAATATACAAGCCATTGATTCACAATGTGCAATATCAAGAAATGAAGATGGCAGTATTTTATTTAAAAAATGTCCTTTTTTTAAAAAAAGCTCATACGCTGCTGCAAGATATTTAAAATTTACACCTCCAAAAAATGAAGAGGGAGAGTCATGCTCAATGAATAATCAAGAACGCATTTTTACACATCATAAATATAATGTTCGCTTTAAAAATAAAAAAGAATTTTTACTTGATGAGGATTTCCATAATTTTGTAGATAGATCTGAATTTAATGGTTCTCAAGAATCTCTAACAAATATTCCTGATACAGCTAATTCACAACCTCGACCATCTTTAATACCAACGCAACCAAACTTACCACCAAACAATTAAAGAATTTACCACCAAACAATTTGTTTTCTATTTATAATAGCTTTCTGCATTGTGGGGCTATAGCTCAGCTGGGAGAGCGCTTGAATGGCATTCAAGAGGTCCGCGGTTCGATCCCGCGTAGCTCCACCAATCATCTATTTTTTAAGTGGTTGTAAAATTTTAAATTTGAATCTTTAATAGAAAATATTCTTACTGCAAAAATATCTTTTAAATAATTTTGATAATTTTTCCATGGTGCTTTGTTTCCTTGTTTTGGCATCAGTTTAAGACCTCTTTCAAAGTAGCCTGATGTAAAATCAATCAATCGGTCATCACCATAAGCATCTTTATCATCAATTGGCTCACAACAACCAACTCCTTTTTTATCCATAAGATTTATTAATCTGCAAACATATTCGCAAGTAAGGTCTGCTCTAAGTGTCCATGAAGCATTCACATAACCAAAGGACATAGCAAAATTAGGAACTCCACTAAGTAACATACCCTTGTAAGTTAATCTTTTATTCGGCTGGACTGTAACATTATCAATTGTGACATTAATGCCATTTAAAGAATTTAATTCAATACCAGTTGCCGTAACTATAATATCTGCTTTAACGTTAGCACCTGAGTTTAGACTAATTCCGTCAGACTCAAATTCTTTGATAGTATCGGTCACCACAGATGCTTTTCTATTTTTAATTGATTCAAACAGATCACTATCAGGAACTAGGCATATTCTTTGATCCCATGGTTTATATGTGGGAGTGAAATGTTTTTCAACGTCATAATCTTCTCCTAGTTCATTTTTTACCATATCTAAAATTCTATTTTTTGTAGCATCTGGATATTTTCTTGCAAGAAAAAATGTCCAACTTTGAAATAAGATATTTTTCCATCTAATTAAAAAATAAGTAACTCTTACTGGAAGAAATTTTCTAAGAAATTTATTTATCACATCTTCGCTGGGTCTTGATACAACATATGTTGGTGATCTTTGAATCATAACAACATGTTCAGCTTTTTTTGCAATTTCTGGGACAATGGTGACAGCAGTGGCACCACTACCTATCACAGCAATTTTTTTATTCTTATAGTCAATTTTGTCATTCCAGAATTGAGGATGGATTATTTGACCCTCAAAACTTTCTTGATTTTTAAAATAGGGCATATGTGGTTTGGTGTAACTATAATATCCTCCACATAAAAATAAAAAATTACATGTCATGTTTTTTATTTGACCTTTTTCTTCTATCTCCAACTCCCAGAGCAATTTAGTTGAACACCAATTTGCTGAACTAACTTTATGGTTAAGAAGAATATCTTTCATTAAATTATTTTCATCTACCGTTTCTTGCAAATATTCAAGAATTGAAGGTCCATCGGCAATTGATTTATCATGAATCCATGGTTTAAATCTGTAACCAAGAGTATGCATATCTGAATCAGATCTGATACCTGGATATTTAAAAAGGTCCCATGTTCCACCGATATTATCTCTGCCCTCAAGAATAACAAAGGATTTGTTTGGACAAGATTTTCTAAAATTATATCCGGCAGCTATGCCAGATATACCAGCACCTACAACTACAATATCTTTATGAGTATCTTTAGTATTTTTCATATCAAACTTTTTCAATATATTACTATTTATTTCATTTAAAAATACTTTTTACAATATAAAACTTATGAGTTAAATTAGAACATAGATGCTCAATAGATATTTAAATCAACTTTTTATAATTCCGATTTCTTTTGTTGTTTTAATTTCTTGTGGTGGCGGAGGCGGCGGAGGCGGCGGAGAACCATCAACACCATCACCTCAGCCAGTGGTATCTCTCTCAGCTGATCAAACATCTGTTTTAGTTGATTCTTCAACAAATCTTACATGGTCTTCAACAAACGCTAATTCATGTTCTGCATCGTGGACATCACAAACAACTACCTCTGGAACAGCTTCAGTAACAATCTCGACAGTCGGCAATAATAATTTTTCTATAACTTGTAGTGGAGCTGGAGGAAACGGCTCAGCATCCATTTCTATTGAAGGTTATAGAAATACCGATGGGGTTGTCGTTGATGGCTATATATCTGGTGCTGAAGTATGTATAGATGAGGATAATAGTTGGACATGTGACTCAGATGAATCTTCAACAACTTCTGATAATGATGGTAAGTTTACTATTAAATACGCCAACGGTAATTTAGTTTCTATAGGTGGTACAGATTTAGATTCTCAAGTGCTATTGGAGAATTTTCTAATAACACATGCTTTAGATGGTCATACTGATTTTAAAGCTTTAACTCCAGTAACCTCAGTTGCAGCCTTTATGCAAGATAGCTCATTAATCAATGCAGTTCTTGGCATTGATTCATCTATTGATGTCTTCAGCTTTGACCCGGTTGAAAATAAAGGAGATGGAGATATAAATGATTATTTATATGAAAAAGGCAATCAATTAACAATACTAGCTCTCGCATTGCAAAATGTAGTAAATAATTCGAACTCAACTACTGACACCACTCAAGACTACTTTAAAGCTATCGCTGAAGAAATTGAAAAAGAATATGAAGAAACATCCATCAGAGTAAATATTGAATCCGAAGAATTTATTACTAAAGCTTTTAATAATATTATAGCTGCTAAAGAAACTAGCATTTCTGAAACTAATCAAGCTAACGCAATAACCGCTATTTCAGCTTATATACCAGTTATTGAAATAAAATCATCTAATGAGCTGACGACATCAGTAATTCGTTTTGGTTTATCAACTTTTCAAACAGACATTAAAGCCATTTCTGATGGAACCGCAACCGAACAAACGGTTAATAGTTATGCTGAGAGTATATTAAATTATATTTCTGAAGATCAAAGCGTAAGTGCTGCCGATATTGCTGTTAGTGTTAATGCAGTAAGTGAGTCGGTAACTACAAATGAGGACAATGCTGTTACAGTAAATGTTTTGTTAAATGATTCCTATAACCCGGCTGAGCCATTAAGTTTAACAGTAACCAATGGGGCTAATGGAACAACTGCTATTTCTGAGTTTACTGATAAAATTGTTTATACACCTAATCTAAATTACAACGGTAATGATGTTTTTACCTATACAATCACTCAAGGCGGTTTAACTTCAAGTGCTAATGTAAGTGTGACCATAGAGCCTGTTAATGATGCTCCATCAATAGATGCAGCATCAATTCTTGAAGCTGAAGAAAACCAAAGCTCAGTAGCTACAATAGCTGTCTCGGATGTTGATAATGATCAGCTTGAACTATCAATGAGCGGAGTTGATGCTGATAGTTTGAATTTATCAAATGACAATGTTCTGACATTCAAAGAAGATCCTGACTATGAGACCAAATCTTCATACGAAATTACTTTGTCATTAACTGATGGAATAGAGACTGTTACTAAAGATATAACAATTCAAATAATAGATATTAGTTATGTTTTCACAGGTAAGGTCATGGATGGATACATATCAGGTGCTGAAATATATTTTGACCAAAATTTCAATTTTACTAAAGATGAGGGTGAGTTCTCAGCTACAACTTTGGAAGACGGGTCTTTTATTATTGATACAGGCGATAATGAAACACTGGGTGCCTGTCTTGCCAAAAGACCAATCATTGCCGATGTCCCTGTAGGCGCTATTGATTCTACACTTGGTGAGGTAACAAGTGCATATCAAATGATCCTACCATCTATAGATGATACTGGTTTTGATGCAATTGTAATATCACCGTTTACCACACTCCTTGGCGATGCAGTTATTCAAGGCGTTAATGCTTCTGATATTGTTGATGAGCTTGATATTGATGCAGGTTGTAGTGATGTTGGAGACACTATTGCAGCTAATATATCTAATGAATTACTTCAAATTAAGAATTCAATTGAAGCAAGTCTTGAAATTTCGTTTGATAATTTATTAGTTGACTTTATTGAAGATTCACCTAACTCAACCGTTACAGAGGCTGCTGCACAAAATATTGCAGTGTTCTTTCCATTTTTTAAAGAGTTATCAGATGAGTTTGATGCTGAACTAACTGATATTCATCAAAAAAATATTAATACACAAGTATTAATTGAAAAAGATTCAGTTAATTCAATATTATCGTCCACTGAAATAGAAGAGATGCCACTAAGCTTTAATGCAATTTATAAGACAGAACCTAATGATCTTGGTTGGTATATTGAAGAAAAAATAGTAGCAAATGGAGCCAATATATCTAATAGTGGTGAGATGGAGCATTTTAAATGTTTCTCTAATGATGCACAGAATTGTGTAACGAATACAAGAAGCCTCGATGCTCTTAGCAATGCCTCAAAAAGATACACCAGAACAAGTTCTTTTAAAAATGACAGCTACGACCCAACCAATTATTCATATAGATTAGTAGTTGAGGACGAGCAAAGAGTTGATTTTGATATCGATGGCAATCCGCTATACAGAGTCTGTATAGATCAAAATTGGTTATATTTAACACCTTTAAATGAGGCTGAAAATTTTTCAACAAATGATAGATATAACACCGGTGTTGCTCATGCAACTTCGGCTGATGATGATTGTGTTTCAGTAATAAACGCAAGAGATGAGGCTCTGTTTGTTGCTCTTGTTGAATCCTTTGATGACGGCATCAATTTTGAAGAACTAGATATAAGAATCACTAATAACAAATATGCTGAATCAACATTTTTTGAAAATAAAGTAAATAATATCTATCAAAATAGAGATACTCTTGATTTAGATCCATTAATTCAAGAAATTGGTTCAGTTCCTAGAACATTAAGAGAGATAGAAACTTTAAGAGCCAAGCTAAATGAATCATCAACTGATCAGATTTCAATATACTGGGCAAAAAGAGACGCAGATAGTCAGCTTGTAGAAACTTCAAGAATTGATATTAACTATGATAGAAATAAAGACGTATTTGAATACGGCACCTATGAAAATTCATCTTTTGGTTCTGAATATACTCAAGTCTTAAAAACAGAAGGGCAAGAGGCAAGAAATGCTATTGTTGATACCTTGTACGAGAAGTCTGCTGTATTCAATAATTCAGACTATTTAAGTTATGCTCCAGTATTTTCTTCAGCAGCTGTGTATAGCATTGATGAAAATGAGGTAAATGTAGGAACAGCAACTGCAACAGATGCAGATGGTGATGATGTATCCTTTACTATTACAAGTGATGATCTTGAAATTACTTCTGATGGAGTCTTAACTTTCATATCAGCTCCAGACTACGAAACTCAAACCTCTTATACAGCAACAATCACTGTAAGTGATGGTACCAATATAACCACACAAGATATAACTATTAATGTTAATAATATCAACGACAACACACCAACTATCACGTCTGTTGATACATTTAATATCGATGAAAATCTGACTGCTATTGGAACATTAACTGGAGATGATGCTGATGGAGATGCTATTTCATTCTCCATTTCTGGTGATGATGCTTCATCTGTTTCTGTAAATGCTGCGTCTGGAGTATTGGTATTTAATACAGCACCAGACTTTGAATCTAAAACAGCATATTCAATAGTAGCCACCGTTGATGATGGGTTATTTAGCGCAACACAAAATATAACGATTAATATAAATAATGTTGATGAGCCTCCTGTTTTCACTTCGTCTGACACCTTTAGTGCCGATGAAAATCAGACATCTATGGGCAGTATTGCTGCCACTGATCCAGAGGGAGCTTCTGTATCTTATGCTATTAGCGGTAGTGATGTTGATGTATTTAGTATTTCAGATTCTGGAGTTATTACATTTGATTCTGCTCCAAATTATGAAGTAAAAAATATTTATTCCATTACCGCTACTGCTAGCGATGGGACCATTGCTGCAACTCAAGACATAACAATCAACATTAATGATGTAAATGATGCACCGGTAGTTAGTGCTGCTAGCTATACTTTGAATTTAATGCCAAAAGATCAAACAACTAAAACTCTTACACTGGCTGCAAGTGATGAAGATGGTGATACATTAACTTATACAGTTGTAGATAATGGCTCCTATGGAACAGCATCATTCACTGCTCAGTCATCAGCCGAAACCATTGGTGTATCAGTTGAAGCTAATAATTCAGGTTCGGGCAATGTTTATGTTATTGATGGCACGCAGAATAAAGCTATTACTTTGAATGTTGGAACTACTTATACCTTTAGTCATCCACAAGCTCACCCCTTAAGATTTTCTACTACATCAGACGGAACCCATGGGGGAGGAAGTGAATTTACTACAGGAGTAACTACTTCTGATGGCTCAACAGTTATCGAAGTTACATCTAGCACACCAACCACTTTATATTATTACTGTTCAATTCATGCCGGTATGGGTGCATCTGCAACAATGGTTAATTCTAATGGAGATTCATCAATAACATATAAAACCTCTGCAAGCACTCAGGCTGCTCAATCAGAAACTTTCACATTTAAAGTGAATGATGGGACAGTGGATTCAGATAACGCGACTATATCTATTGATCTCAGAACAGATCCGTTATATCAATATCAGTGGCACTTAAACAACACTGGCCAAACAAATTTTGCAACAAATGCTGGTACTGCAGGACAGGATTTAAATGTAGATAGTGTCATAATCGATGGAATCACTGGTAATGGAATTAAAATATCAATTGTTGATGATGGTCTTGAAATAGCACATGAAGATTTAGTAGATAACGTTATAAGCGGATCATGGAATTTTGTGAACTCAAGCACGGATCCAACACAACCAACCTCTGATGAAGGCGGAGGTCACGGAACAAGTATTGGGGGAATTATAGCTGCTAAAGGTTGGAACAATATTGGCGTTAGAGGTATAGCACCAAACGCGTCTATGTTTGGGTATAATTATCTGGAAAATCAAACAACTACAAACAATAATCAAGCTCACGGAATAAATCCTCCTGGAGGAGTTACTGCCGATATTTATAATATGAGTTACGGAATTGGTTATGGAAGCGGAAATACAAGATATAGCCTGCAACAATTTTTATCTACATCAACAGAAGAGAAATTTGTAAGCGGTACAAGCAATTTAAGAGATGGCAAGGGAGCTTTATATATAAAATCATCTGGTAACGATTATGATACTCAGTCAGACTCTATTTGCGGTACAGATAAACCACTGAGTTGTACTGAGACTTCGATAGATAACAAGAATCAATCACCATACATAATTGTAGTAGGGGCTCTTGGCGCTGATGGAGAAAAAACTTCATACTCTACGCCAGGTTCATCTATTTGGGTTTCTGGTTTTGGTGGAGAGTTTGGCTATGATTCTAATGTTTACAATGTTAGTGGTGTTAGTCTTGATCCAGCAATAATGACAGTTGATAGGTCTAGTTGTAGTTTGGGATATTCAAGATCTGGTGATAATAGCAGCTATGGCAAAAATAAATTTAATCTTGCAGGCTATAACTTTTCTGAGCAATTAAATTTAAATCCTGATTGTAATTATAATAGCCACTTTAATGGAACATCAGCTGCTGCACCAACAGTTTCAGGAGTAGTTGCACTAATGTTGGAAGCTAATCCAGACCTAACTTGGAGAGATGTTAAACATATTTTAGTAAACACTTCTGCAAAAATTGATGCAACTAGATCAACTGCTGTTGATGGAGTTACACAGTATTCATGGGTTCAAAATGCTGCTGGACATGAACACCATAATTGGTATGGTTTTGGCAAGGTAGACGCATCAGCTGCAGTTAATGTTGCTAAAGACTTTACAGCAAATAATCTTGGTTCCTTTGTTACAACTGGATTTATCAGCGAAACAGTAAATGGAGAAATACCTGATAATTCAGGCGGAAGTGTTCAGTTAGCATTAACCAAGCCAAGCGGTTCAAATGGTAAGATTGAATTTGTAAGAGTAAGCATAGACTTTGATCATACTGAACCTTGGTCTGTCGGTTTTAGACTTCAATCACCAGATGGAACTATTTTAAACATAATGCAGCCATATACTAATTTAAATAACCCTGGTGGAGGATATTATTTTGATATTGGAGTAAGTGGTTTTTATGGTGAAAATATGGAAGGTGATTGGATATTAGAAGCTAGAGATTACTCTGAGGGCACCACAGGTGTTTTGAAGAGATGGGGAATAGAGTTGTATGGAAATTAAATTTAATCATATTCAAATGCATTATTTTTTTAGCATGTTTTTAATTTTTAGTTTTTATTCAGAGCTTACCTCTGAAGAGGAATTAATTTCTAATAAATTAAAGTACAACACTGAATTTGATAGTTTCGGTAAAGATGCATATTTAAAAGAACCCTTTAAAGGAGTTGAATTGAATTTCAAAAAGAAATTTAATATTTTGAATGAGGAAATTCAAAGTGGAAATATGTCTGATGGAATGATTTTGCAACCCCAAGAATATATTCAAATTAAAGGGGTTGATAATAGATTGTTGTTATTCAATGGACATTTTTTAATTAAATTTAAAAAACTTCCTAATTTAAATGATTATGCTGATAAGCATCAGATCACTTTTGTAACTAGTCTGAGTGATATCAATGTTGCAGTTTTTAAATCAGAGGATATTTTAGAAATTAAATCAAAAATAGATCGTATAAGTAAAGATGGCAACATACTTTCCATTGAATTAGATATTGTTGACCCATTTTTACAGCCAAATTAAACTAATTCCCTAAAAGTTTTATTATGAAATATAAGCTGCTTTCATTAACTATACTTCCTTGTGTGTTATTTGCTCTAGATGTTGAAGTTTTTAGTTTAAAAAATAAAAACCCTGAAAAGATTTTATTTATTGGCAATAGTTATTTGTACTATAACGATAGTCTTCACAATCACGTAAGACGAATGCTTGAAGAGTCTTATCAAAAAAAGATAAAAACTACCAACTATAAACTGGTAACAATTAGTGGTTCTAGGTCCTGGCATCATAATATTGATCATCCTTTGAAACACAAAAAGATTGGAGCAAAAAGACCTTTTGAGTTAGTAATTCTTCAAGGTGGTAGTGGGGAGACTGATACTAAAAAAGAAAGAGACATTTTTGCAAAAGAAGTCAAAAAAAATATAACTAAAATTCAAAAATCTGGTGCTGAAGCTGCCCTATATATGATTCATGCATATGTACCTCCGCACAAGCAGACAAATCCACAGATGATCAAGGACATTAAACAAATGTATATCGAAGCTGGTAATAAAAATAATGCTTTAGTGATTCCAGTTGGTATAGCATTTGAAAAAGCATATAAGGCCAATCCAAAAATTGAATTACACAAATTTTTTGACGGCTCACACCCAAGTCTTTTAGGAACATATTTAGCCTCATGTGTTGTGTATTCATCGATAACTCAACGTTCTCCAATTGGTATTAAATATGATTATTTTGGTCAAGTTGATAAAGCTGATATAGATTTCTTACAGTCTATTGCTCATGATACTGTCGAAGAGTTTTTTGGAATCTCTCTTTAGTTTTTTATAAACAATAATTCTTAACAATTTATTAATTATAAAAGTGTATAATTTTTACATGAAAATTGGTGTTCCAAAGGAAATAAAAAATAATGAATACAGGGTAGGTCTTACTCCTGATTCAGTTAAGCAGATTACTGATAATAATCACGAAGTTTTTGTTCAAAAGGATGCTGGTTCTGAAATTGGATTTTTAGATTCAGACTACATTAATGCGGGTGCAACTATATTAGAAACACCAGATGAGCTTTATGCTGCTGTTGAATTGATTGTAAAAGTAAAAGAACCTGTTCCAGAAGAATTTAAATATTTAAATGAAGGACATACTGTATTTGCTTATTTGCATTTGGCAGGCGATCCTCAAACTGGTCTTGATTTGGCCTCCACTGGAGTAACTGGTATAGCCTTAGAAACAGTTACTTCTGAAGATGGCTCAATGCCATTGCTGTCTCCGATGAGTGCTATAGCAGGGCAGTTAAGCATAGTTGTTGGCTCCTATCATTTATTAAAACCAAATGGCGGTATGGGAACTTTAATTGGTTCCTTTGAGGATGTTACTCCAAGAACGGTTACTGTAATTGGTGCTGGTGTAGCTGGGAAGCAAGCTATTGAGAAGGCTATTGAAAACAAGGCTCATATTAAAATTATTGATTTATCGGAGAAGAAGTTAAAGGAACTAGAAAGTATTTATGGTAATTCTAATATTGAATATATTCAATCTACTGAGTCCTCAATAGAAGCAGCTTTAACAGTCTCAGATTTAGTTATTGGTGCCGTATATGTAATTGGAAAACAGGCGCCTAAGGTCGTAAAAAATTCAATGCTAAAGAGCATGAGACCTGGTTCAGTTATGGTAGATATTTCAATCGATCAAGGCGGATGCTTTGAATCAAGTACACCTACTACCCACGATAACCCTACTTATAATAAAGATGGAATTATTCACTATTGCGTAACTAATATGCCTGGAGCTGTTCCCCTAACAGCAACGCTTGCATTAAATAAAGCAACATTGCCATATGTTCTAGAGTTAGCTAATAAAGGTATTGATCAAGCTTTAAATGACAACAAGCATTTAGCCAATGGGTTAAATATTAAAAACTCAGAGGTTGTTCATGAGGCAGTTAAAGAAGCATTATTAGCTTAATCTATGAAGCTGCCTATATATTATGTAGATGCTTTCACAGATCAGTTATTCTCTGGAAACCCTGCTGCTGTAGTCTTCTCGCAGATTAATGATTCAGATTTAATGCAAAAAATTGCAGCAGAAAATAATCTTTCTGAAACTGCATTTATTAGAGAAGATCAAGATGGGTATCATATAAGATGGTTTGCACCTTTATGTGAAATAGATCTATGCGGGCATGCAACCCTTGCTTCAGCTTTTATTTTTTTTAAATATATCCAGCCGCAAAAAGATGAATTTAAAGTCCAATCTTTAAAAAACGGTGTTTTAAAAGTCACACGAAAAGATGATTTGCTTATTTTAGATTTTCCAAAAGACAACCTTAGAAAATATGATGACGTTTCGTTTGTAGAAAAAATCATTGGCACCAAAGTAAATGACTTATATAAAGGAAGAAATGATATTTTGGCAATTGTAGAGTCTGAAGATGAGGTTAAAGATCTTAATATTGATCTTCAACTACTTAATAACTCAGATGTAAGGGGATTAATAGTCTCAGCGCCTGGGACACATTATGATTTTGTCTCAAGATTTTTTGCTCCTTCAGCTGGAGTTAATGAAGACCCTGTTACAGGTTCTGCGCATACAACTCTTATACCGTATTGGTCGAGAAGATTAGATAAAACCTCTTTAAAAGCCAAACAATTATCTCAAAGAGGCGGGGTTTTATATTGTGAAGATATGAACGATAGAGTATTTATTGGTGGTAAAGCTGTTCAATACTTAAAGGGTGAAATAAGTATTTAAACTAACTTAGTTAATTCTCTGAAATGTTTACGACAAACTGGGGTGTAAATATCATTTCCACCAACAACAACCTTTGAACCTTCGGTTATAACTGAGCCATCTTTATCTCTTCTAATAACCATTGTTGCTTTTCTTGCACACTCCGAACATATTGTTTTTAACTCTACAAGATTATCTGCCAAAGCCAATAATTCAGAACTACCATCAAATAGCTCACCTCTAAAATCTGTTCTAATTCCATAACACATTACTGGGTAATTTAACCTATCAGCAATCTCACCTAACTGTCTTACTTGTGACTTAGTTAAAAACTGAGCCTCATCAATTAATATACAGCTCAAATTAGCAGTTTTATTATCTTTTATAAATTCAATAAAGTTAAAATCTTTATCTGCAATAATAGCCTTAGCTTTTAAACCAATTCTAGAAATAATATTGCCCTCCGAATGTTCACTTGTTTCATTTGGTAAGAAAATCATTGTATCTAAGCCACTTTCTTTATAGTTATGGTTGGATTGAAGTAATGATGTGGATTTACCAGCGTTCATTGTTGAGTAAAAGAAATGAAGTTTTGCCATATTTTTTATAATTTACTTATAACTAGGTAATAATAGAGCATGAATGTTTTTCAAGAAAGGGGTATTACCCACCTAGATCTTCACGGCTTAAGACATATGGATGTTGCAGAAGAAGTATTGGATTTTGTTTTGCGATATCAAAAAGAGTTACCCTTAATGATAATCTGTGGAAACAGCAATCAAATGATTAAGATAGTCACTACTGAGCTAAACAAAAACTCTTTTACATATTCTTCACCGAGGTTTGGTATTATTAGAGTAGAGGGTTTATAAAATATGATTAAAGATATCTTATTATTTGATCAACAAATATCTGAAGAAGAAAGAAGTATAAAAAATTCTGCAAGAGATTATTGTCAGTCAGAACTTATGCCAAGAATACTCGATGCCAATAGAAACGAAGTATTCGATAAGAACATATATAAAGAAATGGGTGAAATGGGTTTTCTCGGGGCGCCAATAAATGGCTATGGTTGCGCTGGTGTCAATTATGTCTCATATGGACTTATTGCAAGAGAGATCGAAAGGGTAGATTCAAGTTATAGATCTGCATATAGTGTTCAAACTTCATTAGCTATGCATGCTATATACAACTTTGGCTCTGAAGATCAAAAAAATTTCTACTTGCCTGAAATGGCAAAAGGTAATCTAATTGGCTGCTTTGGTTTAACAGAACCTGATGCAGGTTCAGATCCTGCATCTATGAAAACCCATGCAAAAAATACTGATAATGGTTTTATTTTAAATGGGTCGAAGACTTGGATTACAAATTCGCCAATTGCCGATGTATTAATCATTTGGGCTAAAGATGAACAGGGTGTTTTAAGAGGTTTTATCGTTGATAGAGATTCAAAGGGTTTAAGCACTCCAACTCTTGAAGGAAAATTCTCACTAAGAGCATCTGTAACAGGTCAAATATTTCTTGATAATGTTTTTGTTCCTGAGGATAAAATGCTTCCAGAAGTGCAAAGTTTTAGAGGGCCATTTTCATGCCTGAATATGGCAAGATATGGTATTGCATGGGGTTCACTAGGTGCAGCAGAATTTTGTTGGGATGCTAGTTTAAATTATGCAAAAGAAAGAATTCAATTCAATAAACCTTTAGCTGCAAAACAGCTAATTCAAAAAAAACTAGCTGATATGGAGACGGAAATAACCTTAGGCCTGCAAACAGTTCTTCGTGTTGGAAGATTAATTGACGAAAAGAAATTTAAACCAGAAATGATATCTTTGGTTAAAAGAAATAATTGTCAAAAAGCTTTGGATATCGCTAGAGCAGCTAGAGATATTCATGGGGGTAATGGTATTTCTGATGAGTACCATGTGGTTAGACATTCAATGAATTTAGAAGCAGTTAATACTTATGAGGGCACGAGTGATATTCATGCCCTCATATTAGGTCAAAATCAAACTGAAATTTCTAGTTTTTAGAGGTCTTTAAATATTTTCCAAGAAACTGCTCATAGTCCTTGTATAAAGCTAAATTTGCAACTTCACTTCTAAAACCATGGCCTTCATCACCTTTTATGATGTACTCATAATATTTACCGTGTTTTTTAAGTTCAGACACCATATCTACAGTTTCTTGATACCTAACTTGAACGTCTCTTCTACCAGTTATAATTAAGACTGGATCATCAACATTCTTAACATGGAAAATTGGACTATTTTCATATAAGTTTTTATAGTCTTCAGGCACGTCTGGGTTTCCTTTTTCGATATACTCCATTGGCATACCAATCTTACTCCACATTAATCCTCTGAGATCTTTTGAAGTTAAATCAAAAGTTCCAACGTAAGTAATAATACATTTGAACATATTTGGATTTTTTGTTGCCGCTTGCATCGCAGCGTAACCTCCGTAACTTGCACCAGATATACATACATTATCCATATCAACATAGCCTTGTTCATTTGCCCACATCAAAGCATCATACTTATCAGTTTGCATAGTTTTACCCATCTGATGATTAGCAAGAATCATTTCTTTTCTACCATGACCAGTAGAGCCTCTATAATTTGGTTGAATTACGCCATATCCTCTTGATGCATAAAATTGAACTTCTGGATTGTATCCCCAATAGTCTCTCGCATTAGGTCCTCCGTGCGGATGCAATATAAAAGGTATCTTTGTACCTTCTTTATAATTAGCTGGAAGGGTTATATAACCATGAAGCTTTAAACCATCTCTTGCTTTATAAGTAAATGGCTGCATTTTTGCCAGCTTGTAGTCTTTCATCCACGGAGCATAGTCAGCAATCAAAGACAATGATCCTTTTGAAATATCAAACATGTATGAAGCTCCAGGGTTGGTATCACTTCTTACATTTACTAAGAATCTTGTTAGATCTTGACTCCAATCTGTTAAAGCTATTCTTTCTCCAGGGAAAGCACCTTCTAGTGACTTAACAACTGATTGAAAAAAACCATCAAAAAATATGTCAACTGGTTTATCTGCCTGATATGAGAATCCGAATAAACCATCACCGGTTTCATCAAACCAAAGATTAAGAGTGTTATCACCTTGTAAAGGGCTGGAAATATCAAAATCAGGATCATGATAAATCATTTCAACATATTCTTCTGTATCGTAATCCATTGCCCATAAGGCATTTGTATCTGTTTCATTTAATATAGTTCCATCTTTTTTGACAGCTTGGCCAACACCTAAAATAGTTTTATTATCTATATCAAATGATATTGGTGAAAAACATGCTTCCTGATGTCTACATTTACCAACTCTTTTATGATTTCCATTTTTGTCGTATTTGTAGAATGAAGTCACAAGACCCATATCTGGGCCATCATCTGTAAATGTACTAAAACCTTTTGGATTTCCATCCCAGTCCAGCAGCCAATTAGCAACAGCTTCATTTTTAATTGTTGGTACTCTTGCAACCAATTTTGTTTGCTTGGTATTAATATCTAACCAATATAAATCCCGAAATTCTCTATAATTACTATTTCTATTAATTGTGATTAAAATTTTATTTGGAAACTTTGGAAATATAGAATAAACAAAAGGAATTTCTAATCCAGGCTTATTTTTAAATCTTTTTGCAGCAATTAGTAATTTTGTATCTGTTCCATCTCTTTTTACAGTATAAATACTTGCAGAATCTAAACTTGCTCTTCCATCTCTTGATACCAAAAGAGTCTCATCATTAATCCATGCAAAATCACTTACAGCAGAACCAGATGTAGTACCTGAGATAACTTTAGGAGTCATTGTTGCAAGGTCAGTCACAACTAAAACTCTTTTTGTAGACATAGCTTCTTGATCAGATTCATCTTTAATGTCGCAAATATTTTTATCAACTGGAACCATTGCAGCGTAATAATCTCCAGAAGGTGATAGTGCCTGATTTGTACCTTTCCCATAACAAACTAGTTTTTCTATTGGAATTTGTTCATTAGCAGAAATATCTAATGTAAATGAGAATATTGAAACAACAGTAATAATGTTTGTAGTTAGTATTTTTTTATATAAGTTGTACATATCTTTTCCTGAATTAAAATTGGATTTATATCACATATATAGCAGCTAATAAATTAGAAACTTTAGCTATATATAACGAATATATATTAGAGATTTATACAATGTCAAGTATGCTTTACATTCACTGAAGCTTACTGTTAAAAAATAAAATATTTTAATTAAAATAAAAAATAGTAAAGTATTTACAAAGAATAGGTATATATGTATTCTTCACTATATAGATGCGCTAAATGCGCATGTATTGTGTTGCTTTAAGCGACTATTAATAAACATTTAATAAAGGGGATTTTATTATGTTAAACAAAAATTTATTTTTTCTAGCTGCAATACTGACTTTTGGAAGTCTGTATGCAGACAATCCAGGAGAGGAAGCAACTTCAGAGCCTGTTGTTGTTGAGTCTTCATCTGATTCTTCTGCAGAAGAGCAAGTTGTATCAGAATCAACTGTTTCTGACAGTTCAAGCTCATCTGATGATGGTGTTCAGGAACTTGGAAGAGTTAGTGTTACTGGTTCAAGAATTAAAAGAACAGATATAGAAGGAGCAACACCTTTAATAACAATCACTAGATCTGATATTGAAGCTCAAGGTTTCCAAACTGTTTATGATGCAGTTAGTAATCTTACTCAAAATACAGGTAGTGTTAATGGTGAAAACTTCCAAGCTGGATTTAACGGTTCATTACAACCAATTAACTTAAGAGATTTTGGTCCTGGAAGAACTCTTGTTCTTGTTAACGGTAAAAGAACAGCTGATTATCCCTTCCCATATAATGGTGAGTCAGCATCTTTTAACTATGCAGCTATTCCTTTAGCAGCTGTTGATAGAATTGAAGTTCTAACTTCTGGTGCATCATCAATTTACGGTTCAGATGCTGTTGCTGGTGTTGTTAATATTATTCTAGTTGATGGTCTTGAAGATAAGACTGTTAGAGTTCAAGTTGGTGGCGGTGTTGGTGCCGGCACTGGTGGTGAAACTGTAAACATCGAATTTGCTGGTGGTGGTTTTACTGACAGACTTTCATATACATATGCTCTAGAGTTCAGAGATGAGCAACCAATTCCAATTCAAAGTAGAAGTGAGCATGACTCATGGGAAGATTCAAGTAGATCGGTTCCATTACTTTCAAGAGGTCTTTTAATAAGAGATCAATATTATTATCCACTTCATTTACATCCAGGTATGACAAATGTTCCTTATGGCCAGTTAGTAGATCTTACTTCTGGAATACCATTAAGCACAACTTGTGAGGACGCTGATCCTGGATATACATTAGCTCCACCTGAAATGCATGCATCTTATGCACCACCTTTTTATGGTACATATTGTGGATTTGATAGTAGTTCAAATGGTACGTTAACTAACGAAAGAAAAAGAGCTTCTGTATATTTATCAGGTACATATGAGTTAACTGATAAAGTTGAACTTTATGCAAAAGTCGTTCATTTAGAAACAGACACAGCTGGTACTTTAGATAATCTATTTACACCATTTGTTTGGGTTGCTGGTCCTCAAAAATATGGTTCTGCATTTACACAGAACTATGTAGTTCCAGCCGGCCAGCCTAATGCAGGTGCTGTTGCAGCTATGATGGATTTCAGAATTCAAAAAATCTTTACTAATGCTACAAGAGGAACAAGTTACGAGGAAGAAACAACTACTTTCGATTTCGGCGCAAGAGGTGTTTTGTCTAACGGATATGAGTGGGATATTTCATACACAGACAACACTTATGATGTTGTTTCAACAGGTAGAAACTTCTTAGCTTCTGCTTTGTATGACAAAATTCATAACATTGGAGGAGTAGACGGATGGGGTAACCCTTGTGTACTTGATACCAATGATTTGATAGATGGTAATCCTGCCAACGGAGAAGTTGATGACGTATACGGTTGGTATGCTTATTCAGCATCTTACAGTCAGCCAAACTGTTATAACTGGGATTGGTATCTATCTACTCAATCAAGTGAAGATCTTGAATCATTAAGAGTTGATAATGTTGAACCAGCAGATGCTTTTTCAGAGTTATGGCAAGCATCTATTACTGGTGACATAATGCAACTACCATACGGTCCTTTAGGTTTTGCTGCTGTTGTTGAGCATCAAACTAAAGGTTATGACGTTCAACTTAGCCCTCTTAACAAAGAAGGAAAGCTTTGGGGTATTGGTGGTGTTGACGGTGGCGGTGAAAGAGATAGAACTGCATTTGGTGTAGAGCTATCAATTCCAGTTACTGAAAAATTACTTATTAACGTTTCAACAAGACTTGACGAGTACGACAGCAGTAAAGTTAATGTTGATAGAAGAACAGCGGGTGCATCTCTTGAGTGGAGACCGATTGACAACTTCTTATTTAGAGCATCATGGTCAGAATCATTTAAAGCTCCTGACTTGCCTTACTCATTTGTTGGTGAGAGAAGATTCTATACTTCTGAGACTGACTACTATCAGTGCTATGCTTCAGGAGACTGGGGTGTATCAGGTGAGGGTTGTTTAACAGCAGCTCCTGGCTATGACATTATCAATATTGATGGTGTAACAACTGGTAACTTAAACCTTAAAGAAGAAGAAGGTGACTCTTACTCAATGGGATTTGTATGGGAGCCATATGACAGCTTTGTTGTAACACTTGATGCTTTCCATATTAAGCTTGGTGACATTGTATCTACTAAAGATTTAGGTACTATTGTTAGAGACGAAGCTATATGTAGAGCACAAGAAGCTGGAGATTTCTCAGCTGGTAACATTACATATCCTGATTCATATTGTCAGCAAGTATATGCATCAATTGTCAGAGGTGGTAAAGACTTTACACCAGAGGCATATGACAATGTTTTACCTGAAGGTTCAATCACAGCACTATATGAAACACCAGTTAACATTGCTGGACAAGAATTTATAGGTGTAGATACTTCATTAAGCTATAATTGGGTTACAGATTCACTTGGTGATTTCTACTTCTCAATTGTAAATACAAATCAGATCGACCTGAAGTATGCTGAAGATATTGGAGATCCTTTAGTTAGTTACATGAATAGCATCTATACTCCTAGATCAAGACAGTCAATTAGACTTGCTTGGGAAAGAGGAGACTGGTACGCGAGTACATCAACTCTAAGAGTTGGTCATATGGAAGGATATTATGGTAAAACTATGAGTCCTTACTTTGATACTAACGTCACTGTTGGATATGATATTACTCAAGATTCATTTATTTCTCTAACAGTTACTAACGTGTTTGATCAAATACCTGACACTGATGTGGCCTACGACCAAGGTAGTTCATTCTATCCTTATGGCTTTAATTCATTCAGATATCCTAGATTTGGCCCACAAGCCTTCTTAACTTATCAAATAAGATTCTAGGAAAATAACTTAAAAAAAAGGAGGCTTAGGCCTCCTTTTTGCTTTAAAATACTGCCATGAAATATATATATATTACGACAATTTTTTGCGCCTCAATTTTTGCTCAATCAGTCACAGAAGAGGACACTACCGTCAAAGATACTATTAAACTATCAACATCTAGCATTGAAAAATCAGGACTTACTCAAGAACAAATTGTAAAACTAGATGAGCAGACAAGAATATTATTAGCAGATTACCAATCGACTTCTAAAGAATACGATTCCTTAAAACTTTATAATGATCAGGTACAAAAAATAATTAATTCTCAAATTGAAGAAATAGAAAGCATTCTTCAAAAAATTGACGAACTTGATAAAACTAACCAAAGAATTGTACCTTTTATGTTAAGAATGATTGATGGACTAGAAAATTTCATTCAGTTAGATTTGCCTTTTCTTCAAACTGAAAGAAAATCTAGATTAGATAATTTAAAAATAACAATGGATAGAGGGGATGTCTCAACTTCTGAAAAATTTAGGTTAATAATTGAAGCCTACAAAACTGAACTTGAATATGGCAGAACTATTGAGTCATATCGAGATAATATTCTTATCGAGGGCATTGAAACAAGTGCTGATTTTTTAAGAATTGGAAGAATAGCTTTAACCTATTTAACTGTTGATGGAAGTAAAGGAGGCTACTGGGATACAAATACTTCTTCATGGGAAGAGGCTACATCATCTATCAAAAGATCAACAGCAGATGCTTTAAAGGTCGCATCTAAGCAAGCGCCTCCTGCTCTAATAAAAATACCGGTTTATAGGAATGATGATGAATAAAAAGATTTTTGTACTACCATTTTTAATAATTGGATTATTTGCACAAGAAAATTCCTCTGAAGAGCCAGTAACTCCTGTTATTACTGATTTGGACTTATTGGTTGAAGCAGTTAAAACAACGGCATCAATAAGAGCTGAACAAGATAAGGCAAGACTAAATAAATTTTTATCTGATAAAAATAGACAACAATATTTGTTAAATCAAATGAAAAAAAAGCTCAATGCTGAAGAAGATAGAAGTGATCGACTTACAAAAGAATATGAAAATAATGATAAAAAACTCTCAGAACTTGAAGAGCAGCTAACACTAAAACTTGGTTCATTTGGTGAACTCTTTGGAATCGTAAGACAAACTGCTGGAGAATCTAAAGGTCAATTTTCTCTTTCATTAACAAATATTGAATACCCAGAAAGAATTGATTTTTTGGGTGATTTAGCTGAAAGAAAAAGTTTAGATCTTCCCACTTCTGATGAATTAGACCGATTGTGGTACGAAATACTTAATGAGCTCAATCAAAGTGGTAAAGTAAAAGTTTATAACACTAATATTCTCTCTAAATCAGGTGAATTAATAAATGCTGATGTTATGAGAATTGGTGTATTTAACTCTGTATCAAATGGAAATTATTTAAATCTTGTAAGTGAGCAAAATGTTCTCGAATATTTAGCAAAACAACCAGAAAGATCTATAAGAAGATCTGCAAAAAAACTTCAAAATAATGATGTTGAATACAAAGAAGTTTTCATTGATCCTACCAGAGGTTCCTTGTTAACCAAACTCATTGATAGAGCAGGCTTTCTTGAGAGAATCAATCAGGGAGGGTTTGTTGGTTACGTTATTCTTATAATTCTCGCTGCAGGTATTGCAATGGGAGTTATTCAGTTTCTATTTTTACGAAATGAATCCATGACAATTAATAATGAATTAGAAACGGGTAATTATTCTGATAGCTCTACTCTTGGTAAGCTAAACAAAATTTATAATCAACATGCTGGTGATAATCCAGAGGAACTTGAAGCTCAGCTTGAGGATGTTTTAGCAAAAGCAGCCCCAGCATTGGAAAAAAACCTTAGTATCATTAAGCTATTAGCAGCTGTAGCCCCATTATTAGGATTATTAGGTACAGTTATTGGTATGATTGAAACTTTCCAAGCAATAACCTTATTTGGAACTGGAGACCCCAAATTAATGGCAGGTGGAATTTCACAAGCATTAGTTACTACTATGCTAGGCCTAATTGCCGCTGTTCCATTGTTATTCATTCATAATATTTTAGATTCAAGAAGTAGGGCTATAACGCAGATATATGAGGAGCAGGCCATTGGTTTTGTAGCCTCATCATCTATTAAATAATGCTTTACTACTTAGCTCTTCCTTTTACCTCTATACTGGATTTTTTTGATAGAGGAGGCCCAATTATTGTTGTCTTATTTTTATTAGCAATAATCATGACAAGCCTATTAATAGAAAGAGTTATTTTTTATATGACTGAAATCAATAGCTTATCAAAAGATGCTTATGATGATATTGATAACTCTAGAACAAAAAATGAGTGGCTGCATAATAAAATAAAGATTAAAAATATCTCAATCATTAACTTGAAAGCAAATAAAAATATTTTGCTTATACAAGGATTAATAGCACTTTGTCCTTTACTTGGCCTGCTTGGTACAGTCACAGGTATGATTGAGGTTTTTGATATTATGGCCATTACAGGAACAGGAAATGCTCGTGCTATGGCGTCGGGTATTGCAAGAGCAACACTTCCAACAATGACAGGCTTATTTATATCAATTGTTGGTTTATTTATGCTTACTGGTATTAAATCAGCTATTGAAAAATCAGTACTTAATATCAAATATGATATAGAGCAAATTAAAATATGATCAAAAGAAGAAATAAAGAAAGAGATGAATCAACAATAGATATCACCCCTATGCTTGATATAGTTTTTATCATGCTTATTTTTTTCATTGTTACTACATCATTTGTTAAAGAGACTGGTGTTGAGGTTAATAGACCAAATGCATCAACAGCAGTAAGGGATGAAAGAGGTAATATATTAATAGCAATTACTGCCAATGATGAGATTTGGATAGACAAGAGAAGAATTGATCTAAGATCTGTTAGAGCTAATGTTGAAAGGCTTAAAGCTGAAAATCCAGAAGGCTCTGTAATTATTCAAGCAGATGAGGCATCAAAAACAGGCTTTCTTGTAGAGACAATGGATCAGGTAAGACTTGCTGGAGTTCAGAATGTATCAATCGCTGCTCAAAAAGATTGATCTATCTAATAAAAATTCTCTTGCCTTAGCAGGAGGATTATTTAGTACTTTTTTTATTTTTTTAATAATCTACATAATTATTTTGCCCTCAGGCAAAGCATTTGATTCTATAAAAGATTCCAGTATGGTAGATTTTGTTAGACTCAAGAAAAATGATTATCTTAATGAAAGAGAAAGGGCGCTACCTGAAAAACCACCACCACCAAAAAAACCGCCTCCACCAAAACTTGAGACCCCAGATGTTGTAGAGCCTGTAACCCCCAATCTGGATATAAAGT